>NZ_NQWI01000245.1 GCF_002532535.1 Candidatus Viridilinea mediisalina
TCAGCCACCGCGCCGCTGGCTCGGTGGTTGAGCCTGCCGAAACCAGCCTGTCGAAGCCAAGCGGCGCGGCCCAGAGCTTTTTCGCGCTAACGATGATTTTAGACTGCGGTGTTTGCGAGGGCGCGAGGACGCGAGGACGCGAGGACGCGAAGCTATCGCTACGTAGAGGCATTCAGCGCATCCTGATGCCGCAAACCTATTTCCTACTTCCTACCTTCTACTTCCTACTTCCTGTATCCTTCCCGCTACGTGAGGCACCATTATGCGTGTGGCAAAGAGGCCGATCCTGCGTTGGGGCTGGGTGGTGGGTTTTTATCTGGTGACGGTGTGGCTGGTGCTGACGCTGACCTTTCTGTTGCCCCGCTTGATGCCGGGCGATCCGTTGGCGGCTCTGATTGATCCCTCTAGCGACCAGTATCTCTATGATGAGGCGCTTCGCACGCGCTTGGCTGCCTACTATGGCCTTGATCAGCCCCTCACAGTGCAGTATCTGCGCTATCTTGCGGGTTTGACCAGTGGTGACCTCGGGGTTTCGCTACGGCTACGCACGCCTGTCGCGGAGTTGATTGCTGTCCATTTGCCGTGGACGCTGCTGCTGGTGCTGCCGAGCCTTATGTTTGCTACGCTGGTGACGATGTTGGCCGGGGCGGAGGCGGGCTGGCGCTGTGGTACGCTGTTGGATCGTGTGCTGCTGGTGAGTTTTACGCTGCTCCGTGCGCTGCCGGTCTTCTTTATTGGGTTGCTGGCGCTGCTCTTTTTTAGTGTGTATCTGGGTTGGCTGCCACTTGCTGGGGCCTATACGCCCTTTCGTACCTGGCCGAGTATCTGGGAACAGGCGCTCGATCTGCTGCGCCATTGGATGCTGCCGACCATGGTCTTGACTCTTGAGTTGATTGGGGCGCGTTTTCTGCTGCTGCGTAATACGATGGTGACGGTTCTTGGTGAGGATTTTATGCAGGTCGCCCGCGCAAAGGGGCTGCCTGAACGCACGCTGAAGTATCGCCATGCCCTCCGCAATGCGCTGTTGCCCTTCGTGAGCGTACTGGCTGCTCAGGTTGGCTTTGCGGTCACTGGTACGATCTTTATCGAGACGCTCTTTGCCTATCCTGGCATGGGTCGTCTGATGTTTGAGGCGGTTGCTGCACGCGACTACCCGGTGCTTGAGGGGGTCTTTCTGGTTGCTGCGCTGGCGGTCTTGAGTGCCAATCTTTGCGCCGATCTGCTCTATGCTCGGCTCGATCCGCGTGTGAGGGCGCAATGAGCAATGCTTCGCTACGCTTGCATGATGCGCATGCCTTGAGCCAGCCTACGCCGCAGCGTTCAATGCCGCGCCCGTGGCTCTGGTTGGCGGGCTGGGCGCTGGTGGGGAGCTTTCTGCTGCTGGCTCTGCTGGCCCCTTGGCTGGCGCCTCACGATCCGACAGCCTACAGTGGCGCTCCTTTAGAACGCCCAAGTAGACAACATCCCCTGGGAACCAACGATGTCGGCCAGGATCTGCTGAGTGAGTTGATCTATGGCGCACGCATCTCGCTGTTGGTCGGTGTGGCAGCGGGTGGCCTGGCCTTGCTCATCGCAACCCTCATTGGGGCTGGGGCTGGCTATCTGGGGGGCTGGGTGGATCTGCTGCTGATGCGCTGCGTGGATCTGCTGATGGCTCTGCCAATGGTTCCGTTGCTGATTTTGGTGGTGGCCTATGCCGGGCCAAGCTTGCTGAACCTGATTCTTTGCATTGCCTTGCTTGGCTGGATGGTGCCAGCGCGCAGCATCCGCGCCCAGGTATTGAGCCTGCGTAGTCGCAACTACATCCAGGCCGCCCGGCTCTTTGGGGCCGGGCCGCTCTATGTGCTGCTCCGCCACCTCCTCCCGGCCCTCGGCCCGATCCTGCTTGCGCTGCTGGTGGGCCAGATTGGTCGTGCGATTATGATCGAGGCCGGGATCGCCTTTCTTGGTCTGAGCGATCCGACGGCCAAGAGTTGGGGCATGATGATCCGCTATGCGCTCAACTATGGCGGTATCTACCTGTCGCCTGTCTGGATCTGGTGGCTGTTGCCACCGAGCCTCTGTATTAGCCTGCTGGTTCTGGGGTTTACCTTCCTCGGCGTTGGGCTTGAGCGGCGGCTCAGTCCTCGTCTTGTGCGTCAGTTGTAATACCATTTACGATTGCAGATTGCAGATTGCAGATTGCAGATTGCCGAACATGGCGTCCCAATGGGCTTTAGCGTTCTTGATCATGCGGCATGTTCAAGGGTAATTGGTAT
>NZ_NQWI01000246.1 GCF_002532535.1 Candidatus Viridilinea mediisalina
GAGACTGTTGCAAAATTATCCAAACTATTTTTAATCAGAAATAATCGCAACCGAAAGCAAAAAGAACATTCTTGACTGATCTTGTTTTTGCGGTATGCTTTACGTATTAACCAACAAAAACAACCGCAAAAAACAAGATCATGCTCCCCAGTATACCACCAACCCTGCGGGCTGGCACGCCCGATTTGCCCACGCTTCCGCGCTGGTTGCGCTGCTTGCTCCTTCCTTTTCTGGCCGACCTCTTGGCTTGGGCCGAACGGCTCCTGTTGCGTCAGGTGCTGACCCGCTGCGCTGACCATTTTCTGGTCTGGTTGGGAACGCGCTATGAGCCGACCCAGGCGGTTGAGGCGTGTCAAGGGTTTTCCGCGTCGCAGCAGGGCAGCCCAGGGCGTCCGCCGGACTATTCCGTCGAGTTGCTGCTGCGCGCCGAACTGGTGCGCGCCTGGGCTGGCAACTGTTCCGACCGTGACCTCGAATGGCATCTCGTCAACAATATCATCGTGCGCTGGTTTGTTGGCCTCTCGCTCTTCACCACGCGCATCCCCGACCATACGACGCTTTCGCGCTTCCACGCCTGGATGCGCGACCATGCCCCCGATGCGCTTTTTCGTGATGTGGACGCCTTTCTCGACCGCGTAGACCCCGAAGAACCCACCACAACGCAGATCGTCGATACCTTTGCGATGGCGACGCGCGCCGCCGCGAGTACGAGTGTCGTGGCGCTGCTGCGCGATCTGACGTTGCGTTTGGTGAACCTGCTGCGCTCGCATCCCTCCGACGCGATGACCAGCGCCCTCGCCACGCTCGATCTGACGCTTTTCACCAAGCCGAAGCCGGTGCGCACCCCCGAGGAACGCCACGAACGGTTGCAAGCCGCCGTCGCGCTCGTGAAGCAGGTGGTCACGACGGTCACGCCGCAGTTGCCTACGCTCAATGGTGCGATCCGTGGCATGGCGGAACACTATCTCGCCCTGTTGGCCAAGGTGCAGGCCGATGAGTTGATCACCGATGAGCATGGCGTCGTGACCGAACGCGCAACGAAAGTGAAAGGTAAAAAAGAGGACAAGGACAAAGACAAGGACAAGGACAAAGACAAGGACAAGGACAAAGACGAAAGCAAGGGCAAGCGCAAGCGCAAGCGCAAGGACAAGGACAAAACCAACGACGAGGACAAGGACAAAACCGACGACGAGGAGACCGACCAGCGGAAAGAAAAGGGCGCCTACCGCATCGGCAGCGCGGTTGACACCGAGGCGACCTTCCGCAAGCACGAGGGCAGCCCGGCGGTCTTGGGCTTCAATGCGATCATCAGCACCACCACGACGCGCATTCGCGCCTGCGTCGTCCTCACCGGCGCGACGCCCGATAGCACCGCGCCCGCTGCCGTCGTGCGCCAACTCCAGCAGGCCGATTGCCCCTTGCCCGCCCAGATCCTGATGGACGCCGCCGCCGGTTGGGGCAAGACGCGCGTTCAGGTCGCGGCCCTGAGCGAGGGGGAGACCACGATCGTCGCGCCGATTCCGCAGGGGGGCGGTAGCGACCCCAACCGCTTCACCGTCGCCGATTTTCGCGTCAACGCCGACAAAACGGAGTGCACCTGTCCCAACGGGAAGACGAGTACGCGACCCTACCGCTCGGGTGAGGGCGACGGGGTGAACTTTCGCTTTACCTTCAAACAGCACTGCAACGGCTGCCTGTTGTGGCCACAGTGCCGCAAAGAGGACGCCAAGCCGACGGGCCACCGCACCGTCTTCATCTCCGACTACCACGGCACGCTCTGCCACGCCCAGAACTTCAACACAAGCGACGAGGGCAAAGCGCTGCTCAAGACGCGCTGGCGCGTCGAACAGACCATCGCCTGGCTGACGCGCTACCAAGGCAGTCGGCAGGTGCGCTGCCTCGGCCTCAAGGCGGCGCAGTGTGAACTAAACCAAGCCTGCGCCGTGCGCAACCTGATCAGTTGGATGCATCGCCAAACCCGCCGGGGTGCCGCCTGATCGCCCACTGGGGCCGCATCCGCCACCACCCGCGTCCGCCGCAGCGTCCCCTGACGCCTGGCGGCGTCTGCGCCTGCCCGTCAACCCGCCAAATCCGGCCTCTTCCGCATCCCAATGAGGAAAAATCAATGTCAACCCACCCCATCCCGCGCAGCATCCGCCGCGACCCCTGGGCCTGGCCGCGGCCACCGCCCGCGCACGCCGCCGCCGAACCGCCGCGAGACGGGCAGTGGGGGGATTATGCAACAGTCTC
>NZ_NQWI01000051.1 GCF_002532535.1 Candidatus Viridilinea mediisalina
GAGACGTAGTGGGCATCGTAGGCCGCATCCCACGCCCCAAAGAAGTGACGAGTGACGAGTGACGAGTGATGAGTGACGAGTGACGAGTGACGAGTGATGAGTGACCTAGTTATACCAATTACCATTGAACATGCCGCATGCCTAATGACATTCAAGCGCATTGAGATGCCATGTCCGGCTATCAGCTATCGGCTATCGGCTATCGGATTTGGTATTACCCGACCGTTTGCGTTCGCCAGGGGCAAAGAGTGCCCTTTTCCCGTTAAGCATGTTGCAGAATCAGGTAATCCAGCTTGACAGTTGTAGTGCCGACTTTAGTCGGCTTCCGGTGGCATCAGCCGACTAAAGTCGGCACTACAGCCAGCACAGAGTGTTAAGTGCGGTTGAAGCATGCCTTATACCATAGATGCAAACAGCACTGCCGTTGCCATTGGTTTATCCGCTCTTACCTTTGTCGCTGCTGATGATATGCTTCTTGCCGCCGCTCGCGCAGAAGGTCTGCATAGTGAAAACCCAAACCTTCATCTCTAGCCGTCCGATGTGGGTGCTCTCTACCCGTATTTAGGCCACACCCTCGTGGCGAACCGGCGTCGGCCTGCGACGCCAGATCCGGGGGTGGCGACGCGAGTCTTATGTTTCGTTCCGCCTCGTAGCGAACCGGCGTCGGCCTGCGACGCCAGATCCGGGGGTGGCGACGCGAGTCTTATGTTTCGTTCCGCCTTGTGGCGAACCGGCGTCGGTCTGCGACGCCAGATCCGGCTTTCAGGTATAGAGTTTTTGGGAAGCTTTGGATGCGGTGTCAAGAGTTTTCTCATGGAACGCGGACAAACGACCTGCGAGGTGTGCCCCGTGCAGCCGCCATGCGTAGTCCCACAGACCCAACGGCGCACACTTGGCAGGTCTGAGGTGGCAACGGCCCATGAGACCTAGCAGGTGCGGCGCGGAAGGTTCTTTGGGTACCACGAGCGGCTGCACGCGCCCCACCTGCCAGGTCAGGTGCATTGCTCTTGATCCATTGGAGTACGTCAAAAACCCCTTACACATCAAGGGGTGCTGCCTTGTCTCAATGGATCGCGTGAGAATGCGGCGGAGCAAAAAAGTCTATACCTGAAAGGGGTTGCGCCCGGCCTTTGCGCCGGGCGAGGATTGAAAGATTCAGAACAGAGGAACAGAGAACGGAGGAACATCCGTTGCGCCCGGCCTTAAAACAGTGGCACCCTGCTCTTCACTCAATACTTAGCTACCGTCGCATCTACATCATCGCTCCAGCGCAGGATGCCGCCGACGAGGTTGCGTACCTTGCGGAAGCCTGCGCCTTTGAGCAGTTCAACGGCGCGTCCGCTGCGCGCCCCACTGCGGCAGTAGACAACCATGTTGTGTGAGCTGTCCAATTCGTTGAGCCGTTCGGCCAGTTGATCAACAGGTATGACCTTATCAGTGCCGGGGATGGTGGCGATCTCGACCTCGGAAGGGTTGCGAACATCCAACAGGTAGGGACGCTGATCTTGCTGGAGTTCGTGGGCTAGTTCGCTGGGGGTGATTTCGTACTGATTGCTCAAGGTAGGTGCCTCTGGAAGTATGCCGCAGAACTGCTGGTAGTCAATCAGTTCGCGGATTGTTGGGTGTTCACCACAGACGGGGCATGCTGGGTTGTGACGTAGTTTCAGTTCGCGGAAGCGCATACCCAAAGCATCGTAGAGCATGAGGCGACCAATCAGGGGTTCGCCGATGCCGGTAAGCAATTTGATTGCCTCGGTGGCTTGGATGGTGCCGATCACGCCGGGGAGGACGCCAAGCACGCCGCCTTCGGCGCACGAGGGCACGAGGCCGGGTGGCGGTGGCTCTGGGTAGAGGCAGCGGTAGCAGGGGCCGCCATCTTTGGGTGAAAAGACGGTCGCTTGCCCCTCGAAGCGGAAGATGCTGCCGTAGACGTTGGGTTTACCCAACAAGACCGAGGCGTCGTTGGTGAGGTAGCGGGTGGGAAAGTTGTCGGTGCCGTCTACAATCACATCGTAGGGGCGCATCAGTTCAAGGGCGTTATCAGAGGTAATTGACGTATCGTAGGTGCTGATTTCGATTAGCGGGTTGAGATCGTGCAAGCGCTGCTTGGCCGATTCAATTTTGGGCTTACCAACTGTGGAGGTGCCGTGAACAATTTGGCGTTGCAGGTTGCTCTCGTCCACCTGGTCAAAGTCTACGAGGCCAATGTGGCCTACCCCAGCGGCGGTCAGATAGAGCGCCAGGGGCGAGCCCAAGCCCCCTGTGCCGATGAGCAGCACACTGCCCTGCTTGAGCTTGCGCTGGCCCCCCATGCCCACTTCGGGCATAATCAGGTGGCGACTGTAGCGCCGAATCTCTTCGTTGGAGAGGGTTGTTTCCATGCTATGCGTTTCCTCCGGCAATGGCTGGAATGATACTGACCGTCTCGCCAGCTTTGAGCGGCGTCGCATCGCCTTGCAGGTAGCGAATATCCTCGTCGCCAACATAGACATTGACGAAGCTGCGTAGTTTTCCGCCTTCGCCAAAGATATGCTGGCCCAGATTGGGGTGCAACTCCACAAGCCCCCGCAGCAACTCGCCAACGGTCGCAGCCTCTAGGCTCACACTCGCCTTACCGTCGGCATACTGGCGCAGGGCGGTCGGAATGGTGATGGTGGTGGACATGAAATAACTCCTTGGTTTAGAAAGTAGAAAGCAGTAGAGAGAAGATAGGCAATAGTACAAAATTACCTTGCTGTTCGTTGGGTGGTGGTGGCGCAGCCACCACCACTCAACGAACAGTAACTACTCAATGACAAGTTCCACCCGGACAAAATGGCTGCCGTCCTCCACAAGGTACCAAGCGGCCAAGTCGCGGGCGGTGGCGTCATAGATACTCTGGATCACAAAGGCAAAGTTGGGGCCAGCAATCGCTTGGGCACCAACGCGGTCACGCTCTGAAGGTTCGGGCGGGTGATCGGGGTGAGAATGGTAGCAGCCAACAAGCTCTAGGCCCTCAGCTTGGGCGGCGCGGTCGGCACGCAGGTAGTCACGCGGATCGAGGTAGAAGCGATCACGGCGCGAAGTGGGGTCGTCATGGTCGGCAAGGCTAACCTGGCCCTGCCAGCGATTCTCGACAGCGACGGCGCGTAGCACCACCGTATCGTTGCCCTTGAGTTGACCCAAGAGCAGCCCGACGCACTCGTCGGGGTAGGTGGCACTAGCGTGGGCCGCAATAGCCGCGGCTGCTTGAGCAGTAAAGGTGAGCATTGTTTGTTATACCATTTCAGATTGTAGATTGTAGATTGTAGATTGCCGAACATGGCGTCCCAATGAGCTTTAGCGTTCTTGATAATGCGGCATGTTCAATGGTAATTGGTATTAGATCCCCGCCCCCGCCGCATAGTCACTCTCTTCCCAGAAGCGCTCGCTGAGGTAGCGATTGGCACTATCGCAGAGAATGGTCACCACGATGCCTTCGGTGAGCGTTTGGGCAACCCGTAGGGCTGCGACGACGTTGGCAGCCGCCGAGATGCCCACGAGTAGCCCTTCGCTCCGGGCGAGGCGGCGGGCCATGGTGAAGGCTGCTTCACTCGTCACTTCAAGGATCGCATCGGGCGCTGCGGGGTCGTAAATGGTGGGTACTAGGCTGGTTGAGGCCATGTGCTTCACGCCTTCAAGGGCGTGGTAAGGGCTATCGGGTTGCACGGCGAGAGCCTGAATCTGGGGGTTATCCTCACGCAGGCGGCGGGCCGTGCCCATAAAGGTGCCACTCGTGCCCAAGGCGGCTACGAAGTGACTAAGTTGCCCGTTGGTTTGGTGCCAAATTTCGGGTGCCGTGGTCTCATAATGGGCTTGGGGATTGGCCGGGTTACTGTACTGATCGGGGTAGAAGTAGCGTTCCGGTTCAGAGGCTACTAGATCGCGTATGGTGTGAATCGCCAAGTCCATCCCCTCACTCGCACTTGTCAGTATCAACTCAGCGCCAAGGGCGCGCAGGGTACGGATGCGTTCCGGGCTGGCATTGGCGGGCAACGCCAGCGTAACCCCATAGCCCATAGCGGCCCCAATGGTCGCGTAGGCGATGCCGGTGTTGCCACTCGTCGCATCGGCCACGCGCATACCGGGGCGTAGGTGCCCACGCTGCTCACCGTCGCGCAGCATCCAGAGGGCGGGTCGATCCTTGACCGAGCCGCCCAAGTTGTACCATTCGGCCTTTGCATAGAGCTTCACCCCTGGTGCCAACGTAGCACCAATCTGGGCCAAGTGCAGCAGGGGGGTATTGCCGATAAGATTGAGGGGGAGAGTCATACCATTGCAGATTGCAGATTGTAGATTGTAGATTGTAGATTGTAGATTGCCGACTTCCTACTTCCTACTTCCTACTTCCTACTTCCTACTTCCTGCTTCCTACTTCCTACTTCCTGCTTCCTACTTCCTGCTTCCTACTTCCTGCTTCCTACTTCCTAACTCCTCGCCCCACGGCGACGATATGACATAATCGCCGCCTTGAGCGTATTGAGGGCCAATGAGGCGCAACGCGGGCGCGAGCGGGCAACTTCAGGGCCGATCAGATCAAAGAGGGTTGCATCGTCCATGAATTCAGCGGTGGCAAGGGGCTGCCCCTGGAGGTGTTCGGCCAGCAGCGAGGCTGCCGCCTGGCTGATAGTGCAGCCGTGGCCCTCGAAGCTCAGAGCGCTGATCTGGTCGCTCGCCGCATCAACCTTGAGGTAGATGGTCAGCGTATCACCACAGGAAGGAATGCCGCCGGGCATCACCACATCAGCAGCGGCAAGCGCACCTTGGTGGCGCGGGTGGTCGTAATGGTCGAGGAGGCGTTCAATAATGGCTTGGCGGTTCATCGATTGTAGATTGTAGATTGTAGATTGTAGACGGCGGGAGGATGCGAGGGAACCAGGTTCCCTCGCGCACCCTACCTACACACTTCGCTCAATCGGCAGGCCAACCCCATTGCCCCACTCGGTCCAACTGCCATCGTAGTTACGCACTTGGGGGTAGCCTAGCAGGTAGGTCAGGACGAACCAGGTGTGGGAGGAGCGTTCACCGATGCGGCAGTAGGAGATGACATCCTTTTCGGGGGTAACGCCCTGGCTGGCGTAGAGTTCGCGCAGTTCAGCGGCGCTCTTGAAGGTACTGTCGTCGCGCACGGCTTGAGCCCAAGGAATACTGACGGCAGTCGGGATGTGACCACCGCGCAGGGTCCCCTCTTGGGGATATTCGGGCATATGGGTGCGCTCGCCGGTGAACTCTTGGGGACTACGTACATCCACGAGGGCTGCGCCAGCACCAAGGCTCATATGGGCAAGGACTTGATCGCGGAAGGCGCGGAGCTTGCTGTCGTCACGCGCAGGGGCATGATAGTCACCACGGGGATAGCTGGGTACCGCACGGGTCAATTCGCGCCCCTCAGCGATCCACTTGGCCCGTCCGCCATTGAGCAGGCGCACATCTTCGTGGCCAAAGAGCTTAAAGACCCAAAAGGCGTAGGTGGCCCACCAGTTGTGCTTGTCGCCATACAAGACGACGGTCGTATCGTTGCTGATGCCGCGACTGGCCATCAGGGCACTAAACCGCTCGGCATCAAGATAGTCGCGCACCACAGGATCATTGAGGTCGTTGATCCAATCCAGCTTCACCGCCCCAAGAATGTGGCCGGTCTCATAGAGCAACAGATCCTCGTTGCTCTCTACCAAGCGCACCTTGGGATCGGACTGGTGGGCAACGATCCAAGCAGTATCAACTAATACCTCAGGGTGAGCATAATCGCTCATGAGAATCTCTTCCTTTCGTCTGGGTTGGGACTTGGTAGTGTAAGGTCGTTAGAGGCTGTGTGAAAAGTCTATGAACTGGCGTTGGAGTGCCGGCTTTAGCCGGCTAAAGCCGGCACTCCAACGCGTGCCCACTAGCTTTACAGAAGGAGTGCCGACTAAAGTCGGCACTCCGTCGGAGGCCAAACGGTAAAGTTCCTCCGAACCAGACCTAACGTATTGTAAACAGAATCGCTTCCAAAGTCAAGTTCTTAATCTGGATACTCAACAAATAACATGTCGTCCTGCACAAGGACGGTGTAGCTGCCAACAGGTTCAAAGGCGGGCAGGCTGCGGGCCGCGCCGGTACGTACATCGAAGTTAGCACCGTGACGGGGGCAGGAAACACAGAGGGTATCGGGGTCGAATTCACCCTCACCGAGCGAGGCATCTGCGTGGGAGCAGGCATCGTCAATGGCGTAGAATGTACCCTCGGCGCAAAAGACGGCGATACGTCGCCCGCCAGCGGCAAAGGTATGGCCCCCACCTTCGGGCACGTTGCTACGCGGGCCAAGTTTGATCGTTGGCATATGTTTGTTCTTTTCGTAGGGGCGGCTTCGCCGCCGCCATAAGATCATTGAGGGTCTGCGAGGGAACCAGGTTCCCTCGCGCTCCCGCTTCGTGAGGGTGTGCGAGGGGACTTGGTTGCCTCGCGCTCCCGCTCCGTGAGGGTGTGCGAGGGGACTTGGTTGCCTCGCGCTCCCGCTCCGTGAGGGTGTGCGAGGGGACTTGGTTCCCTCGCGCTCCCGCTCCGTATAAACTGAATAGACTAGCCGACTGAGCCTTCCATCTCAAGCTGGATGAGACGGTTGAGTTCAACCGCATACTCCATGGGCAGTTCGCGGGTGAAGGGCTCCATGAAGCCAAGCACGATCATCGAGAGGGCGTCGGGCTCCGGCAAGCCCCGGCTCATCAGGTAGAAGAGCTGCTCTTCGCCGATGCGTCCCACGGTGGCTTCGTGGGCCAGGGTGCAGCGATCCTCCTCGATCTCGATGAAGGGAATGGTGTCGGAGGCGGAACGCTCATCGAGGATCAGGGCGTCACAGTTGACGTTGATCTTCGACCCGTAGGCCCCTGAAGCGACCTTGGCCAACCCGCGATAGGTGGTCTTGCCGCCGTCCTTACTCACCGACTTGTTGGTAATGCGGCTGGTGGTCTCAGGGGCGATGTGTACCATCTTGGCCCCGGCGTCCTGGTGCTGGCCTTTGCCCGCATAGGCAACACTGAGCACCTCACCACGGGCCTTGCGCCCCATCAGGTAGACCGAGGGGTACTTCATGGTCAACTTGGAGCCAATATTGCCATCCACCCACTCCATGCTTGCCTCTTCGTGGGCCACGGCGCGCTTGGTGACCAAATTGAAGATATTGTTGGCCCAATTCTGGATGGTGGTATAGCGGAACTTGCCGCCCTTCTTGACCACAATCTCGACGACAGCCGAATGGAGCGAATTGGTCGAGTAGACCGGCGCGGTACAGCCCTCAATGTAGTGAGCCTCGGCCCCTTCCTCAATAATGATCAGGGTGCGCTCAAACTGGCCCATACTCTCGGCATTGATGCGGAAATAGGCTTGCAGCGGGATGTCTACCTTGACCCCTTTGGGCACATAGACAAACGAGCCTCCCGACCAGACTGCGGTGTTGAGCGCGGCATACTTGTTATCGGCGGAGGGAATGATGGTACCGAAATATTCCTTAAAGAACTCAGGATGCTCCTTGAGGGCCGTATCGGTATCGAGGAAGATCACCCCCAGCTTCGACCACTCCTCACGCAGCGAGTGGTAGACCACCTCGGATTCATACTGGGCTCCAACGCCAGCGAGGAACTTCCGTTCGGCTTCAGGGATACCGAGCTTCTCGAAGGTATTCTTAATCTCCTGGGGCACCGCGTCCCAATCGGTCTGCGGGCGCTCGCCGGCACGCACAAAGTAGTGAATCTCATCGTGGTTAAGATCGGCCAACTCAGGGTTTGCCCACATGCCATGCAGCGGCAACGGCTTCTGATTAAAGATCTCCAGGGCGCGCAAGCGTCGCTTCAGCATCCACTCCGGCTCGTCCTTCATCCCCGACAACTCACGTACCACCCGTTCGGTCAAGCCCTTGGGGGCCTTGAAGAGGTAGTTCTCTTCGTTGCGAAAGCCATACTTGCTATAGTCAAATTGGAGATTGGTTGCTTCTGCGACCATGTCGCCTCCTTTGCTGTGATGGGTTTGGCACCAAGTGCCACGTTATATGTTGGGGCTTCGGGGTAGGCTGCGCCTGCCCTAAAGAACTTTTTTTCGTTCGTGTTGGCGGCGTAGCCGCCAACACGAACGAAAAAAATAGGTTTGGGGCGCAGCCCCAACAGCGGGTTGTAGGGCGGCAGCCCTACACATAACACACCTACAAATCCTCATCATGGATGTTACCAACCCCATACAATCCCGCTTTGAGCGCTTTGAGCGAAAGCAGGGCACAGCGCAGGCGGGTGGGGTTTTTATCCAAGGGGATCCCGATGAGTTCTAGGAGTTCATCTTTCTGGTACTCTTTCGCGGCGTTTACACTCAGCCCTTTGATTTCGTCGGTGAGCAGCGAGGCCGAGGCTTGGCTAATGGCGCAGCCCTGGCCACTGAAGCGGACATCTATGATCACGTCATCTTCGATGATCAGATCGATGCGTACTTTGTCGCCGCAGAGTGGGTTGTACTCTTCGTGCGAGATGGTAGCTTCGCTGAGGGTGCCGAAGTTGTGGGGACGGCGGGCGTGTTCGATGATCTGTTGTTGGTAGAGATCGTCCATGGTTAGGAGTTAGGAGGTAGGAAGTAGGAAGTAGCATGCTATTTCCTACTTCCTACACTCTCTTTTCTACATAAAGAGCTTACGCGCCTTGTCGAGCCCGGCGGCGAGACGGTCAATCTCTTCGGGTAGGTTGTAGATATAGAAGCTGGCGCGGGTGGTGGCGGGGACGTTGAGGTGGCGGTGGAGTGGTTGGGTACAGTGGTGACCGGCGCGTACAGCGACGCCGACGCCATCGAGGATACTGGCGACATCATGGGGGTGGACGTGTTCTAGGGTGAAGCTGAGCGAACCACCGCGCTCGGTGGCGCTGTCTGGGCCATAGAGTTGCAACCCTTCGACCGCACCAAGCCGCTCGAGGGCATAACTCGTCAATTCAAGCTCATGCTGGAAGATCGCCTCCATGCCTATCGAGTCGAGAAAATCAATCGCCTCACCAAGGGCAATCGCCTCACCAATCGCGGGCGTCCCGGCCTCAAAGCGGGCCGGAATATCGGCGTAGCTACTCTGCTCCAGTTCAACCACCTTGATCATCGAGCCACCGCCGAGGAAGGGGGGCATGGCTTCGAGCAGGCTTCGTCGCCCCCAGAGCACACCGATACCAGTGGGCCCACACATCTTATGGCCACTAAAGGCCAAAAAGTCGCAGCCAAGGTTCTTCACATCCACCGGCATATGGGGCACGCTCTGCGCCCCGTCCACCACCACGACCGCCCCAACCGCGTGGGCTCGTGCGGCTATCTGAGCTACCGGGTTGATCGTGCCCAACACATTGGACTGATGCGCGACCGCGACAAGCTTGGTGCGTTCATCAAGCTTCTGGTCAAGTTGCTCAAGGGCCAACCGACCTGCACCATCCAGTCCGATATAATCCAAGACCGCCCCGCTGCGTTGGGCGAGCATCTGCCAAGGCACAATATTGGAGTGGTGTTCCATCAGCGTAAGCAGGATGCGATCACCGGGCTTCAGGTTTGCGCCGCCCCAACTCTGGGCCACCAAGTTCAGCGCCTCGGTGGTATTACGGGTAAAGACAACCTCACGCGGACTAGCCGCACCAATGAAGCGCGCCACCTTCCCACGCGCCCGCTCAAACGCAAAGGTCGCCTCCTCACTCAACTTGTAGACCCCACGGTGGACATTGGCATTGTAGCGGCGATAGTAATCTTCCAGACAGTCAATCACATGGCGCGGCTTCTGCGAAGAGGCCGCACTGTCGAGGAAGGCTAGGCGATGTCCATTTACCTCCTGTTGCAGGATGGGAAATTCGCGCCGGAGGGCCAAGACATCAAATTGGGTAAGTTGGCTCATGGTTTTCTTTGCTCTGCGCGTGCGTAGGCTACCCTAAATTTTGGACTCGATGGTTGCTTCCAACTCTTCGCGCAGGCTCTCTACTGGGATGCTATCGAGGGCCGGGCTGAAGAAGCCCATCACAATCATGCGTTTCGCCTCGGTTTTGCTAATGCCACGCGCCTGCATGTAGAAGAGTTGCTCTTCGTCTACGTCGCCACTGGTGGAGGCGTGACCGCCCTTGAGGACGCTGTTGGTGTCAATTTTGAGGCCAGGGATGGAATCGTTGCGCGCTTGGGGGCTGAGGTGTAGGGCGTGTTCCTCAAGGCGCGTGCTGGTGGCTGCCGACTCGTGTTCAATCTTGATCATGCCGTCAAAGACGCTATAGCCATTGCCATTGACCACCGTCTTGAACTGCATGAAACTCTCGGCGCGATGGCCCACATGGCGCAACCAGGGCCCGGTCAAGAGCAGTTGATCACTCCCGGCAAAGGTCGCCCCGTACCAATTCACCTGCGAACCATTGCCCTTCAGGGTCGTTTCGGCTTCAATGTGTTGCACCTTCGCCCCAAGGCCAATGCTGGTCCACTCAAGGTTCGCATCCTGCTCCAAGACCGCCTTCTGGCCTGCGATATGGTAGACACCGTTGCCCCAGCGTTGGGCACTGATGAAGCGCACGCTACTGCCGGGCCCAGCAAAGATTTCGCTGATCGGTGCGGCAAGGCTGGGAACACTCTGATCCGGCGAGCTAAACTCTTCGATCAGCGTAAGGCTACTATGCGCTTCAGCGATGACCAATGTACGCGGCAAGGTGGTATGGCCAATCGGGGGCAAGTGGTAGCGCACGCGGATAGGCATTTCGGCAGCGACATCCTTAGGGACAAAGATGAACGCCCCATCCTGCCAGAGTGCAGCGCGTAGCGCACTGAACTTGTGTTCCAGGGGCGCAACTGCCGTATCGAGATAGCGTTGGATCAGCGCCTCGTGGCTCGTGAGGGCAGCACGCAGAGGCTTGGCCACCACCCCCAGGCGCTCTAAGCTCGCATCCAACTCAATCGTCACCAACGTATCGCTGCTGGGCGCAAGGGCCGTGGGATCAATCCCACTCAGATCGGTACGGCGCCACTCCGGCGGCCCCGCCTGAGCAAAGTGGGCCCAAGCCTCACGGCGGCGCTCAACCAGCCAGTGCGGCTCACCGGCAACCTTAGCCCGCTCGCCAATAATGTCGGCGGTAAGTTCTTTGAGCGTGAGTAGTGTCATATGGTTTGGGATATTCTATTAAGGGAAGATTTCAGAAATGCGCTTTGAGGATGCGTGAGGCGAAGAGGCGAGGATTTCGCGTCCTCGCGTCCTCACGTCCCCACAAACTGTAACGTAGCTACGAACCAGGTCTAAGAAGTTGTCTGAAAAGCTAGTGGTCACGGGTTGGAGTGCCGGCTTCAGCCGGCTGAAGCCGGCACTCCAACGCTAGTTGATAGACTTTTCAGACAGCCTCTAAGCCGTCAGTTCTTCACGCAGCCAATCGTAGCCCTTCTCCTCAAGTTCGAGGGCGAGTTCGGGGCCAGCGTCGCGCACGATGCGTCCGTCCATCATCACGGAGACAAAGTGGGGCTTGATGTAGTTGAGCAAACGCTGGTAGTGCGTAATCACCAAGACGCCCATGTCGGGATGGGCGAGGCGATTGACCCCCTCAGCCACAATGCGGAGCGCATCAATATCAAGGCCCGAGTCGGTCTCGTCCATCACCGCCATCGTCGGGCGCAGCATCGTCATCTGCAGAATCTCAAGGCGCTTCTTTTCGCCGCCCGAAAAGCCCTCATTGAGGTAGCGCCGCGCAAAGCCTTCGTCCATTTCGAGCGCCTGCATACCCTCACGCAACTGCTTACGGAATTGCGCCATAGGAATAGCGGTCTCTTTGGGGTCTTTGCCCTCTTCGGAGCGATGGGCATTGAGCGCGGCGCGCAGGAAGTTGGCCACACTAACGCCAGGCACCGCAACGGGATACTGGAAAGCAAGGAAGAGGCCGAGCTTACTGCGCTCATCGGGATCAAGTTCAAGGATATTCTGCCCCTTGTACCAGATTTCGCCAGAAGCGACTTCATAGCCAGGGTGGCCAGCAATGACACTTGCGAGGGTACTCTTGCCACTGCCATTCGGCCCCATGATGGCGTGAATCGTGCCGCCACGGATCGTCAGGTTGACCCCACGCAGGATCTCTTTCTCTTCGATGTTGGCGTGGAGAGCTTTGATCACCAAATCGTTACTCATATGCTCCTCGGTTATGTGCGACCAAGTCGAACTACGATGTCTTCAGCGGAATGGTTTCGCTCTGCACAACAAAGCGACAGGTATGGCCACCTTCGCGGATGCTGCTCTCAAGGGCCAGTTTTTCACCGAGTACAAACTCGATCATCTGGCGTTCCATCGAACAGACTTCAGGGTAGTCTTGAGCTACGTCGTAGAAGGGGCAGGCAAAGAGGCTAATGCCATCGCCTGCGGCGGCGATTTCGGCGGGAACACCGCGCTGTTCGAGCAAGCGGCGCAACTCAGCGAGGCGCTCGGTAACGCCATGACCCGCCATGCGGTCACTGTACTCGTGGGCCAAGCGGCGGCTAACGCGCTCGAGCAGTTGTTCGAGCTTATCGGGGCCTTCGAGCGCGATCAGTTCGCGGATCAGCCCAGTAATCAGGCGATCATACTGTTGGGGAAAGCGGCCACGGGCCTCATCGCTCAGCGCATAGACCAGACGCGGGCGTCCAGGCCCATAGCGCTCGGTGCGGGCCACAACCAACCCCTCAGCCTGCAGGTGGACAATATGCTCACGGGCTGCGGTTGTACTAACACCCAGCATCGCAGCCAACTCCTTGACCGTAGCCTCACCTTGGCGCTGCAGGTGCTGCAAAATTTGCCCCGGCGCACTGGTTGTTGCGTAGCCGATAACTATCATAGTAGCCACCCTTTAAACTATGATGTAGTCTATCAGCTTTATGGAGTTTTGTCAATAAAATTAGGAAATACTTGGTTTAATCACAACCTCGACAAGCTCAACTAACGTCACATGTTGTTGGCTGAGCTTGTCGAAGCCAACAACGTGGGCCATCTGGTTGTTGGCTGAGCTTGTCGAAGCCAACAACGTGGGCCATCTGGTTGTTGGCTGAGCTTGTCGAAGCCAACAACGTGGGCCATCTGTTTACGCCATCGCGTAGCGTGGTGTCAGCATAGTACTAAAGACATTGAGTGCCAGATCAAGCAATTCGGGGTGGAAAGCACGCTCGCGTTCAGCCCGCATAAGGTCGAGGGCGGCACCAACCGAGAGGGCTGGACGGTAAGGGCGATCATTGGTCACGGCATCAAAAACATCGGCAAGGGCGAGGATTTGGGCACCCAGAGGGATCGCATAACGGGCCAAGCCCTGACCATAGCCACGCCCATCCCAGCGTTCGTGGTGGGCATCAATGATTCGTACCGCCGCCATCGGTGCGCCGATACGCTGGCAATAGTTGGCCCCAATGCGGGGGTGGCGGCGCATCAGTAACCATTCGGTGTCATTGAGAGCGCGTGGGGCATACACAATGCGCGGCCCGACAGCCAATTTTCCATAATCATGCCAACGTGCAGCCCAATTGATGATTTGACGCTGTTCGACACTCAGGCCATAGTAGCAGGCAAGGCGATCGGCCAAGCTCGCCACGCGCTCGCTGTGCTGTTCAATCGAGGTATACCACGTTGGAACATGCGTCGGACGAAGGGGTATGCTTTGCAGAGGACACGACGCAGAGTACATCGCAGGCTTCCTTGTTTCAAGGCATTGGCTGTCAAAGATGTCTTAGCGCGAAAAAGCTCTGGGCCGTGACGTTGGCTCGGTGGCTGAGCCTGCCGAAGCCAGCCTGTCGAAGCCAACGTCGCGGTGGCTTCGACAGGCTCAGCCAACGCGACGCATCCCTACGAGCCCAAGGCTTTTTCGCGCTAACAAAGATGTCTGTAAACTCTTGCTCTATTGTAATAGAACGTTGTAGTTTATCTCAAGGATGGACCCGTACATCAAGCGGATGTCTGTAGGGATGTCGCAGGGATGCGAGGTGGATGTGGTACCATGCGGTGGATCAAAGCTATCCTACGCAAACATTCACGAGGTGCCTATGCTCAGCCCTGCCGAGTGGCTTGCCCGTGTCGGGTTTAGCGAGGGAAATCCTTTTGCGCTCAAGTGGGCCGAAGATGAGCGTGATCGGCTGCACGAGTATTTTGTTGATCACCACGCCTACCATGCGATCATTGATACGGGGGTGGTACGTAGTACGATTCTCCATGCGCCCCGTGGTTCTGGGAAGAGCAGTACGCGGCGCATGTTTGAGTCCTATTGCCAAGGGGCATCGTTGCCGCTGCTGCTCTTACCACTGACCGATTGGATGCCGGTTGTAGAACGGGCTGCTGGAGCGCCCATTGGCCCACGCGATCTCTTGGCAGAGTTGTTGCGCCTCTTTGTTGTGGCCTTGGCCGATCTACCCGATCCGCCTCAAGAGCCACTAGTGCCCGATGAGGCTGGGTATTTGCGTTGGATCGTGGCAACCTATGGCGACTATCTGCGCCCTTCACAACGCACGGTGTTGCGTGAACGCGGTTGGCTGGCACAAGCAACCGACAACGATCTGCGTGCCTATCAACTTGATGGATTGCCAGTACTGCGTGCGTTTACCCTGCTTGCCCAGCTTAGTGCAATGCTTGGCTGTGCAACCTGCTATGTCATTATTGATGGGGTAGACGAACTGTGTGAGACTAGTGCTGATTGGGCGACAGGCGCAGAGTTGCTCGTGCCATTGTTGGGCAATATACGGCTGCTCGAGGTGCCTGGGTTAGCCTTTAAGTTGTTTATTCCCAGCGGCGTTGTGGCAGCACTGCGCGAGCGCCGCTTGCTGCGCGAAGATCGGATTGCCACCATTGAACTCAGTTGGACGGCTAACCAACTTGAGCAACTCCTTCGTAACCGCCTAACTGTCTTCAGTGATGGTGCGGTCGAGAGTTTGGCTCAGATCGCGATACCTGAACTGGCGCTACTTGATCAACAACTCTGTGTGGCGGCAGCGGGTTCACCACGGATGTTGCTCAGTTTGGGCGATTGGCTCATCCAGATCTGCGCGCGTAGTGCGACTGATGATGATCTCTTGTTCCGCCCGCTTCACCTCCAGGCGGCCTTGGATGCTTGTGGGGCTAGGCTGCCTGCGATTGGGATTGCCCCGCTCCACATTGCCTCTGATGGTACCATTTGGCTCGGCGAGCAATTGCTTGAGGCCGGGCGGCGGCTCACCCCCTTGCAGCGCCGTCTCTTAAACTATCTGTATCAGCACCATGGGCGGCTCTGCTCTACCGATGAACTGATTGCAAATGTCTGGCCCCCCGATGCTACACCAAACGACAAAGACTCGTTACGCCGTTTGGCCGACCGCTTAATTGAAGTGCTTGAGCCTGATCCGCGTCAGCCGATCTATCTTGAACGGCTGCATGGCGGTTTCTATGTGTTACACCATGTAGGCTAGTCGTGTAGGGCTATCGCCTTAAAACGGGCTTTGGGGCTACACCTGAACCTATCGCATCATCAAGAACGCGAAAGCCCATTGGAACACCATGCCCGGCAATCTACAATCTACAATCTACAATCTACAATCTGAATATGGCATAAGATGGGCGCAAACGTTCGCCGATGGAGCGCACAGGGGCCGTGCTGGGCCAAGGCACGCTGATGCCTTGCGGTACCATAGCCCTTGTGGGCGGCAAAACCATAGACAGGGTAGGCGCGGTCGGCAGTCTGCATCAGCCGGTCGCGGGTTACTTTGGCTACCAGTGAGGCGGCTGCAATACTGAGTGAGCAGCTATCGCCACGGATCAAAGCCTCCTGGGGCAGATCGAGCATCGGCAGCCTCAACGCATCAATCAGCAGCGCATCGGCGGGCTGCTGCAACTGGAGCAGGGCCACCTGCATGGCCAAGCGCGTTGCAGGCACAATTCCAAAGGCATCAATCATGAAGGCGGGCACGCAGCCCACTCCAACGCTCTTGGCAACAGCCAGCACCTGTTGGTAGCCACGCTCGCGCCCGGCTGCCGTGAGTTGTTTGGAGTCATTGACGCCAGCGAGCCGTTGCGGTGTATCAATGATCTCCAAGGGCAACACCACCGCCGCCGCAACCACCGGGCCAGCCCAACAGCCGCGCCCAGCTTCATCAAGCCCCGCAATCGCACGGTAGCCCATGGCACGCAGCTTCGCTTCATGTTCAGTGGTTGGCATAGGCTGACGTTAGGAAGTAGGAAGTAGGAAGCAGGAAGTAGGGCTGAGGTTTCAGCGTGCCTTGGGTGCCGCAAGACGGTAAAGGAGCCTGAAGCCTTTCCTAAATGGTAATCTACAATCTACAATCTGCAATCTACAATCTACAATCTGCAATCTACAATCTGAAATGCGCTTCCAGCAGCAGCACCCGGCTAGGCCCAACCGTGACCCAGGTGGGTTGCAGTACCAGTGTGCCCAGCGTGATCGTATTGGGCATTGCGCTCGGCGTGCCGCGCATGAGCGTGATCAGATAGGCCAGATCAATGAGGCGACGATAGACGCTCGGTTGTAGCTCGGCAGAGGGAATGATCACCAGCCGCCCGTTGGGGCGCAGGACACGCCGAATTTCCTTCTGGGTTGCGGTGGCCGCGATATATTCAGTGGGAAAGGTGGCCACCACGGTGGCAAAGCTGGCGTCTGCAAAAGGCAGCGCCTGAGCCAAGCCTCGCACCAAGCGCGGCGTATAACCAGCGCACCGCAAACGGCGTGCCGCCTGTTGGGCCATTTGGGGCGAAGCATCAAGCCCCACGCATGCCGCACGGTCGGCCAGAGCCAATTGCAGATGTCCAGGGCCAAAACCAAGCTCCAAGGTTGGCCCGTGCAGATGCGGCAATGCGGTCAAGACCCAACGTCGCCACAAGCCCCCCGAAACCAGCCACGCTACCCCATCGTAACTCCATGCAAACTCGCGGTAAAAGTGGTGAAAAAGCCGCTGCACGAGCCGCCGGTAATACCATTTCAGATTGTAGATTGCAGATTGCAGATTGTAGATTGTAGATTGTAGATTGTCGAACAAGGAATGTAACAAATTCGCCCCTCTTCTACAACGTGGGAGAGGCGGAGCTCGGTGGGTGAGCCTGTCGAACCAGAGCTTGTCGAAGGGGGTAGGGGCTTAGGGCCATCTAAGAAGCTGTCTGAAAAGCCGGGGGATACACGCTGGAGTGCCGGCTTTAGCCGGCTAAAGCCGGCACTCCAACACCAACCCACAGACTTTTCAGACAGGCTCTAAGGCATCCTGATGCCTCATGGCAGTAGATCCGCCCCGGCGGGGCGGCTCTACCCGGTGGCTGCGGTGTGCCCATGGAGGGTGTGGGGCATACCCCTTCAAGCAGCTAAAAGCGACGCTCTTTGATGCGGGCGGCCTTCCCGGAGCGCCCACGCAGGTAGTAGAGCTTGGCGCGACGCACTTTACCGCGACGAATCAGCTTGATCGAATCGAGACGCGGTGCATGCACAAGGAAGGTACGTTCGACCCCAATGCCGTGCGAGGCAATGCGACGCACCGTGAAGTTCTCGTTGATGCCACCGCTGCGTCGGCGAATCACGACCCCTTCAAAATCCTGCACACGCTCACGCGAACCTTCAACCACCTTGACGCCGACGCGCACGGTGTCACCCACGCGAAACTCAGGTAGCTCGCTCTTCATGTGGCGTTGAGCCAACTCAGTGAGAATCTGCTGCGACATGCTGGTGTCGCTCCTTTCAGCTCTGGCCCCCATCAGGCGCCCGAACCAACTCGGGACTAACGGGGCAATCGTTGTTTGCATAGAAATCTGGCAGGCGAAGGCATCGCCTGCCAGACAGGTATACTGAGGCGCGATTGTACCATAGATGCAGGGGGCGGGCAAATAATACCATATTACGATTGTAGATTGTAGATTGCAGATTGCCGAGCATGGCGTTCCAATGGGCTTTCGCGTTCTTGATAATGCGGCATGCTCAAGGGGAATTGGTGTAACCAGTGCTGCAATTACGCTTTGAGGGTAATCACCCGTGATCCTGCCGATGTAATGCTACAACCGGCAGGATGGCTGCTACAGGTACAGCTTGCCCCCGCCGCTTGGCCACATGCGCCGCCAAGTTCCTGCAAGCGCCCTTTGCGTACCCAGAAGGCGATCATGCCCTCCAATGCGCTCCGTTCGATCCCCAACTGGCGGCTGAGATCATCTAACGCCAATGGGCCGTCAGCGCTCTCGAAGGCATGAAGGACTTGATGTAACATTGCTTTACTCCTAGTCGCTTACAATCCTAACAGCTTGCCCCCCTGAAAGACTATCAGCGCCCCAAGCCAGGCTATGACAAATTGCCCCACGATGCTGAACCACATCCAGCGGGGGCCAAATTCGTGACGAGCGGCGGCTACCGCTACCATGCAGGGGGTGTAGAGCAAAACAAAGACGAGGAAGGCCAGGGCTGCTAGGGCGCTGTGGCCACCACTGCTGGCGGCAAAGCCACGCTCTATGGCCCCACGTAAACCACTGGGGGTTGCTTCTTCCTCTTCGTCGCCTGCAAGGTCAAACCCAATGATCCCTGGGATGGCTAACAGCGCATCACCCGTGGCCGCGAGAAAGCCTCCGACAATGCCCAACACATCCTCGCCAAAACTGGTCGCTTCGTGTGCCTCCTCCTCCTCGTCAACCGCGTAGGTCTGGATGAGCGTCGCAACCACAACCTCCTTAGCAACAAAGCCCGTCATGAGTGCCCCACTTGTCTCCCAACTACCAAAGCCTAACGGGGCGAAGATGGGCGTCACGCCACCCGCTAGGGTTGCGAAGGCGCTATCCTCAAGCGGCGCGTCGGCAAAGCTACCTTCGCCGCGCACCGGGATGGCTAACAGCAGCCAGACTACGACGCTGGTGCCTAAGATGATTGTCCATGCTTTGCGTACAAAAGCTGCGGTACGCTCCCACATCTGGTTCCAGACGCCGCGCGGTGTGGGTAGGCGGTAGGGGGGCAGTTCAAGCACAAAGGGAGCCGCAGGCTGCCCGCGAAAGACCGTCTGGCGCAGCAGCATGCCGCTGCCAATCGCAACCACAATCCCGGTGACGTAGAGCCCAAAGATGACCATGCCCGCCTGTGCGGGGAAGAAGATCGCCGCAATCAGCACATAGACTGGCAGACGCGCACCGCAACTCATAAATGGCACGAGCAAGCCGGTTAGAATGCGGTCACGTTGGCTATCCAGAGTGCGCGTAGCATATATCGCCGGTACCGTACAGCCAAAGCCAACGATCATGGGCAAAAAGCTCTTGCCGTGTAAGCCTAAGCTGTGCATCAGACGATCCATCACAAAGGCTGCCCGCGCCATGTAGCCCGAATCTTCGAGCAAGGCCAGTGCAAAATAGAGTGACAGAAGGACGGGCACAAAGACCAAGACGCCCCCCATACCCGCTAGCATGCCGTCCACCACCAACCCTTCCACCCATGTCTCACCCAAGCCCACGAGGCTCAACAGGGCAGTGGCCCAGCCACTCAGCGGGCCAGCAATCACATCGTCAACCCAATCCACAAAAGGCCCGGCCACTTCAGTGGTAAGTGTAAAGACCAACCACATCAGCATGAGAAAGATCGGAATCCCCAGCCAACGATGGGTAACAACCTGATCAATTCGGTCGGAGAGGGTCAACGGCGGAACTGCCGGGCGCGTCAAGCTCTTACCAGCCAGGGCATGCACAAAGCGGTAGCGCTGATCAACCAGCGCCACATCAAGCTCATCGCCATAGTGGGGCTGCAAGCGCGCCATACTGGCCTCAAGCGCCTCAGTTAGCGCTGGGCCAGCCAACTGCTCGGCTTCAGCCAGCAGTGTCTCGTCACCTTCGAGCAACTGGATCGCCAACCAGCGTGCCGGATAGACCGCTAGGCCAGGCATCGTTGCAAAGCTGGCAACCAGATAGTCCAACTCCGCCTCAATCGGCGCTGTGTAACGTAACGGCGCATTGGGTAGCGCCATAGTTGCAGTAGCCATTGTCTCTTGCTATCCTTGTCATCGCGCAAGAAAAAAGAATGAAAACCTAGAGTCCCTGTAGCGCAGCCCGCAGCTCGGCCAAGCCCTGGCCCTTACTGGCCGCCATGGTGATCGCCGGACAACCCAGTTCGTCACTTAGGGCGTGTGGGTTGAGGACGAGGCCACGTGAGGTGGCAACATCGGCCATGTTGAGTACCAGAATCAGCCGGGCGCCCGTCTCAAGCAGTTGGGCTGTAAGGTAGAGGTTGCGCTCTAGGTTGGCCGCATCAAGGACGTTAATGACCGCTTTGGGTTGTGAGCGCACAATAAAGTCGCGCGCAATCTGCTCTTCCAACGAGCGTGCCGCAAGACTGTAGGTACCCGGTAGATCAACCAGGGTCATGGTGCGCCCTGACACCTGCACATGCCCCTCCTTGCGCTCTACCGTCTTGCCCGGCCAATTCCCGATATGCTGGCGCATGCCGGTTAGTGCATTGAAAATGGTACTCTTACCAACATTGGGGTTACCGGCTAATGCAAGTATGCAGTCACTCATGAAACCTCCCTCTCCAACGGGCAGACGAGAACCGCCTGCGCCATACCGTAGTTGAGCGCAAGGCGGGTATCACCAACTGCAACTAAAAGGCTCCCGCCGTTGTTACGGAGGAGCGTCAGGATAACTCCAGGGTTCATGCCTAGCTCTGCCAGGCGGTGGGCGTTGCGTTGGTTGCCATGAAAGCCCACAATCCGCACATGGCTCCCTTCACTTGCCATGGGCAAGGGCAAGCTTACCTCTGATTGGCTCTTCATACGATTGGTTCTACCACAACTAGGCGGGCTTCAGCTTTACGTAGTGAGAGTTGGTAACCCTTGAGGGTCAATTCCAACGGATCGCCAAGCGGTGCAACCGCACGCAGCGTCACGGTCTCCCCCGTCACTAAGCCCATATCGAGGAGACGCCGCCGCAAACTTTTTTCCCCCGTAATGCGTACCACAAGGGCACGCTCGCCGCGCTTGAGTTGATCGAGTGTCGTTTCTGTGCTCACTGTCTCGGACATCGTGGTCCTTTCGCTTGGCCCCTAGCGGGGTTTGGGTGGAGGCTACGCCTCAAATCTCGTTTGTTGTGCGGTGTTGGCGGCGAAGCTGCCAATACCGCACAACAAGAGAAGACGCAGTTTCATTAGAAACTACATATACCAGATGTTAGTACATCCTAACAATAGAATTACTAACAACCAAAGGTTGCAACTTCGCAACTAAGACACTACAAACGCCTCAAAGCAAAGCCGCAATCAGTGCAATCGGCTTGCCAAGGTGTTTGGTCAGCACAACAACCAGGGGCTGGCCGTTGGGGCGACTCAGTTGGCGGGCGAGTTGGTCGCTGTCGAGGGGCGAGCCGCGCTTTTTGACGGTGATTGGGCCAGCATCGAGGGCGCGGAGTTGGGCCCGCAGGGCTTTCAGGTTGAAGGGCAACCAGGTGATGATGCGCCAAGCACGGGCGAAGGGGCTGGCAACCAGCGTTGTGCCGCTCAGGTAGGCGATCTCTTCGTCCAGTTGCGCCGCATCCAAGCACACGCCAAGCTCGCGCACCAGCCCGGCGCGAATAATCGCCGGGTCGGGTTCGTAGAGGTAGGTGGCGGGTGGCGCAAGCCATGCCTCTCGTTGCAACTCCGGGGCGTCCTTGCTCATGGTGTGGTACGTGACCGCGCCATTGCTAGTGCTACGCAACAGGCTGGCACGCATGCGCGTGGTGGCGAGCGGGCCGCACCAGAGCGCCGCTTCCTTCAGTTCGCCGTTGAGCGAGACAAACTCTACTTCGGCATCGGAGGGGAGGGCACTTGTTTCAACCCCTGGCGCGAGCTTGAGCGCCAAGGCGGGCGTTTGCTTGCGCCAATGCAACACATGGGCCAGTGGCGGTTCGTAGTCGGCCACGTTGAAACGCCGCCGCCCGCCCGCCCGCCGCCCCGGATCGCAGAAGAGCGCATGGGCCTTGGGTGGCGGCGTGGTCAAGAGGTCGCACAGCAGCGGGCTCACCCGCGCCTCAAGGCCGAGGGCGGCCACGTTGGCTTGGCACAACGCCAAACGCAGGGGGTCACGCTCGACAGCCCAGACATGTGCGCCCGCGCCCGCGAGGGCCAGCGTATCGGCACCAAGGCCACAGCCCAGATCGGCCACGTCGCCAGAGGGCGCGAGGCGGGCGGCCCGTTGAGCCGCCACCGGCGCAGCACTCGCCTGCTCAAGCGCTTCGCGGGTAAAGAAGAGTTGGTGGGCGTTTGGAAACTTGCTGGCGGCACGCTGACGCAACAAAGCCAATTCCAAAGCCGCCGCAGCCTGGGCCGGACTCACACGACGGCGGATCCGCTCCAACGCGCGCAGCGTCTGCGTCTCAACCAAAGGCTGCTCGGCCAACTCCGCCAAGAGCGCCTGGCCCACGGGCGAGCGGAGCCATGTGAGCATGTCTAGATCCAAGCCTGCTACTCCGCTAAGATTCCGCTTTTTTTACCACAGAGACACAGAGAACACAGAGGTTTTGCTTTCTCACAAACATCCATCTCTGTGCGCTCGGTGCCTCTGTGGTAAAAAAAGCAGGGCCCCCTTACTGCTTGGCCACCTCTGGCATCAAGCTACCCGATTCGTTGGCGCGCCAACACGCGGCAGAGTGGCCATCGCCATAATCAAGGAAGGGCGGCGCCTCCTGTTTGCACTGCTCTAGCGCAATTGGGCAGCGCGTATGAAAGTGGCAACCATCGGGCGGGTTGAACGGGCTCGGTACATCGCCCTCAAGAATAATGCGCCGGCGCTGCTGCTCAACCTTGGGATCGGGAATCGGCACCGCCGAGAGTAACGCCTGGGAATAGGGGTGGATCGGCATGCTGTAGAGCTTGACCCCTGTGGCCAATTCGACAATCTTGCCCAAATACATCACCGCCACCCGGTCGGAGATGTGCTTTACTACGCTGAGATCGTGGGCAATGAAGAGATACGTGAGCCCCAGTTTATCTTGCAGTTCTTCAAGCAGATTCACCACCTGAGCCTGAATCGAGACATCAAGGGCCGAGACCGGCTCGTCGCAGACGACAAACTTTGGTTCAACTGCAAGCGCCCTTGCGATACCGATGCGCTGCCGTTGCCCGCCCGAGAACTCGTGGGGGTAGCGGTTGGCATAGGCCGGATTGAGTCCCACGAGGCCTAACAGTTCTTCCACCCGCTCGCGCACGGCCCCTTTGCCGACACGCAAGCGATGCACTCGGATCGGTTCGCCAATCGTGTCGCCAATCGTCATCCGTGGATTGAGCGAAGCATAGGGGTCTTGAAAGATCATCTGCACCTGACGGCGCATCCGGCGCAGTTGCTCGCCATGGATGCGCGTCAGATCAACCCCCTCAAAGCGCACCTCACCCGCACTAGGCCGATAGAGCTGCAAAATAGCGCGCCCGGTGGTACTCTTCCCACACCCCGACTCCCCGACCAATCCAAGGGTCTCGCCCGCTTTAATCTGAAAGCTCACCCCATCCACCGCCTTCACCGTACCAACCCGGCGCTGCAAAATCACTCCACGGGTTACGGGGAAGTGCATGGTGAGGTCTTTTACCTCAATGAGGTAGGGGGGTGTCATACCCATGACGTTAAGCCTCCCGGCGGGGGTTTGGGGGAGGCTGCGCCTCCCCCAAAAAACTCTTTTTGTTCCGTTTTGGCGGCGAAGCCGCCAAAACGGAACAAAAAACGGGATTGGGGACGCATCCCCACCAACAGGTTATAGGGCGGTAGCCCTAAACTTCAGCGGCTTTGCCGCCAGCCCTCAGACCAACAGGCCTTCAGGTGGTCGTTCTGGAATAGGAGTGTCAATCGTTATATCAAAGAGGCACGCGGCCTGATGGTTGGTGGCTACATCGCGTAGGGGCGGGTTTTGGTGCAAACAAGCGTGTTGAACATAGTCACAACGGGGGCTAAAGGGGCAGATCGCCGGTAGATCAATCAGGTTGGGCGGCAACCCACGGATCGGCGTCAGCTTGCGATGCTCCTGCTCATCAAGGCGCGGAATCGAACGCAAGAGACCAATTGTGTAGGGCATGCGCGGATTGGCGAAGATCTCCGTGGTGCTACCCGCTTCAACCACACGCCCGGCATACATCACCGTAACCCGGTCGGTCATGCCGGCAACGACGCCTAGATCGTGGGTAATAATGATCACTGCGGTCTGCAACTCATCGCGCAGTTGGTTGATCAATTCAAGAATCTGGGCCTGGATCGTCACATCAAGGGCGGTAGTTGGCTCATCGGCGATCAGCAGTTCGGGGTTGCACGAGATCGCCATGGCAATCATGACGCGCTGGCGCATGCCGCCCGAAAACTGGTGTGGGTAGCTCTCGAGCCGCTTGCTTGGACTCGGAATCCCAACCATGTGCAAGAGCTCAGTCGCACGGGCCAGCGCCGCTTTGCGTCCGAGTTGCAGATGCAATTCCAGCGCCTCGGTAATCTGACGGCCCACAGTTAGCACCGGGTTGAGCGAGGTCATCGGGTCTTGAAAGATCATTGCGATCCGATTGCCCCGAATATGGCGCATGCGCTCTTCACTCAACTCCAGCAGATCCGCGCCATCAAACAGAATCTGGCCCCCAGCAAGCTCGCCTGGCGGGCAGGGAATCAGGCGCATCATCGAGAGCGAAGTGACACTCTTGCCACAGCCCGACTCGCCAACAATCCCAAGCGTCTCTCCGCGCTTCACCGCAAAGGAGACACCATCAACTGCTTTGACAATCCCATCCTGGGTATGAAAATGGGTTTGGAGGTTGCGTACCTCAAGCAGGGGGGCCATCAATACCTCTTGAGATTGTAGATTGTAGATTGCAGATTGTAGATTGCCACACATGGCGTTCCAAATCAGGCAGCAAGAAGCGCTCCCGAACAGTTGGTTCAGGATGGTAGCATGGGCACTAGGGGCTGTCAAATGGCATATGGGAGGGTTAGGAAATAGGAATTAGGAAATGGGAAATAGGCTTAAAGGAATGTAAGAAACCAGTAGTGCCTTCGCCCCTCTCCCACAACGTGGGAGAGGGGTAGGGGGTGAGGGCCATCCTGGGCATCCCAAAGACCTATCGGTCGCTTCAAGATTACCTGTTCTTTCCGCCCATGAATGTGGGCCGGAGGCCCGTCACCTACTCCTCACCACACAACGCCACCACCAAACGGAAGACATCCGTCTCAGAGATGATGCCCACCAATTTGCCATCTTCCACCACCGGCAGGCCGCTCAGGTGATGCTTGAGCAGCAGTTGCGCCGCTTGACCCATCGAGTTCGTTGGCGCAATCGTAATTGGCTTACTGGTCATCATCTCGCTAACCGTCGAACCCGCTAAGGCAAAACGTGCCTCCGACCAGCCTCCCGTCGCCTCACTAAAACTCACCGCTCCCTCAATATCGCTGCTGGTCACGATCCCGACCAATCGATCATCTTGTTCAACCACGGGCAAGCGGTGGATATTGCGCGACTTCATCCGCTCATAGGCTTCAACCGCTGACGTATCGGGGGTGACCGTCACGGGTTGCTGCGTCATCCAATCTTTGACGAGCGATTTGTTCTGCTCCACGGCATGCGTCTCCTCTTGCTTTTGGTACGAACGATGTCCTAACTATACCACGCTAGAGGGTAGATCGGCTATACTTTAGGAAATAGGAAGGAGGAAGGAGGAAGTAGGAAGCAGGAAGGTAGATTATCGCCTTGAGTGAAGCGAAAAGCCTCGCTCCTGCCCTCCCTATTTCCTCGCTCCTATTTCCTCGCTCCTAATCTCCTCAGGTATTGCCTATGCACATGGTAGAACTCATTGCCAAGAAGCGCGACGGCTATGCCCTCACCAGCGCTGAACTTGATTGGCTGATTGCTAACTATACGGCCCAGGCTATCCCCGATTATCAGATGAGTGCGTGGGCGATGGCGGTGGTGCTGCGTGGCATGGATGCTCATGAAACTACTGCCTTAACCCTGGCGATGGCCCGCAGTGGCACAATGCTCGATCTGCACGATCTTGCCCCCGTCACGGTGGATAAGCACTCCACCGGCGGGATTGGCGATAAGACGACGCTGCTGCTTGGGCCACTTGTGGCTGCCGTCGGCTTGCCAATGGCAAAGATGAGCGGGCGCGGTTTGGGCTTTAGTGGCGGCACGGTGGATAAGCTGGAGAGCATCCCCGGTTTTCGTACTGCCCTCAGCAGCGACGAGTTTCGCCGCCTTGTGCGTGAGGTTGGCCTTGTGATTGCGGCGCAGAGTAGCGACCTTGCGCCTGCCGATAAGCAACTCTATGCCCTGCGTGATGTTACCGCGACCGTCGCGTCCATTCCGCTGATCGCGGCAAGCGTGATGAGTAAGAAGCTGGCAGCCGGGGCCGACTGCATTGTCCTTGATGTCAAATATGGCAGTGGGGCTTTCATGGCTACCAAGGCAGAGGCACGCCAATTGGCCCAGACGATGGTCAAGATTGGGCATCAGGCCGGGCGGCGTGTCAGTGCCGTACTCAGTTCGATGCAGCAACCCCTGGGCTACGCTGTTGGCAACGCCCTTGAGGTACGCGAAGCCATTGCTGCCCTGCGCGGCAACGGCCCCTCTGACCTCGTTGAACTCTGCTTGAGCTTAGGCAGCCAACTGCTGCTCATGGCCGAGCGTGCCAGCGATGAAGCCAGCGCCCGCGCCATGTTGCACGAAGCCCTGCAGAGCGGTGCAGCGTGGGCCAAATTTTGCCATATGGTCACCAGCCAAGGGGGCGACCTCGCCAGCATCGAGCAGCCCGACCTGCTGCCCAGCGCCCCTGTTCAGATCGCGCTGCCCGCCCCCAGGGCGGGCTACGTGAGCGCCATTGCAGGTGCCAGCCTGGGGCTCGCCGTCAACGCCCTTGGCGGCGGACGCAGCCACAAAGAGGAGCGCATTGACCCCAGGGTCGGCCTGAGCCTCCAAGCCCGCATCGGCGATCAGGTATACTTAGGCCAACCGCTGCTCACCATCCATGCCGCCAGCATGAGCGCGGTTGAAGCCGTAGTGCCCCAACTGCTCGCAGCCTATCAATTCAGTGATACCCCGGTCAAGCCACCAGCACTCATGGAAGTTGTACCAGGGGATTAGGAGTGTCCCATGCCTATTTACGAATACCGCTGCCCCGCATGCAATGGCCAATTCCAAAAACTCGTCCGTGGCTTCAGCGATCCAGAGGGTCTTGCCTGCCCACGCTGTGGCAATAGCAACATCCAGCGCGCCGTCTCGCGCTTTGCCACCATCAAATCCGAAGAGGCGCGCCTCGAAGCTATTGCCGACCCCTCAAGCCTTGCGGGGCTGGACGAGAGCGATCCACGGGCAATTGCCCGCTGGGCGAAAAAGCTCGGCAAAGAATTGGGCGAAGACGCCGGTGAAGATTGGGACGAAATGGTTGATCAGATGCTCGAAGAGGAACTGGACGGCAAAGCGGAAGAGGGTGGGCCGGGTGCAGCCCCAGCCAAGCCTGATAACCTTGGCTGGGCTTGAGAGGGAGAGGAGAGACAGAGAGCACAGAGGATTGAACCACAGAGGCACAGAGAGCACAGAGGAGAGGAACGACAGAGAATACAGAGGGTTTGTAGGTATACCATTCGGAAATGCGCTATTTCATCCCTCATCCCCCATCCCTCATCCCTCATCCCTCATCCCCCATCCCTCATCCCCCATCCCTCATCCCTCATCCCTCATCCCCTCTGTGTCCTCTGTGCCTCTGTGGTGAAAAATCTCTGTTCCTCTTCAAACCTCTCAAACCTCTACACCTGAGCAGCCCAAGCACTCCAGCAGCGCCTGAACCAGCGGCAGATCAGCGGGGGCAAACTGCCAACCAGTTTCATGCTTGGTGGCAATGCGCCCCATAAGGGTGCGCTGGGCACTAGGGAGCAGCAGATCGGGCAGCAGGTAGTCGCCATTGTGCAGCGTAGCAACCGCAACGGCGCTGGGGTCGGCTTGGGCGGCGAGGGCATAGCCCCGCAGCAGTGCGGCATCCTCATCAAGCGCTTGGAACCCCGTGGTGGTCACGAGGGCGTAGCTACTCGGTCCGCGCCCCTTGCGCCGCCTGATGATTGCGTTTACATAGAGCCGAACGCTTTGAGGCTGCTCCGTGCTCACGGGGGCTGGTTGCCAAGCCGGGGGGCTGCCGCTCAAGTGGCTGATCCGCTCGTGCTTCTGCAACGGGTGCAGCAGCGCAGCGCCCAAGGGCGCGACCGACGGCAGCGGAGGGAGCTTGGCAATCTGGTCGGCCAGGGTCAGCACCGTAAACCCACGCCCGCGCACCCGCGCCACCACACCCGCACCGCGCTGGCTCGTGAGCGTAAAGCGATCACCCTCACGCAGCCCCTCACCGCGCAGCGCAGGCCCCACCGCCCCATTATGGATCACAAAGCGCCGTGGGCGCACCTCTTCAAGATCGGCGCGAGCGCCGGGTCGTCGTTTGGTCATGACACCAAATTATCGTCTACAATCTACAATCTACAATCTACAACGGCCTCACTCTGCCATCCGGCGTAGAATCGGCCCCGTATAGGCATGGCAAATCGCAACCGCCAGCGCATCGGCGGCATCATCGGGCTTGGGTACGCGAGCGAGATTGAGCGTAACACGCACCATCTCCTGCATCTGGCGCTTATCGGCCCCCCCATAGCCTGCGACCGCCTGTTTCACCACGGTGGGTTTGTACTCTTGGATGGGCAGCCCCGCCTGCACCAAGGCCAAGAGCGCGACCCCACGCGCTTGGCCCACACTGAGCGCCGTATTGACATTCTTGCCAAAAAAGAGCTCCTCAATTGCCGCATTATCGGGCCGATGTTGAGCCAGCAAAGCCGAGAGACCCTCATAGAGCCGCAGCAATCGCTCAGGCTGGGCCATATGCGCCGGTGTCGTCAGGGCACCTGCCGCCACCAATTGCAACTGGCCCTGCTGGCTCTCAACAATACCCCAGCCCATAATGGCCGTGCCGGGATCAATGCCAATTGTACGCATGAAGGCTGACACCAATGATCCTTGAACATGCCGCATCATCAAGAAGGCGAAAGCCCATCGGGACGCCATGTTCGGCAATCTACAATCTACAATCAAAAACGGCCTTACTCAAACTTCGCAGCCAACTCATCGGTCAGATCAAGGTTGGAATAGACCTTCTGCACATCGTCCAGATCCTCAAGCTTTTCGATCAGCCGCAGCGTCGAGAGAGCCTCCTTCTCTTCGGGTTGCACCAGCGTTTGGGGGCGCATCACCTTCTCAACGCCACTGATGGGAATATCGTGATCGAGCAGATGCTGGCGCACAGCGTTCAGTTGTGTCCATTCGCAGTAGATTTCGAGTTGCGCTTCATCAACCTCAACATCATCTGCACCGGCATCAATCGCCAGCAGTTGCACCTCTTCGGAGTCGTGATCGCTATTGCTCAAATCAACCGTAATCAGCCCCTTGAGATCAAACATCCAACTGACCGATCCGGGCTCGCCGGGGTTGCCACCAGCCTTATTGATCGTTGAACGCACATCGGAATTGGTGCGATTACGATTATCGGTGGCGGTTTCGATCAGAATCGCAATGCCACCGGGCGCATAGCCTTCGTAGTAGACCTCTTCCAAAGCGGCTTCATTATTTTTGCCCAGACCGCGATCAATCGAGCGCTGAATGCTATCATTGGGCATATTATTGGCTTTAGCCTTATCCACCGCAAGCCGCAGCCGAAAGTTCATATCGGGATCACCGCCACCGCCCTCGCGCACAGCCAGGGTAATGTCACGCGCCAACTTGGTAAAAAGCTGGCCGCGACGCTGGTCGGCAACGCCTTTGGAGCGACGGATCGTGTGCCATTTTGAGTGGCCAGACATAGAACGCCTCCTCGGTTCCAGTTCATTGCTTGCTCTATTATAACGTACTCATCCTACCTCATGAAGTACCCTTGGGGTTGCGCCCCAAACCCTGTTTTTTGGTATGAGCCCAATTTCCTAATAGTTTACTAAGCGAAGTTTCTTATACTCTGTTCTATCCAGCCAGAAGCAACGAACAGGATAGAGCCAGCCAATGAACGTCCTCAAGCGCCAAGCCTTTCTGCTCAAGGTCAACCACCTGAGCCACAATGCCCAAGCCGTGGTACGGGTCACAGTCACCTGTGTGCAGACGGGGCGCGAAGTGGCGTTCTCGCTGCCTGATCTCTCGGTACCGCTCCAGACCCTGTTGGGCCAACTCGGCTTTGATGCGCCCCAACAGCCCAGGAGGCGCCCTATGCTCTGGCATACGAAGCAGCGCCAGCGACGGCGGCGCCGACGCTGGGTCGGCTGGCGCAGTGCCGCGCTGCGGGTACGCAGCAACGTTCGTTCCGGCATGGTGGTGCAACAGCACCGCTGGCTACAACCAGCATCGTTCGTTGGGCTACGTTACCATTCCTAAGCAAGGAGGATGACCATGAAGACCAAGACCCGTGTCAAGGCTGGCTTTCCAGGGAAAATAACCTTCCGCTAATAGTTGGTATTAGCACAGCCTCAATCTCGGTCGGTACGCGTAAGCGTCTGACATATATGGTGTCGTCGTCATTAGCAAGAAGGATCGTTATGAAGACCAAGAGCAACGTCAAGGCTGGGGCCATCCGTACGCCGTGGGGTAGTGGTGGCTTTAGGTCGCCCTTCATCAGCTTCAGCGAAGAGTAGGCTTGCCGGAACGCATCAGGCGGGCCAGCGGTGGGTAACCACCGCTGTGCTCGCCTGCCGCACGTCAAGATTAAGGAAGAGAGCAATGAAGATCAAAACCAACGTCAAGGCTGGATTTGGCCTACCGCGCATTCTTACCGGCGATCCCGTACGTCCCTAACGTGACTTGCCGCCCCGCCCGTTGGAAGGTAGAGGTTGCTATAGGATTCAGAGAGGTAATACGATGGAGAGACCCAGACTCAAGCGCACGGGAAGACTCTTTGGTCGCATCGGCGTGGCCTTGCTGCTCATGTTCGTCTTGGTGGTCACGACACTCCCAGCCCAGAGCGCTCGGCCAAGCCAGAGCGATGCATTGACGCCGCTGTTGCGTAATTTGGCTGAACATACGGGTACTGCACTTGCTGCTGAGGGCGATCTGATTGCTCACCTCCGCTCTAGGTTGCTGATGAAGGAGGATGGCTCGCCGCTGGTGCAGGTCTATCTGACCGAGCTTAGCCCGGCGGTCGAAGAGTCTTTGAGCCGCGCGGGCCTGACGATTCTTGGCCGAGCGCCCGATTACATGCGCGTCAGTGGTACCATTGCGCCCCACGATCTGGCCGCGCTGGCCGATCTGCCCTTTGTGCAGAGTGTGCAGGAGAGCTTTAAGCCGATGACCATGGGCGGTGCAGCGGCCCTTGGCAGCATGAGCCTGGCCGAACGCACGCAGATGAACCCTGCCAACGATGACCCCTGCGCGGGGAGCAATGTGGGTGCCTTCACCACCGAGGGTGTGCAGCAGATGCGCGTTGATCTGGCGCGTGCGCTAGAGCTCGCCGGCGACGCAAACGTTGATGGCACCGGCATTACCATTGGCATTATCTCCGATTCCTATGATGTTAATCCCAATGCGGGCATGACTGGCCCCGATGATTCGCCCATTCGTGCCGCCGACGATATCGCCTCTGGCGATCTGCCTGGGCCGGGCAACCCCTGTGACCGTACCACGCCGGTGACCGTGGCGCGCGAACTGCCCCCAGAGATGATTGCGCACGGTGCCCCCAACAGCGATGAAGCGCGCGCGATGGCCCAGATTGTCCACGACATTGCCCCCGGTGCCGAACTGGTCGTCGCGTCGGGCTTTGGCCCCAACCTGGGCTTGGATATGGCCGAGGTGATCCGCCTGCTCCGTGATGAACACCGCGTTGACATTATTGTGGACGATCTTGGTTTTGCCGATCAAGCCTTCTTCCAAGATGACCCGGTGGCGGTGGCGGTAGACGAGGTGGTGGCCCAAGGGGTGATCTACCTCTCAGCGGCTGGCAACCTTAATCGCCAGATCAATGTTGGGACGCCCGATGAACCGAACTTCAAGGATATTAGTAGCTACATAGCCCTGAGCTACCGCCCCACCCCATGCCCGGCGCTGACGTGGCAGGACGAACCATTCCTGTTGGAGGGAGATTGCCACAACTTCAACCCCAATACGGGAACGATCTCCCCGACCGCACGTTTTACGATCGCTCCGGGGGCTTTCTTTCCGACCCGTCTGCAATGGGCTGAGCCATGGTATGGGGTGAGTACCGACTTCAATTTCTACTGGGTTGATAGCTCTGGTGCGATCTTCGCGGATTTTGATCCTTCTACGGATACAGCCATACGCATGAGTGGCGAGCTGCCGAATACTGGCCCCAATGGGACCAATAAGCCCCTTGAGGGCGACGTCTGGCTCGTCAATGATAGCGCGGAACCAACCGATTTCCACCTCGTGATCGAGCGCAGAAGTGGCACGGCTACACCCGCAATCTGGTTTATGCTACAAGCCAGTGCTGGTATGATTCTCGATGCCGAGTTCTATGAACCAGACGCCCCGCACACCTCGCCCGACATCTTTGGGGCAACCACCTATGCCCATCGATCCGCACGGGGTGTCATCTCGGTGGGGGCGGTGCCGTGGAATAATGATAACGTGGTTGAAGCCTTTAGTTCGCGTGCCGGCCCGCTGATCTTCTTTGAACCAATTCGGGGCAATACGCCTGCTGCGGCGCTGCCCTTCCCTGAGTTCCGCCAGAAGCCCGATCTGCTGGCGAGTAACCGTGGGGCCAATACCTTCTTTGGCAGCAAAGCTACCGGTGTCTGGCGCTTCACTGGCACCTCGGCGGCTGCCTCCCACGCGGCAGGGGTCGCGGCGCTCGTGCTGCAGCAGGCGCGCGCCAGTGGCCTCAATCCTACCCCAGCGAGCATTACCCAGGTTATGCGCGACACCGCACGTCCGGTGCCGGGCTTCCCGCTACGCGCGACTGGCGCTGGGTTGCTTGATGCCCACGCGGCGGTCATGAGTGTGCGTTCGCCAGTTCCCATCATCACGACGCAACCTGTGAGCCAGAGTATCACTGCTGGTACGGCGGTCACCTTGACGGTGGTTGCTACCGACACACGGCAGTTGAGCTACCAGTGGTACGAGGGCAACAGTGCTGATACGAGCAACCCGGTTGCGGTTGGGGGCGACAGCCCCACCTTCACCACCGAATCGCTCACGACAACGACGAGCTACTGGGTGCGGGTGAGCAATGGGGTAAACCACGTAGACAGCGAGACCGCCACGATCACGGTGGAGGTGGAGGAGACGCCTCTCTTCAGGGTCTTCTTACCCATCGTAGTGCAGTAGGGTTGGATGCCAAGGTGAGGGTTTGGGAGAGCTTGGCTCTCCCGAACCCTCTTCTCAGGTAGCACATGCATGACCACCAGTTCACAGCTTCATAACTACACCAACAAGCCCAGCAAGGCGCTCGACCTTGCGGCTGTGGCATGGCCATCCGAGCGCCTCGCTGAGGCGCTTGAGGCGCTGGCCCGCCAGGTGGGGCTGGTGCAGCGTACGCGTGAGGTGGAGGTGTTTGTGCCCACGGGATCTGAACGTGGACGTTGGCTTGATGTGGTAGCAGCGCGGCTCGGGGTCGAGGTGGAGCCGGTGACGGCCACATTTGATGGTTTGTTGGAGTTGGTGCGCGGCAGTGCCCCGGCGTTGTTGCATCTGCCCGCCTCGCAGCCGGGCCAAGAGCAGATCGTAGCGCTCGTGACATGTGGGCGCAAGGCGCAGCTCTTGGGGCCGGACGGGCGTCTGGTGCGAGTAGACCCGGCGCAGCTTGCGGCAGCCTTGGGTGCGGACAAAGAGGCACCGTTGCAGGCCCAGGTTGAGCGCATGCTCGCCCGGGCGAATGTGCCCGAGGAGCGGCGGGCCGTAGCGGGGCGCGCACTGGTGCGCGAATACCTCGCGGGCGAGGCGCTGGCGGTTGGTTGGTTGTTGCGCCAGCCCTTGGCGGCCTCAATGTTTGACTATGCGCGCCATTTGCGTCTGCTCAAACCAATGATCGTCGTGGGCATGTTGACCCTCGTGGTGCAACTATTGACCATTCTGACCTGGGCGCTGCTGGGGCGCGAGGCGCTCAGCGGCGTCTTTACCTGGGCACGTATCAGCGCATGGAGTCTCCTGCTGCTCAGTGCCATCCCCGTACAGATTTGGCTTGTCTTTGCCCAGAGTAAGCTCGAACTGCTGCTCAGTGCCAGCATTAAGCTGCGCTTGCTGGCCGGCGCCTTTGCGCTCAACCCCGACGAGGTGCGACACCAGGGCATCGGCTCATTCTTGGGCCTCGTGATTGATGCCGAGACCTTTGATGATCTGTTGGGCTTGGGGACGCTGTCGGTACTCAATGCCTGCGCTCAGCTTGCCACTGCCGCACTCGTGCTCTTTTATGGAGCGGCAGGGCTGAGCCATCTAGGGCTGTTGGCCTTCTGGTTCCTGCTTGTGGTGGGGCTATTGCTGCTCATGATCTATCAGACCTGGCTCTGGTTCGAGGTTCACCGCGACATGACCAATCAACTGGTCGAGACCATGGTGGGCCATCGCACTCGCTTGGTACAGGAAGATCGCACCCGCTGGCACGAGCATGAAGATCGCGCCCTGGCACGCTATCTACGCGCCTCGACCCAACTCGACTGGACGAGTTCACTGATTGCGGCATTGCCGCGCACATGGACGATTGTGGCCTTAGACATGGTTCATAGTTACTTTACAGTTTGGCGTTACGCCGCCTGCGCCAGCGGCGCAGCGCGTGGCGTAACC
>NZ_NQWI01000052.1 GCF_002532535.1 Candidatus Viridilinea mediisalina
GGGGAGGGCTTCGCCCTCCCCGAACCCCTCCTACGATCCTAGAGATTCCAGAAATATTATCTGAAAAGCTAGTGGTTACGCGTTGGAGTGCCGGCTTTAGCCGGCTGAAGCTGGCACTCCAACGCCAGTTCATAGACTTTTCAGACAGCAACTCTATCGTTGAGTCAAGGAGCGCATCTACATCTACCGCTGCACCAATGGTAGATAAACCCTCCGCAATGTATCCGGGTCAGGGTCAGGGTCAGGGTCGGGATCAGGGTCGGGGTCAGGATCAGGATCCCCATTGTCGCCACCTGGATCGGTGGAGGCTACGTAGACCAACGTCAACAGGATGCTATCAAAGACCGCTGGGTTGATGCTGGAGCGTGCTTCAACGCGGATGTCTTTGACGGTGCCACTGGGGATGTTGGATGGAACGGTGACATGAACGGTGATGTCGCGGCTGTTGTACTGTGGTACCCAGAGGTTGGTTGTCCCTAGGCGCACGCGCCAGCCGTCGTTTTCGCCGATCACCACGAGGCTTACTTCGTCGCCTGCGCTCCCGTTGTTGCGGATGGTTAGGTCGGTTAGGCTGATCTGCCCCGATCCGGGTGTCACTGCCCGCACCTGTGAGGCTTCGAGGTTGATGGCAGCCACGCGATCAATTGTGAAGTCGGTGGTGGCACTGTCGTTAATCTCTGCGTCGGTGACCACTTCAGCAACCACTGCCCCACGCCCGATGTCGCCTGCGGTCACATTGACCGCCACTCGCGTGGTGACATTGACAATGGCGGTCTCGTCTGCTCCCAACGAGATTTCACTGGGTGAGACGAAGGTATCCCAGCCTAGCGCATTGACGGCCCGCAAACGGTAGGTTGTCCGTTCAGAGCCAATGTTGCGGAGGGTGTGGCTGATCACGACGGTGCTGCCGGGCGCAACGAGCGCTTCACGGTCGGGGGTTAGCAACACCCCGAAGCGTGGCCCTACGCGGGTCACAATCGGCGCTACATCCAGGGGCTCACCTGTGCCGTTGGGGGGCAAGAGGCGTACCCAGGTGGTATTGGTGATTCCGGTGGCTTCGTTGGGGGCCGCAGTGACGCGAATGGTCAAGTTGGTGGTTTGGCCCGGACCAATCGCCGGGATGCTGCCAACTAGCTCCGCTGTCCAGCCGGGGCGGCTGTTCTGCAAGTCAAGTTGGTAACTGCTGGTGATGGTGCCAGTGTTGAGCAACTCCATGCGATACTCACGGGTTTCACCGGCATCCACATTGCCCTGTTCGATCCGTTCCAGTTCACCATCAATAATGGTGTCAACGGTGAGCGTTGCGGTTACCGTGCGGCTTGGCGTACCATCGCTGCTGGTGGCAGTGAGTAAGAGCTGGTTCTCCGCTTCGGCAAAGAGACCCGCAGGGGGTACGACGGTGGCCTCAATGGTACGCACGCCATTGCGCGGCACATCGGCCAGTTGCTCGGTGGGCGTGAGCGTTACCGTCCATGTTGGCGTTGCACTCTGGCTGAGTTGCAAGCTAAAGCTGTCGGTCACGTTGCCGGTGTTGGTGAGCGTATAGCTAAAGCTGATCGGTCGGTTGGGCAGCACCAAGTAGGCTTGGTTCTCGGGGCTGAGTTGCAGATCCCGCACAATTGCGACACGGGCGAGCAACTCGGCTTCGCCGGTAATATCGGGGGCCGGACGGTTGTCTGTGTTGTCGGCGGTGGCGGCGGTGATAAGAGGTGTAACCCCGCCGTCCGCATCGGGGGGCACGGTGACCGTCACGGTATAGGTGCAACTTGCACCGCTAGGCAGCGGATCGCTGGGGCAGCCACTCGTATCAATTTCAGCGCTCCAACCACTTGGTAAGCCCTCAAGTGTTGGGGCAATGCTGATCGGCGCAGCTTCCCGTCCGCTGTTGGTAAGCGTATTGACAAAGGTGAGTGTCCCGCCGTCGCTCTCGATCTCTTCTGGGCTTGAAGCCCCGGGCGTGATCGTTGCCGCACCCCCCGGTACCACAATGATCTCCATGTTGCGCGTGGCCGGGGCGGGCGCACCTGCCCCACTGGCCTGCGCGGTGAAATTGGCCGTATAGGTACCATTTTCGGTGGGCAACGGGACATCGTAGCGCAGCGTGATGGTCGCCGCTGCGCCCATGGGCAGGTTGCTCAACGGGCGGCTCGTCGTCACATCGCGGAGGCTCAAGGGCCCTTGGGGCGCTGGCGTCGTCAGGGTGAAGCTGTCGGCAGCATTGCCCGTGTTGGTAATGCGGTAGCTAAAACTCACCGTCGTATTCTCAACTGTCCAGCGCTGCTGAGTTGCAGTCGGTGTGAGCGCAAAGTTGCGTACCACCGGCACCACAATACTGTCGGTTAGGCTGATGGAGCGCGGCGGACTCACACCTTGGGTGGTGACGTTAAAGCTAAAGCCAACACTGCCAGCGGGTGGCAGGCCGGGGGTATTGACCACAATATTCAGCGTTGTGCTCGCGTTGGCATCCAGCGAAAAGCTGTTTGGCGTCACGGCAGCAAAGCTCCAGCCAGTGGGCGGCGTAGCACTAAATGTAGGCTGGCTCACCTCAAAGGTACCGGGCTCATCGCCCACATTGGTGAGCGTATAGGCAAAAATGGTCTGATTGGCCTGGCCGCCCGCGCCCTGGTTCAGGTTAAGCGGGCCATTCAGGTCGGGCGTCGGGCCTTGGGGCGGACGCGCCGTGGTGATACTACTCACCTCGTTGGAGGTCAGATTGCCCAAACTGGCACGCACCGTCGTCGTATCACGCAGCCCATCGGCTGCATCAGCGGGCACGGTAATCGTAATCGGCACATCTACTGTCGCACCGGCAGGCACCGTCACTTGGCTCGGCCCACTGGCCCAACCCTGATCGGAACTGATCAGCAGATTGTAGGTAAGATCCGCCTGGGTGGTGTGGCGCAAGCGGTGGAGATAGACCCGGCTCGTGCCAGGTACCGCATCACGCTCATGAGGACTAGCCCGGAGCATCTCAAAGGAGGCTGTACCACAGGCATTGTCCGCCGAGGGGCCAATATGGTCGCTGTAGGGCGACGTATTGTTATTGGCGTCGGTGACCGTAGCCGTAAGATACTGCAAACAGAAGGGTAGATTAATCGAGAACGCGCCCCCGCTCGTGGTCGTACCACTCGTCACATAGACCGGCCCCTCGCGGGTTTCGCTCGCAAGGTTTGAGGTGAAAATCTCGACCGTACAGCCCGCACCACAATTGGTGCTGCCCTGAATACGGGCCGACTGACCCGGTGCAGCGGGAGTAAAGGCGAGATTCGTAGGCGTGGCGCGGTCGCCATTGCCACTATTGAAGAGGAAGATGCCATCGCCATAGTGGAACTGGGTGGTATTGCGCGAGAGCAGCACGCCAGTCATACGATCCACCATAATGCCACTACTGGCCGCAACGCCCGTGCGATCACTATTGCGTACGAAGCGATTGGCAACCAAGCGATTATTCGCCGCAGCAGTGGTACTGGTGCTGGTAACCGAGCTATCGCCAACCCGCACCCCTGGGTAAATATTGATACCTGCTGAACTACTGCCATTGTAGGCAATCAGGTTCGCTTCGATCAGATTCCCCGTGCCACGCACAATCCGAATGCCCTCTTGACGATTCCGCGGGGCCTGATTGTTCAGCACATTCGCTGCGGGAATAGAGCTGAAGAAGATTTCGCCACCAGCCGGGGCACCAATCTTATTGCCAATGATCTGGTTGTTGTCGGCGCCATCATCGGCACCCGAAAGACCGAAACGGATGCCAATCGAGAGACCGCCAATCACGTTATTACGAATGATATTCTCACTGGTACGCACCAGCATGATGCCATCACGGTTGGCGCTCTCGGTATTGAGCGGAGATCGGCCATTGCGCGCCACCCCAATGTAGTTCCCCTCAATCGTATGGCCGCCGGTGGCACACGTCCCGGCGCAACCTGAGAGTGCAGCGGCCCCGGGGTTGATCAGGATGGCAAAACCGCCGCCGCCAGCGAGGTTATTACTAAAGGCAATAATGTTGCGATCAGCCGTCGTGGGGCCGCCAATGGTCACGCCACTGCCATGCTCAAGGAAGATACTCGCGGCTTCGTGGGCCGTACCAGGCAGCGTAGATTCCGCGCCATTCGCAGTAGTACCAATCAGGTTGCCCTTGATAGTATGGCCCCCAGAGCGCACGCGCAGGCCAAAGAGCCCACTGGCAACAATGATGTTATCCGGCCCCAAAGTGACCCGCCCCGGCGTACCAGTGGTCGGTTGGCTGCGCCCAATGAAGACCGTCGCACTCCCTGGCTCGCCGCCGGTCGCATTGCCCAACAAGGCCCCACCGGAGGTCATGCCCAAACGATTGCCCGCAATTGTCACATCACCCCACGCAAACATGCCATCGGTATCTGGCAGCAAAATGCCGTTGCGCGTATTGCCCGCAATGATATTGCCACTCCCAGCCACACTTGGATCACCAATGAAGGTATCGCGTGGCCCAAAGAAACCGGAGGCCCCAACCGCAATCCCAATCCGGTTCGAGAGTTCAGTCCCAGTACGGCTCACCCCAATATGGTTGGCCAGAATGCGCGTATTACGGGGAACGAAGTCATTTGAGACGGTATGACCTGCAACCAAAATCCCCGCCGAGAGGACACCGGTCTGTTCGGAGATGAAGGTACCAACGACATTATTCCTAATAATGGTGTTATGACTACCAGAACGGACATAGATGCCCGCAACTACTGCTTCAGTATTGCCCCCTACTGGTCGTTGGTTTCCGGTAGCATCGGGCCCAATGAAGTTGCCTTCGATCCGGTTATTGTTGTTGAAGGCTGCCGCTGTTTGTGCAACGAGGGTAATGCCACCGAGCAGGTTGCCACTGATCACATTGCGGTCGCGGTCGCTATTGGCCCCAATAATGTTATCACTAGAACCACCGCGCAGCACAATGCCATAGCCAACATTCGGCGCAGCCGTGCGGCCATCGCTCGCCAACCCAATCCAGCAATTGTAGATCGCATTATTGTTCGCATTATCAAGAATAATGCCAGCCCCAGCCATGTCTGGATCGGCCCCGGGCGCAATCGGAATGCGGCTTATTGATAAACCACGGATGACATTATTGTCTGAGGCAATGCGCAGGCCATAGGTAAGCCCCGCTTGCGAGAGGCCCGCTGCGTTAATATGGATCGTCGGGTTAAAAGGGGCCGCACTACTGGTCGCATCAATCGTCACACCACCAGCAGTAAGTGCGGGCAGAATACCGCTCAAGACAATCTCACCACTCACCGAGAAGCGGATGGTGCTACCTGTGGTTGCCTGACCCAGCGCACCGCGCAGGGTACAGGTTGTCGCATTACAGACATTGGTATCAAGCAAGCTATTGACCACGAAATCCTGCCCCTGGGCCGCGAGGGGGCGGGGCTGGAGGATCGTGAGCAGCAGCATGGTCAAGACAAGGATCAGGTTCAACTGACGGTATCGCGGTGCCATGGCACGGCTCCTTCCGCATGGCTACCGCGCAACCAACGGCAACCAGATTCTGGGGATCGGCGAGGGCGAAGGCCCTGGCGTGGGCGAAGGTTCGGGCGTAGGCGAGGGCGTAGGCGAGGGCGTAGGCGAGGGCGTAGGCGAGGGCGTTGGGGGCGGATCGTCCGGCCCAGCAATCCGAATGGTATTGGTTGCCACCGCATCACCAATCATCTCACCAGTTGGGCTACCCTGACGCAAGAAGACATTGATTGTCTCCAGTTGCCCGGCTCGCAATTGATTATTGACGGTCACAATCGCCCGGAATTCGGCGTCACGGAAGCGATTGTTGCGCTCATCGTTGACCGTATCGAGGGTGAAACAGCCATTGCTATTGATCGTGAAGCCATCGGTGGCCGAAACAAAGCGCACCGTACTCTGCAGATTGGCCGCATAGTCCAAGCAGAAGGTGGCGACCCCATTGCTGCGATTGAGTACCGTGTGGTTAAAGAAGACCGTAGCCCCCGGCAATGCCTGCTGGTCGCTGCCACCCAAGAGGTCGGCAATCGCCGCGAGGCTCGCCCGCGTGCGGGCGGTTGCCGTGCGCGAAAAGGCTCCATAGCCCGCCTGGTTGTTGGCAGCCACATTGGCCGTAAGCGTCGTCACCGCTTCAGTGCCCTCCTGGGTCCCCTGGGGCACCAAGACGGTCACACGGATACTATCCTCGGCCCCGGGCGCAATGGTTAGCCGCTGCCGACTCAGTGTGGTTGTCCAGAGGGTCGTGGGGCCAACGCTATCGCGGGTAGCCGCCGAGAAGTTGATCGTGACGGGCACATTGCCATCGTTGCGTACCGTATAGACATGGTCGGCACTCAAGCCTGGCCGCACAGCGCGGGTGCTGGTGGCTGGCGTAAACACAATCACGGGGCGGGCCAGCATGGTGGTTTCGAGGCGGGCCGATGCGGCAGCAATAGCCCCAACCGTATCATTCATCGCATTGAGCGTTACCACCTGGGTGGTGCCCGCACTTACGGTCGGATCGGTGCCGGTTGGCAGAGTCAGGGTAACCGTCACGAGCAGCACCTCGCCAGCGGGCAAGGCCAACTGGGTATTCAAGGCTGGCTCGGTGGCAATCTGCCAGGTGGAAGGCAGATCGGGCGCACTGAGGCGCACGCCAGTGAGACTGAACGTACTAAGGTTACGCAACTGCACCAGGTAGGTTACGGTGTCACCCGGCGCAGCATCCTGAGCCAGCACCAACACATCTTCAATCGTGCCGGGTTCAGTCTGGCCGCGCTCCTCAAAGACGAGGCCACGGGTAATCGGCAAGGTGGCATACTCAGAGCTATTGCCGCTACCAAAGAACCCGTCGGAAGCAATAAAGAGCAACTCAGTCACGCCATCAAGGTTATCTACAATGCGCCGCGAGAAGAAGCCGGTCTCGAGATCGGCCATAAAGCGATCTTCAGGTACAGCCTCGGCCTCCTCGTCGGGATCATCAACATGGGGGATCGTATTGATCAGGAACGCCCCTTGGCCCTGATTTTCAGGCTCGCCATCAAGGGGGCGGAAGATCTGGATGGTACAGGTAACACAGGCCGCCATCGGCTCCAGTTCGCGCTCGATCAGGTTGGTACTGGTGAAGACATAGCCCTCAATGATGCCCGTATCGAGCAGACGCAGGGCCAAGGGATCGTCAAGTTGGGCCTGGTTGACCCAAGGGGGATTGATGTCATGGTTGGGCGCACTCGGATTACCAGGATTCTCGGCGGGCGCATTGGGATCATAGCGCGTCGAGCCCTCAAGCTGGATCGAACCACCATTGCCACTCAGCGAATTGCTGCGGAAGCCAACCCGATCCACGTTGCCACTCAGGAAGATGGCATGCTCAGTGTTGGCACGCAGCGTATTGGTCAAAATCTGCACATCAGCGAGCCAAGGCAGATAGGGCTCATCAGGGTTGCCAAAGATCGCAATGCCGTGACGCCCATTCTCGGCCAGTTCATTTTGGATAATATCAATCGACTGGGTACCAATGGGGCGGTCGTCAATGCGGGTATTGATGAAGATACCATCGCCAGCATTCTTGAAGATCGACTCAGCGTTACTATTGTTCTTAATCGTAACCGTGAAGACATCGGTCATATGAATGCCATTGCCACGATTGTGGCGGATCAAATTGGCATCTTCAGGCTCCTCGCCCCCAATCGTCACCTCAGTCACCCCATCAAGCACAATCCCGTGGCCATGGGGGAAAGTTCGTTCTTCCTCATTCACGAGAAACTGGAGACCAATATAGTTGCCTTTGATCGTGACCAGGCGGGTACCTGTGCCAGCAACGCGCAGACCAGCGGCACCAGCGGCGTTGGCGGCATTACCAGCCAGGGCATTACCCTTAATCTCGACCTGACGGGCGCGATTGGTGACTACAATTTGGGCATCGCCGCCATTGGGAGCAACCAACGGATGATTCTGGGCATTGCGGTAGAGCCCAAAGCTGCTATCGTGAACCCTAATTTGGCGTCCGCCATTGATGAAGAGCCCAAAGCCGGTATTGGCCGCAACGTGGGTATCGGCCTCAATGCTGGTCTCGCTGGTATTGTTCACCTCGATACCATAGCCGCCATTGGCCTGGCGGGTACGGCGGTCGGGGCTCAGACCAATCGTACTCGTTCTAATGGTCGTAACTTCGGTCGCATCGAGGCGCACACCATAGGCTTGATTCGCACTCACAACACTGCGGAAGAGGGTACTAAAGCGGGCCCGATCAAAGAAGACGCCACCACGGGTATTGTTGGTAATCCGCACCTCATCAATCAGGGTACCAAAGGCACCACTGCCGACATAAACACCATTGAGGGCATTGCCAGTCACCACGCCGCCACCAACTTCGGCATTACGGCTATTGGTAATCCGCACACCGTGGCCGCCATTGTTGAGCACAACGCTATCGAGTACCGCATTGCGTTGCCCGCCAACGATCCGCACACCATCAGAACTATTGCCGCGCACGCGATGCAGCGTAAGCTGCGAGTCATTTGCATCCTCCACCAACACACCAAAGCGGTTGGGCAGATCGAGGAACTCGCCGGTACTCTCATTGCGCAGAATCGTACCAATGTAGGTACGCGGCCCATCAACCGAGGTGAAGGTCGCCCCGTCAATAAAGAGGCCCGGATGATCAGCGTGGCCAGCAATAATGAGATAGGCGCTCTCACTACTCTCAATGCGCGTGCGCGTCGCCCCTGAACCGACACGGATACCACCGCTGGCATTGGCAATAGCCCCATCGCGGCGGATATTAATCCCAACCTCGACCCCCCGGATCAGATTCTCCTCGGTGCCAACATCGGTAATATTGATCCCATAGCGCGCATTGCCACTGACGAGCAAGGGGGCCGTATAGTTGCCAAGCAGTTCATTCTGGCTAGCTCCGCGTTCAATGCGGATGCCATCGCCCTGGTTGGGCACCGCCGTCTCGCCCTGGCCCGGCCCAGAGCCAAAATCGAGCCCGATGCGATTGGCGCGGATCTGGTTCTCGGTCGTATTGGCCCCGCGCAGCAGTACCCCAGCCCGATTGGTTCGGCCAGCCGGCCCATTGCCACTAATATTGTTGGCACTATCAGGACTAGTACCGCCAATCCGGTTCAAGCGGCTCTCGCCGTTCGCATCCGAATTGATAATAATCCCAGCCTGATCATTGAAAATACTCACATTACCCGGCCCAATCCCAATATCATTTTGTTCAATAACATTTTCGCTAGAATTCATGATATAAATCCCAGCATAGTTATTGCCCCCAATGCGATTCTCAATAATCCGATTCCGCAGTGCACCGCCATCAATATAGACACCGTAGTGGTTCGCCCCTACGGTCATCTCATCAGGCTCGACACCCAAGAAATTCTTCTCAATCAGGTTATCATTGGCTTGGGGGCCACTCAGCAGCACCGCAACGCCAAAATCTTCAAAATCATCAGGAAAGCCAGTAATGCTAAAGCCACGAATAATATTATTGCTACTGGTTATCTTAAATGCTGGTTGTTGCAGATCATTCCCATAAATATGCACACGCGGCTGCCCAGCGCGATTCGCAATCGCATCAAGGGTCAAATTGGGCTGATTAATCTCAAGGGTACCTAAGCTATGGCTTATGGTAATCCTCTGAGTATCCGCAAAGACCTGGGGATCAAAGAAGATGCGACTAGCCACATTATCGCGATTGGCCAGTGCAATCGCTTGGCGTAGCGAGCAATCATTGGGCACCGTGGGACGACAATAGTTCCCGCTTTGGCTCGCTACAAAGGCACGATCCTCAGTCGTATCAACCACATAGTCTGCGGTATTAGCCGTAACAAAACGCGGCACCAGAGCCAGTGCCGAGATGATCAGGACAAGGACGAACAGCAGAGGGGGCAAGTGCCTACGGAGGGCCATCGCAAACTCCTTAGACTCAAGAAGGGTCGTTGTACAGATTGTACAACAACCATGCACGCGCGGCTATTCTAGCACTTTCTGGGCAATTGTGGTAGGGGGTAGCGGTAGGAATCGAGTCCTGTCTCAAAAAACCCCGTACACCTTGCTCAACATGGCATCCATATCAATCGGCTTGATCAGGTAGTCGCGGCAACCTGCGTTCAAGGCGCGTTCAATGTCGTCGCGGGTGGCATGGCCAGTAACCGCGATCACGGGCACATGGGCCAACTCGGGGCGCGCCTTAATCTGCGCGGTGGCGCTCCAGCCATCGAGGCGGGGCATCGAGAGATCCATCAGGATCAGGTCGGGTGTTTCACGCTCTGTAAGTTCAATTGCTTGGATGCCATCGCCGGCAACCACCACCAAGAAGCCACTGAGTCGCAGCATTTGGGCGATGATGTTGCGGTTATCGAAGTTATCGTCTACGACGAGGATCTTTTTCACGCTGGCCTCATTGAGGGGGTTAAGTGGGCTTGGGAAGGACACGGCGTGGCTGCGGGAATGCGAGAGGGACATGGCTGCTCTGGGCGTTCAGTGGGGAGCCAGATGCGGAACGTGGAACCTTGGCCTAGAGTACTCTCTACGCTGATTGTGCCCCCTAAAACGTGGCACAGCTCGCGGCTCAGGGTTAAGCCCAGTCCGGTGCCTTCGTAACGCCGTGTTACCGAACCATCCACTTGGCTGAAGGGTTGGAAGATGCGCTCATGATCGGCAGGTGCAATGCCAATGCCTGTGTCTTCTACCTCAAAGACGATGCCCGCGTCGTCGCGTTGCGCTCGAAGGGTAATCGTGCCGTTCTCGGTAAACTTGGCTGCATTGGCCAAGAGGTTGATCAAGACCTGACGCAGCTTGTCGGCGTCGGTTTTGCTGCGCCCCAATTCCGGGGCATACTCTAGCTTCAGTTGGTTCTGCTGGCGTTCTGCCAAGGGCGCTACCACATCAGCCGCCTCGCGCAGCACGGCTGCAAGATCAACCGGCGCAAGGTTGAGATCAATCTTGCCCTGCTCAATCTTCGAGAAGTCAAGCACATTGTTGATCAGTGCCTTCAAGTGGCGGCCTGCCGAGAGAATACGATCGAGGGGATCAACATCGCCAGCGGCGGGCTTGGGGTAGGCTGGGTTGATCTGCATAATCTGGGCATAGCCCAGGATCGCATTGAGCGGAGTGCGTAGTTCGTGGCTCATGGTGGCGAGGAACATGCTCTTCGCCTGGCTGGCCGCTTCGGCGGCCACCTGGGCTTGTTGGGCTTCCGCCTCGGCCTGTTTGCCACGGAGAACATCAGCGGTCAACTGCTCTTGGCGCTCTAAACTAGCCTGGAGTTGCTGGTTGCGCTCCTGGAGGGCGCTCCGCTGCGAACGCAGGCTGGCAATCATCTGGTTGAAGGTATGGCCCAACTGGGCCAACTCATCGCGCCCACGCACCGCCACCGGCTGTTCGAGATCACCACCCGACACCTTGTTGGCTGCGGAACTCAGGGTTCCAATCCGCCGGGCGATGTTATTGGAAAGCCCGAAACCAATCACTGCTGAGACCACAATGACCAAGATCGTATCGGCCATAATGAAGGTACGGGCCGTACTATAAGCCTGCTCAACCACCACCAGCGACTCATCAGCCTGATGCTGGCTCTCGGTGGTCAGATCACCAATGGCGCGCTCAAGCCCGCTGTAGATCGGATTGAGCCGCGAGTAGAAGGGGCGCACCGTGCCGGTATTGCTCTGTAAGGCATCGGGCACAAAATTGGTGTGGGTCGCCTCAACCAGTGCCTGCCAACGCTCCTCAACCCGCGCAAAACTCAACTCCTCTGCATCACTGTTGATCAAGGGGCGGTAGGAATCAAGCGCTTGATCCATACGCTCCTCGATTTCAAGCATACGTTGGAGGCTACGATCCTTATCAGCATCATTGGTATAGAGCATAAACTCAAGCTGATTGACGCGATACTCGTTGATATGGGCCTTCAGCGCGGCTACAACCTCAAGGGAAGGGATGGTATGATCGGCCACGAAGCTGGCCCGTGCGTGCATCACCGCCATCTGTTGCGAGGCGACGAGGCCCAAAGCGATCATCAGCATCAGGTCAAGCGCAAAAGCACTGAGCAACTTGGCGCGAATGGGAAACGAAAATTTCATAGGCAAGCTTTTACTCCTCAGGTTCGATGCTAAGTAGTTCTTCAATGGAGACCCCGAGTTGTACCCCTTCCGCAAAGATCGAACCAGTGACCCGGCGCTCTAGGCGATCCATGGCTAGGCTATAGGCCCGTGGGGGCAGGGGGACGTAACGGGCCAATTCGATAAATTCTTTGGCATGCTCAAGGTAAAATTGCACGAAAGCCGCGACCTCAGGCCGATCAAGCGAGTCAGCCCGCACATAGAGAAAGAGCGGGCGCGAGAGCGGCTGGTAGCTCCCATCAACTATCGTCTCAACCGAGGGTGCGACACAGCCTGTACCAGGGTCAATCGCCACCCCGCGCAGCAGATCACCATACTCAGCCAAGTAGGCATAGCCAAAAAAGCCCAGTGCGCCGGGATCTTCCAGCACATCCTGAGCAATCAGGTAGTCGTCTTCACTGCCAATAAAATCGAGGCGACTCACCCCCTCTTGGCCTACGGTCGCCGCCGTAAAGTAGTCGTAGGTGCCCGAATCATGGCCGGGGGCGCGCAGCAGCAAGGGCTGGTCGGGCCATTCCGGGCGCACCATACGCCAACTCGTGACCACCTCTTCGGCCTCGGGTGCCCACATAAAGCCCAACTCTTCGACCGTCAGACACTCCACCCAGTCGTTATCGGCACTCACCACCACCGAGATACCATCGTAGGCAAGGGGCAGGTGGATAAAGGCAATATCATTGGCGGCACAGCGCTCAATCTCTTCTGGCTTCATGGGGCGCGAAGCGCCCGAAATATCGGTCTCACCGCCACAAAAACGGGCAAAACCACCGCCCGATCCGCTCACCCCCAAGCTTACATCAACCTCAGGGGCCAATTCACGGAAACGGCGGGTGGCATGCTCAGTGATCGGAAAGACGGTACTCGATCCATCAATGCGAACCTCGCCCTGCAAACCCACCAAGGCGGCCACCGTTGGCAACGGGGTCGGTTCAGATGTTGGTTCAGGTGTCGGCACGCTACGAGTTGCAGTAGGAGCATCTGGGGCCGCATCGGGGGGCGGCGCTGCAACCGGGGCCGAACTACAGGCAGCGAGCAGGATCGTTACAAGCAGCAGCAGACAAAACGCAGCGCGTGGTTGAAGCATTACAGGTACTTTCTCATGCTTAGGGATGGTTTCAGGGTTCGTTACAGTTTGGAGACATGCAGCGCATCCTGATGCCGCAAACCTATTTCCTATTTCCTCGTTGCTGTTTCCTTCCCTTACAGGGGCAACCCAAACGTCCCGAAGGTCATTGTACGCACTAAAAGTTAAGCTAATGTTAAGTGACAATGAATTATCTGATAAGCGATGGTTTCATGTTCCGTTATTGTTTAGCGGCATGTAGCGCATCCTGATGCCGCAAACCTATTTCCTATTTCCTCGTTGCTGTTTCCTATTCTTTCTAAAATCCCCTTGCCAAAAGATACTACCTAGCTTACGATAACGGCGCATGTTCTGCTACGATGAGCAATGCTGTAAGGAGGGTTCGACTATGCAGGAGAAGATCTCGCGTCGCAGTTTTCTGAAGGGGAGTATGGCGCTTGGGGCCGGGGCGATGCTCTGGATCTATGCCGATGGGGGCTATCGCCTGAGTTTGGCGCAGGATGCGCCCGCCTATAAGCTGAGGATTTTGCATACCAACGACCACCACGCACGGATTGAGCCGGTGATGAGTAGCGGTGAGCCGGTACACGGCGGGGTTTCGCGCCGCAAAACCCTGATTGATCGCATCCGCGCCGAGTCGCCCGATCCGGTTCTGCTGGTTGATGCCGGAGATATTTTCCAAGGAACACTCTATTTTAATCAGTTTGATGGCCAGGCCGATCTGGAATTCTATAATGCTATGGGGTATGAATTGATGACCCTTGGCAACCATGAGTTTGACCGCACCGAGGAGGTATTGGCGGCTTTCATCACGGGGGCGAGTTTCCCGGTGTTGAGCGCTAATATCACAGTGCCAGAGGGTTCAGCTCTGGCCGGTACGTTTAGTCCCAATATTGTGATCGAAAAGGGGGGTGAGCGGATCGGCTTCTTTGGCCTCACGCCCCAGAATACGCCCGAATTGGCCTTGGGGGCGCGCAACCTTACCTTCAGCGATCCGGTTGAATCGGCCCGTGCCCAGGTAGCTGCGCTACAAGCCCAGGGGGTGGATAAGATTATCGGCTTGACCCACATTGGGATTGAGCTTGATCGGCGCATCGTCCGCGAAGTGGCTGGGATCAGCATGATCATCGGTGGCCACAGCCATACCCCGATGGGCCCGATGAATGATGTGGGCAATCCGCCCTACCCTGAATTGCTCCCTGGGCCTGATGGCCAGCAGGTGGTAATCATCACCGCATGGGAATGGGGCCGCTGGCTGGGTGATGTGACGGTGAGCTTTGATGCTGCAGGGCGGCTGGTTGATGTGCAGGGCAATCCGAGTGAGGTTGAACCCAGCCTGCCAACCGATGCAGGCTTCGAGGAGCGCATCGCAGTCTTCCGTGCCAGCCTCGATGAACTGCGCCAGCGTGTGATCGGTGAGAGCAGCGTAGAACTCAATGGTGAGCGTGACGATATTCGTAGCCGCGAGACCAACCTGGGCAACCTGGTGGCCGAGGCGCTACTCACTGGTAGCCGCACCGCAGGTGCCCAGATCGCGATCACCAATGGTGGTGGTATTCGCACCTCGATTCCGGCAGGGCCAATCACGGTCGGCCAGGTGCTGGAAGTGCTACCCTTTGGCAACACCCTCTCCCTCGTGACCCTGAGTGGCGCCCAGATCAAAGAGGCGCTTGAGAATGGCGTCAGCCAAGTGGAGACCGGGGCCGGACGTTTTCCCCAGATTGCGGGCTTCCGCTTCAGCTTCGACCCCAGCCAGCCGGTTGGTTCGCGCATCAGCGCGATCTCCTACGAGAACGAAGCGCTTGCGCCCGACGCGATGTTGCGCGTGGTCACCAACAACTTTATGCTGGCTGGCGGTGACGGCTATAGCGTCTTTGCCGCTGGGGCCGATGCGCTCGATTCTGGGCTGATCATGTCCGACGTGGTTGAGCAGTACATCGCAGCCAACTCACCGATCACGCTAGGCACCGATGGGCGCATCATGGAAGAGGCCGTGGCTGAAGCGCCGGTCGTGCCGATTGCACCCGTACCCGAAGCGCTGCCCGAGCCGTTGCCCGAAGCGGCCCCTGAAGAGGCTCCAGTACCGATTGCGCTTCCCACCACTGGCGGCCCAGCCACGCCACTTGGCTTGCTCACCAGCCTGGGGCTTGGAGCTCTTGCCGGCGGCTTGGCCCTGCGCCGCCGCGCCGAGCGCATCGCAGCCGAAGAGCAGCATGAGCAGGAACGGCACGATGTAGCGGCGGATTAATACGATTTACGATTTACGATTGTAGATTGTAGATTGTAGATTACCGAACATGGCGTTCCAATGGGCTTTTGCGTTCTTGATAACACGGCATGTTCAAGAGGACAAGCGAAACACATGTCCTGCAATCTGCAATCTGCAATCTGCAATCTGCAATCTGCAATCTGCAATCTGCAATTTGTTGTCATAGCATAACCAAGTTTTTACAAAATCGCGGCATACACACCCATATAGTAAGTTGTAACTTTGGTAATATACCTATGCTATGCTGTTGGGTAGCGTGTAGGGCGGCGTGTGTGTCGTGAAGTTTATTGCCTGTAAATCAAACAACGGCACGTACCGAAAACCGCTCCGAAGCATCGTTTACCACGCTGAAACATGAACCTAACCGTCTAGCATCTCACTAGCGAAGGAGAAACCCATGGCCGCATTTAGTCTAGCTGTTTGCCCCCACGATACCGTACGCAACTCAGAGGGCTGGTACCGCTTTGTACAATTCTTGGCTCAAAAGCTTGGTGATAATGTAAGTTTCAAACTGGCGCTCGATTTTGCTGATTTCCACGAGCATTTTAGTTCTTCCGACATTGTGTACGCCAATCCGAGCGACGGTGTCCAATTGCTCGATAGCCATGGTTACAGCGCCCTCGTGCGGCCTGTCGGCACCTACGACGAAGCCTTATTGCTCGCCGGGCCTGATGGCCCCAAGCCCGATCTCAGCGTCCTCGCCGGTGCGCGGCTTGCTACAATCACCCGCCTTCTGCCCACCAAAATCGCCATCCACGAACTCAAGGCGCAGGGGATCAGCCCGGGCGAGTTGGTCAATTGCGACTCATGGCTCAGTGTGGTGCGCAGCGTCTGGGGCGGCGACACGCCCTATGGGATTATCTACCGCGACTCGTACCAAGACCTCTCTGAGCAAGGCAAGGCGATGGTACAGGTCATGTTTGAAACCGATTGTCGCTGTGCCTTCCACATGATCTGCGTCAGCCCCAAGCTTGCCGAACACGCGGCGGGCCTCCGCGACGCCCTGATCACCATGGGCGACGATGCTCTGGGCAAAGAGGTGTTGATAGACATGAAGCTACCTGGCTGGCAGCCGGTTACCAGCGAAGAGCTTGAGGTGATGCGGCAGATGCTCACGTCGTAGGTTGTGCTCTGTGGTAGGTATTTGGCGGCGTAGCCGCCAAATACCTACCACAACACGATGATTTTTGCGCTACCGCTATGGCTCTAGTCCATCCAACACCTCCCCCACCCGCATGATCTCCTCCTGCGTATTGTAAAAATGGGGCGCGAAGCGTAGGCCGTTGCGCACGGTGGCGATGATTCCGGCCTCTTCGAGTTGCTTGCAGGCAGCGTCAGGATCGGGGAGGTTGTTGAGGACAACGATGCCGCTGCGTTGGGCTACGCTGGTGGTGGTGGCCGCGAAGGTGTAGCCACGTTCGCTGAGGTCGTTGATCAGTGCATCTACCAGTTTCAGCACCTGTTGCTCAATCCGCTCAATGCCTACCTCTTGCAGCAGGCCCAGGGCCGCGTGTAGGGCCGCAGCACCATAGATGTTGGGCGTACCGAGCGAAAAACGGTCGGCAGTGGGCGGAAAGGTCAGGTTGTAGTCGAGGTAGTTGAGGCCATCCACCACACTGGATGCGCCCACATAGGCACCTGGCTCCAACTCAGCTAGGCGCTCTTGGCGCACATAGAGGAAGCCCGCACCGGGGGCCGAGAGCAGCCACTTCTGCGAACCAGCCGCCAGGAAGTCAATATGGCACGCCTGCACATCCAACGGGAAGGCGCCGAGGGTTTGGATGCCGTCCACCACAAAGTAGATCTCGCGCTCCTTGCAGAGCTGGCCGACTGCCGCAATGTCATTACGGAAACCAGTGGCAAACATGGCGGTACTCAGAGCGATCACACGGGTACGTTGGTCAATCCGCGCAACCAAACGCTCCAAGTCGAGCCCGCCGTTGTGCTGGGGCACCATTTTGATCAGCACGCCCTTGTAGGCCAACTGCTGCCATGGGTAGATGTTGGCCGGGTAGTCGCCATCGAGCAGCAGCACATTATCGCCCGCCCGCAGCGGCAGGCTCACCGCGACCGTATTGAGGCCAGTGGCGGTATTGGGCATCAAGACAATTTCATTGCTGCTGCGCGCATTGATCAGTGTGGTGAGCCGTTCGCGCAACTCAGTCATCATCCCCATCACCTGGGGCCACATCTGCATCGCGGGCGTATGGAGCGCCAATTCACTCTGGGCCTGCACCGCAGCCACCACGCGCCGATTGAGCGGCGAGACCGCAGCGTGGCTGAGGAAGGCATAGCGCTCGGTGATGGGAAATTCGACGCGGTAGGTGGTGAGGTCTGTTTGTGTCATGATTTTGGGGGGGAGTGGGGAAACCAGGTTTCCCCACTCCCCTGCTTGGAGGGGGATGGGGAAACCTGGTTTACCCATATCTATCTACGCATCCAAAAAGTCACGCAAAATCTGGTGGTAGCGTTCAGGATGTTCGATCATTGGCAGGTGGCCGCACTGTTCGATCCAGAAGAGGCGGCTATCGGGGATGAGGCGCGCTACTTCGGGGGTGCCGACGACGGGCATGATCTTATCTTGGCGACCAGCGATAATAACGGTAGGAGTCAAAAGGCGGGTCATGGTAGGATTGAGGTTGGCATCACCGGAACTAGCGGCAGTTTCGAGTGCAGTGCGCCGATCCATCTTGAGGAAATCGCTGAAGGCCTCGCGCAGGATGGCGTCATCCTTGGGCAGGTGGTAAAAGAAGCGCCTGCCAACAGTCCGGTAGAACATGCGCGAACGGGCCATCCAGGGGCGGCGCAGGGCCATCCAGAGCGCCATGACATGATGGATCTTTTCGACAATCACTCGTTCGCGTTCGCTGCGAAAGGTACTGATGCAACTCAAGGCGAGACGACGCACACGTTGCGGCTGGCGCATCGCCACATAGATCGCCACGCTCGCACAGAAGGAGTGGCCATTGAGGTCAAACTGCTCAAGGCCCATGGCGTCGGCAAAGGCGACCACCACTTCAGCCAAAGCTTCGGCGTTAGCTGGCCCAACAAGCGGGGGCGAATCGCCAAACCCAGGCAGATCGGGCGCAATCACATGCCGGTCGTGACCCAACGCGGCCAGGGTGGGCCGCCAATAGCCCGACGAGCCACCCCAGCCGTGGAGCAACAACAGGGGCGGATGGCTAACCGTATGCGGACGCGATTGGCGCAAAAAGATGGTGCGCTCACCAAGCTTTAGCAACTCCAACGGTTCAGGCAGAGAGAGAGGCGGAACAGTGCTTGTCATAGGGGTTCACCGCAAGTAAATGAAGGTACCTACGTGAGTATAGCATATTGGATGGGAGCGAGCGCACATTCGCATTACGTTAACCTTCCGGTGGGGGTTTGGAGCCTAGCCCCAAAGCGGGTTTCAGGGCGGCAGCCTTAAACATAATGCGAATGGAGCAGGCGCACCATGGGTGCGCTCCCCATGACGTAGGCGCTGTAGCGCCATTCATAGCCCGTATATGCTATCATAGAACGTGAGCGACCATCCGCGAACCTGGAGGTACAAGATGGAACCACCTTTCCCTGGGATGGATCCTTACTTGGAGCGTGCGAGTCTCTGGCCCGATGTGCATGTCGGTCTGATTACGGCGATGCGTGATGCCCTTCAGCCGCAAATTGCGCCCGCCTATGTCGCCCAGATTACGCCCTATGTTGCACTTGAGCAGATTGATATTGCCGTGCCGCGACGGGCGATTGTGCCCGATATTGGGCTTTACGAACGTGAATCTCCCAAGGCCGCAGCGCTGGCAGCGACGATTGAAGCACCCTCGCTGACCGGCACGGCGCTGCTTGATATTCCTACGCGCTATGCGCGGATCGAGATCCGAGCGGTGAATGATGAGACGTTGGTGACGGCGATTGAGTTACTTTCGCCAGTGAATAAACGTCCCGGTGCGGAAGGGGTTGATGCCTACGAGAAGAAGCGCCGCGAGTTGTTTACGGCTGGCGTGCATCTGCTCGAAATTGACCTACTGCGGGGGGGCAAGCGTCCGCAACTGGCACCATCCACGCAACTGCCCGCTGCGCCCTATTTTGTCTTCCTCAGCCGCGCTGAACATTGGCCTGAGATTGACATTTGGGCCTGCACCTTCGAGCGCCCGCTGCCGACGGTGCCGGTGCCGCTGCGCCGCCCCGATCCTGATGCGGCGCTGCCACTCAACCAAGTGCTCCACCAAGTTTACCGCAATGCCCGCTACGATCTGCAAATAGATTATCGCGCCGCACCGCCCCCGCCGGATCTCAGCGCTACCGACGCCGCATGGCTTGAGGCGCACTTACGCGAACGTGGGCGGCCACACGCATCAGGTTAGGATTGCAGATTGCAGATTGCAGATTGCAGATTGCAGATTGCAGATTGCCGAACATGGCGTCCCAATAGGTTTTAGGCACAATACTTTGTTAGGGGCGGCGCGGTAATTGCGGTAAGAAGCTGTCTGAAAAGCCGGGGGGCACACGTTGGGGTGCCGGCTTTAGCCGGCTAAAGCCGGCACCCCAACGCCAAACCATAGACTTTTCAGACAGCCTCTAACAGATGTACTTCACTCTTGTTCGCCACGCCCACGGATGGCCAGCGGGTAGATGCTGCCATCGCGCCAGAGGCCAACGAGTTCAACGGGGCCATAGATGACGCGCTGATCGGCGGAACGTTGCATGCCTGGAATTATATTGACATCGCGGGGTGGTGCAACAAACTTAAGTTGACGGGCATCGTTGTCGGGAACCCCGCCCTCGCCGAGTAGTTCGATCAGCAGGGCGGAATCGGGGGTAGCCAAAAGATAGCCTTCAACCTGTACGGCATGGCCTGCATAGCGTTCGCTACCGGCTAAGAGCTCCATGATGGTAAATTTACGTGGCTCACGCGGAATCAGCTCGGCAGCGGCCAAGCGATAGCGATAGCGTCTTGAGGGGCCAAAACTGCCTGGCCCCTCAAGACGCCCACGTGCTTCAACGAGCAGATATTGAGTTGCGCCAGCCACACTGATGGCGGCATCTTCTGGCAGGGTTGGTACGTCACCGAGCCAAAGGCCGAGATCATCAAGTGGAACTGGCGGATCGCGCATATGCAAGCCATCCACAAGGGCTGCGCCGTGTTCATCAATGAAGAGGTAGCCCACGGTTGCCACTTGGCCAAGGCTTGGCCCAGCCAGTAATAGCTCGCCAACAGTGGGCAAGCTGGGGCTGGAGAGCGAAGAGGGCGTCGTAGCCTGCCCACCACAGGCAGCCAAGCAGGTAAGCAAAAAGAGAGCAATCAGACGGCGCATGGGGGCTATTGTAGCATATATCTGCCTTGATTTCGTAATCTGGAAGTCACGGATAGGCCCATGATAGGTTTTGACAGTTCTTTTGAGGCTTCTGCAAGCGATTCAGATGCTACAATGCGACGCAGGTAACCGACTTGTGCGTATACTCACAAATTGGAGGGAAGACGAACATTTATGGGCACGAAGAACTCGCGACTCCAGGGCTTCTACCAACTCAACCCGTTCGAGCGGCTGCAGATGGTCAAGTCGTTTGACGGTCTCTGTGATGAAGACCTGCGTGTCCTCCACGGAGGACAGGGCATCCTCAGCGTTGAGCGTGCCGATAAGATGATCGAAAATGTGATCGGCACCTACAACCTTCCGATGGGAATCGCGACGAATTTTCGCATTAATGGGCGTGACCACCTGATTCCGATGGTGGTTGAAGAGCCTTCAATTGTGGCCGGGGCCAGCTATGCGGCGAAGATGATCCGCGAGGGCGGTGGTTTTTCGACCAGTAGCACCGAGCCGCTGATGGTTGGGCAGATCCAGATTGTGGGGGTGAAGGCGCCCCAGAGCGCTCGCCACGATATTTTGGCCCGCAAGCACGAGATCGTTGCGGCGGCGAACGCTCAGAGCCGCTCGTTGGTTTCGCGTGGTGGGGGGGCGCGTGATGTTGAGGTGCATAACCACCCGACTAGCCCGATGGGCCCGATGCTGGTGGTTCACTTGACAGTGGATTGCCGCGATGCCATGGGCGCGAATGCGATCAACTCGATGTGTGAGGCGGTCGCCCCGCTGCTTGAGCAGATTACCCGTGGGCGCGTCTACCTGCGGATTCTCTCCAACCTGAGTGATCGCCGCTTGGCGCGGGCGCGCTGTGTGGTGCCCACCCAAGCCCTTGCCCGTGATGGGCTCAATGGCGAAGATGTGGCTGAAGGAATTATGTGGGCTTATGCCTTTGCTGCGGTTGACCCCTATCGCGCCACGACCCACAACAAGGGCATTATGAACGGCATCGATCCGGTGGTGGTTGCGACCGGCAACGACTGGCGTGCAATTGAGGCTGGAGCCCACGCCTATGCCGCCCGCTCTGGCCAGTACACCTCGCTCAGCACCTGGGAGCGTGATGCTGATGGCAACCTTGTGGGTACTATCGAACTGCCCATGGCCCTTGGCATCGTCGGTGGGGCTACTCGCGTCCACCCGGCTGCTCAGACGGCGCTCAAGCTGCTTGATGTCCGCTCGGCTGGCGAGTTGGGCGAAATCTGTGCCGCCGCTGGGCTTGCCAGCAATCTTGCGGCCATGCGCGCCTTGGCCTGCGAAGGGATCAATCAGGGCCATATGGGCCTACACGCCCGCCAGATTGCGATGGCCGCCGGTGCCCACGGCATGCTCATTGATGAGATCGCACGGCGCATGATCGAAGAGCGCAACATCAAGCCCGCCCGCGCCGAAGAGCTCTTTGCAGAACTGCATGCGTCGAATTAGGTAAGGTTGTGCAAGGGAACTAGGTTCCCTTGCACAACCTTATATTCACTGTTGCGCGGCGCAGCCGCGTAGCAGTGAACAACCCAAACTTATGATGAAACCAAATCGCCCGGTGGGCCTCGTTGGGTACGGGGCCTATATTCCGCGCTACCGCATTGCGGCCAAAGAGATTGCGCGGCTCTGGACTGATGGCCAGGGTGGGGTGCCGGTGAGCGCGAAGAGTGTGCCGGGACCCGATGAGGATACGATTACGATGGCGATTGAGGCCGCACGCAATGCGTTGGCCCGCGCTGAATTGGATGGTGAGCGGCTTGGTGCTGTTTGGGTCGGAAGTGAAAGCCACCCCTATAGCGTGAAGCCCTCTGGTGGAATTGTTGCCGAGGCTATCGGTGCTTCGCCATGGGTCAGTTCGGCTGACTTTGAGTTTGCCTGTAAGGCGGGCAGTGAGGCTTTTACGGCAGCGATGGCGCTAGTAGGTAGTGGGATGGCCGAATATGCCATGGCGATTGGGGCCGATACGGCCCAGAGCCGCCCCAGTGATGCGCTTGAGTATACCGCTTCGGCTGGGGCGGGCGCGATGATCATTGGCCCAGCAGAGCAGGCTTTGGCGACGATTGATGCCACGGTGAGCTATGTGAGCGATACGCCCGACTTCTTCCGCCGTGCCGACCGGCCTTACCCGGTGCATGGCAATCGTTTCACGGGCGAACCGGCCTATTTCCATCAGATTACCAGTGCAGCCCAGCGGCTGCTGGATGATCTCGGCAAAGGGCCGCAGGATTTTACCTATGCCATTTTCCACCAGCCCAATGCCAAATTCCCGCAAACCGTAGCGAAACGCCTCGGTTTCACTGATGCCCAGATTGCCCCTGGCATGCTCAGCCCCCAGATTGGCAATACCTACTCTGGGGCCGCAATGGCTGGCCTCTGTGCCACCCTTGATGTGGCCCAGCCTGGTGAAACCATTTTTGTGACCACCTACGGCAGTGGGGCTGGCTCTGATGCCTATGCCCTTACCGTCACTGAGCAATTGCTTGCCGCTCGCGCCCGTGCCCCGCTTACCAGCGCCTATTTGCAACGCCAAGTCTTTGTAGACTACGCGATCTATGCGAAGTGGATGGGGAAGTTGGTGATGGGCTAGGGGTCTCTGGCGCAGGTTTGGGATGCCCTGGATGGCCCTCACCAACCCCTCGGGCGGGGGTTTGGGGCGTAGCCCCAAAGCGGATTTTAGAAGCTGTCTGAAAAGCCGGGGGACACACGCTGGAGTGCCGGCTTTAGCCGGCTAAAGCCGGCACTCCAACGCCAACCCATAGACTTTTCAGACAGCATCTTAGGGCGGTAGCCCTCAAGTTCACACAACGTTACAACAAGAATAAGCAGATTTTATGAGCAATATCTACCTTGTGGGTGCGGCAGCGACGCCGGTAGGCGAACACTACGCACGGAGTTTGGCTGATCTCGCGAGTGAGGCGGTACGCGCAGCTTTTGCGCCGCTCTCCGCGTTGCCCCTTGATCGCGTGGGTGGGTTGTATGTGGCCAATGCGCTGGCCGAGAACTTGGCGAGCCAAGGGCAGTTGGGGGCCTATCTTGCGACATCTGTGGGCTTACACGGTGTCCCGGCGCTGCGCGTTGAGGCGGCGGGGGCGAGTGGCGGCGTTGCGGTGCAGCAGGCGGCTCAGGCGATTGCCGCAGGTCAGTGTGAGATCGCGGTGGTGCTTGGAGTCGAGAAGTTGACCGACCGGCTTGAGGGTGAGGTTGAGGCTGCGTTGGCGCTGCAGAGCGATGGCGAGGCGCAGGCGATCCATGGCCTGACCCTGACGGCCCAATGGGCGTTGCTGATGCGCCGCTACATGCATGTCTATGGCTACCCCGCTGAGGCTTTTGCACCCTTCCCAGTGAATGCCCATACCAATGCGGCCAAGAATCCCCAGGCGCTCTACCGCTTTGGGATCAATGCCGACAAGTATCGCAAAGCTGGGCAGATTGCCTCGCCGCTCAATATGCTCGATTGTAGCAGCCTCGCTGATGGTGCGGCGTGTCTAGTTTTGGTCAATGAGGCGTTGGCCCGCGAGTTACCGGGGCCACATCTGCGTATCGCTGCAACTGCTGTCGCTACCGATACACCGAACATTGCGGCGCGTCCCGATCCGCTCGATCTGAGTGCCTGCCGCACCAGCGCCCAGGTAGCCTTGGAGCGGGCCCACCTTAGCTTGAGCGATGTTCATGTGTTTGAAGTGAGCGATCCCCACGGCATTACGGCCGCCTTGGCGCTCGAAGCGTTGGGCTGCTACCCCCGTGGCGAAGCGCCGCGCCACGCGGCTGATGGTGCCATTACGCCCACCGGGCACACCCCCATTGCTACGGCGGGTGGCTATAAAGCCCGTGGTGACATTGGTGGGGCGAGTGGTATCTATCAGATGGTCGAGTTGGCACGCCAACTGCGCGGCGAAGCTGGCCCAACCCAAGTGGCCAACGCACGCATTGCCCTCGCCCAATCGCTCGGTGGTCTGGCGGCAACCGCGGCAACCTGCGTGCTGATAGCCGATAGCTAGAAGGATAAAGACCCATGGAAGTTGCCCGCCACTGGCGTCAGCGCGGTACGCGCTACCGGCTTGAAGGCCAGCGCAACACGCGCACTGGTGCCATTCGCTTTCCTGCGCAGCCCCCCGCCCTTGGCGAAGAGCCAAGCGAATGGGAGAGCATCCGCCTCAGTGGGCGCGGGACACTCTATAGCTTCAGTGTGATCCGCCAAGCGCCCGATGGCTTTGAGGGCTTGGTGCCCTACCCGGTAGCACTGGTGCAACTCGAGGAAGGCCCCCTCGTTACCGCCCAACTCACCGATTGCGCTGAAGCAGACCTGAGTATCGGCATTGCAGTCGAGATGGTTACGCGCCACCTGCTCGACACAGGCGAAGATAATGTGCTGGTCTATGGCTATAAGTTCCGGCCCTGCTTGATGTAGAGGCTACCTCAACATACTTTGCGTCCGCGCCGCGTGGCTTCGACAGGCTCAGCCAGCGGCGCGGACACAAAGCATTTGTTAGCGCGAAGAAGCCTTGGGCTTGTCTAAGCGCCGGAGCGCGGGCGTCCCGCCCGCATGCGGGCGGGACGCCCGCGCTCCCAGGTTCGGCCCAGGGCTTCGCCGCCACACCGTAACACAAAAAGCTGGTTTGGGGCGTAGCCACCCTTCGGCTATAATCAACAACCATGGAACACGAATCGCTCGCACTACTTGAGGCGCTGCTACACATTCCTTCGCTCTCGGGGCAAGAGGCGGAGGCAGCGGCCTTTTTGGTTGATCGGATGGCCGGGTATGGCTGGGAAGCCACGGTGGATGCTGCGGGCAACGCGGTGGGCTTGGTAGGCCATGAGGGGCCGTTGGTGGTGCTGTTGGGCCACATTGACACCGTGCCGGGTGCGATCCCGGTGCGGGTTGAAGCTGGTTGTCTCTATGGGCGTGGCGCGGTAGATGCCAAAGGGCCCTTTGCGACCTTCATTCAGGCGACGCGGCGGGCCGAGTTGGCTGGGCGCTTGCGCTGCCGGGTGGCCCTCGTGGGCGCGACGGAAGAGGAGGCGGCAAGTTCAAAAGGGGCCCACTATGTACGCGAGCGCTATGCGCCAGCCTATTGTGTGATTGGTGAGCCGAGTGGCTGGAATCGGGTGACCTTGGGCTACAAAGGGCGACTCTTGGTCCACTACCGCCTTGAGCAGGCGTCGGCCCATAGTGCCGGCGAGCTACCCGCTGCCCCTGAGTCGCTCGTTGCTTTCTGGCGTGAAGTAGAGGCCCATTGTGCGGCCCACAACGCCGGGCGTGAACGGCTCTTCGATCAACTCATCCCCTCGTTGCGCCAGGTTGCCAGTGGGGGCGACGGCCTCACCGATTGGTGTACCGCAACCATTGGTCTACGTCTACCCGAAGGAATTGACCCGGCCTGCCTAGCCGATGATCTGCGCGCGTTGGCTGGTGCGGCCCATGTACGCTTTGAGGGCGGTTGTCCCGCCTTTCGCAGCCCGCGCACTACCCCACTGGCCAGCGCCTTCCTGCGCTCCATTCGCGCCCACGGGGGGCAACCCGCCTTTTTGCACAAGACTGGCACCGCCGACATGAATGTCGTTGGCCCAGCTTGGAACTGCCCGATTGTAGCCTATGGCCCCGGCGATTCCCGCCTCGACCATACGCCCAACGAGCATATTGTGATCAGTGAGTATTTTCAAGCGATTGAGGTACTGGCTGAGGTGTTGGGGCAGCTCTGAGAACAGGATATAGGATATAGTTTACGTCATCAGGCTTGACTCCGGGTACAATGCAGCGTAGCATTAACATAAATCCCTCAGTGTAGAGGGAGGTACACCTATGCTAAAAGCAACGACCGCTTCCATCGCCAACGATGTCCCACTTGCCCAACTCTGCAAAGCGTTGGGCAATCCGGTACGCATCGCTATTTTACGTTACGTGTTGGAACACCCCGATTGCATCGGAAACCAGATTCTACTCCATTTGCCCGATGATGGCCCCCATGCTCAATCCACGCTTTCGCAGCACCTGCGCCAACTGCGTGATGTCCACCTACTTGAGAGCTATTCGGATGGCGCAGCAGTCTGCTACCGGGTCAATAGTGAACGCCTTGCGTGGCTGCGGAACGAGTTGGGGGGGTTGAGCAAATAAAAAGGAGACTTCCCCATATGCGTCTATCGGAAGATAAGGTACGGCGGATCGCCGAACGCATCCATGATGAGTTGGCTCAGCAAGGGTTACTGGCCTATCGTGAGCCACATGGCACCAAACCAGGGGTTGGGCGGGCCGCCCGGGTTAAGGCAATTTTTGACTTCATTGTTGCAGATCTGCAAGTGGAGGAGGAGATTGATGCCGAGGTGGATCGCGTTTTGGCTACCTATAGTCGTGAGATTAAAGGCACTGAGCGGGATATTCTCTTCCGCAAACACAAAGAGGAGATTGCGCGCAAACGTGGGTATGTGTTGTGAAGGATACAGGAAGTAGGAGGTCGGTGGCCCGCAGCGGGGCGTCCACGAATGCATCGATGTGGTCTGCAACGAGGCCGCCCACGGTACCACACGATTGAACCGCTTGGGGGCCGCTGCTACGCCCCTACGGTGCGGTGCGATGGGGGATTTGTCCACCGCAACACGCTCGTCGTCACCCAATGTAGGGGCGTAGTGCTGCCCCGCTGGAATCATGGCGAGCGCGTCTTGATCCGGGCCGCTGAAGCGCTATGTGGAACAGCACTTCAGCGCGGGCAAGCGCGATCTCTATGCAGCCTTTATGTTGCGTATGGGGCGCAGCCATTCTCCCGCGCTTCTGGTGAGGATTAAACATGTGAAGCATGCTACAATAAAATAGGAGCCCAATACTACATCGGAACTGGGAGTCCACGATGACTTCTGTTGCTGTTGCAGAATCTGATTCGCACCCTCTTCGCCAAGAATCTCGTTTTACACCGCACGTGATTGCTATTGGTGCATCGGTTGGCGGCTTGCAAGCTTTTACCGAATTTCTCCAAGCAATGCCGCCCGCGAGTGGTCTGGCGTTTGTGTTGATTCAACATCTCGATCCGCAACAGCCGAGCTATTTAGCTGAGTTGCTTGATGCACAGACGACGATGCCGGTGCATCATGTGCATGCCACGACGCCCATCGAGGCCGACCATGTCTATCTGCTGCCGCCCAATCATGCGCTAACGATTGAACAGGGTGAGCTGCGTCTGGTGCCGCCGACGGCAATTCATGGCTTGCGCCTGCCATTCGATCACTTCTTGCGTTCGCTCGCCGCCGATCAGGGGCCACGGGCGGTCGGTATTGTGCTTTCGGGTACGGGAACCGATGGGACGCAGGGGCTGGCGGCGCTACAGGCGCAGGGTGGGCTGACTATCGCCCAAGAGCCCGCCTCCGCTATCGCGCCGATGATGCCCGAACATGCCATCGCCGCCGGGGTGGTAGACCAGATTCTGCCGATTGCCGCCATGCCCGCCGCGCTGCTGGCCCATGTTCGCCAAGCCCCCGCCGCACGCTCCACGCCCCAAGTCGCAGCAGAGCCCCCCGCTGATCTGTTGCGCCAGATTATAGCCACCCTCGAATTGGCGACGGGCCACGACTTCAGCCACTACAAAGTCTCTACGCTACGGCGGCGCGTCGAGCGCCGGAGGCAGGCGCTGCGTCTGCCCAGCATGGATGACTACTTCGCACGGTTGCAGCAGGATCGGGAGGAGGTGGAACTACTTCTTCAGGATCTGTTGATCAGTGTGACCGAATTCTTCCGCGATCCGGCGGCGTTCGAGGCGCTGGCCGCCACCTTTCTTCCCCATATCACACGCAATCGCGCCCCGAACACGCCGATACGCATCTGGGTGCCGGGCTGCGCCACGGGTGAAGAGGCCTACTCGCTGGCTATCCTGCTCGCGGAGCATTTCGATAGACTCAATACGCCGCCAGCCGTGCAGATCTTTGCCACCGATATTGATGAGACCGCCCTTGCGTTGGCCCGTCGTGGACGTTATGATGCGAACATCACCGCCCATGTCTCGCCCGAACGCCTCGCACGCTACTTTTTTCAGGAGGGCCAGTTCTATCAGGTGAGCAAGACGTTGCGTGAACAGTGCCTCTTTTCGGCGCATAACCTGATTAGCGATCCCCCCTTTGGACGGATGGATCTGATTGCGTGTCGCAATCTGCTGATCTATTTTGATGCTGATCTGCAACGACGTCTCATGCCGGTCTTTCACTACGCGCTCGCGCCCAACGGCTTCCTGTTTCTTGGTACTGCCGAACATGCTACCGGCGTCGGGAATGAAGGTGAACTCTTTCGCGTGATCGATGGGGCCAAGCGCATCTATCAGCGCAAAGAGCGCTTGATACGCCCGTTGGTCGATCTGCCATGGGCCAATGCGGGGCGCATTGGCTTGCGAACGAGCGCAACGGCGCGGCGCACGCCGCAGAGCAGCACACGGGGCATTGCTGCGACCATTGAGCGCATTCTGCTGCGCGAGTATGCTCCAACGGCGGTGGCGATTGATGAACAGGGGATGATCCTCTACCTTAGTGGGCGCACGTATCCCTACCTCATGGTGCCTGCGGGTGCCCCTACGACCAATCTCTTAGCCTTAGCACACCCCGATCTCCAACTGCCTTTGCGGGCTGCGCTGCGCACCGTTGCCCAAGAGCGTACATCAGTGGTACACGAGCATCTCTTGATGGGCAGTGGTAGCGACCAACTCTCGATCACCTTCACGCTCCGTCTGCTCGACGAACCGGAGCTCAATACCGATCTCTTTTTGGTGGTCTTACAGGTTACCCGCCCACCAACACCACTTGCACCGAGTGACGATACCCAGACGATGTTGAGCGACTCTGCCGATATGCTCGCGCTTGAATTGCAACGCACCCGCGATACGCTTGAGGCGATTATCCGTGAGCACCAAGAGGCTAACCTTGATCTGACCGCCGTGAATGAAGAACTGCGGGCGCTCAATGAGGAGTTGCAAGCCACCAATGAAGAGTTGCAGACCTCGAAGGAGGAGATTCAGTCGATCAACGAAGAGTTGCAGACCGTCAATGCCGAATTGAGCCGCAAGATTGCCGAACTCGATCGTGCCAATGCCGATCTCGCTAATCTCTTCGCCAGCGCCCAGATTCCGGCGATCTTCCTCTATGCCGATGGCCGCATCGCCCGTTTCACGCCGCAAGCGACTGAACTCTTTGCGCTCATCGAGTCTGATCTCGGACGACCGCTCAGCGACCTGCGCGCCCTCTTCCACGATGGCAACCTCCAGGCGCTGATCGCCCAGGTTCTCACGAGCGGCACCTCGCGCCAAGAGATGGTCTATCAACCGGAGGGCGATCGCTGGTGGAGCATGCAGGTTCGACCCTACCACACCCTCACCGGCAACACCGACGGGGTGGTGCTGACCTTTGCCGACATTAGCGCCTTAAAGCGGGTCGAGATGGTGCTGCAGCAAGCCAACGACAATTTAGAGCAGCGTGTTGCCATGCGCACCGACGAGCTCGCCGCCACCAATGCGGCTCTTCAGGCGCAGATCGCCGAGCGTGCGCAGGCTGAACAGGTGCGCCAGCAGTTGTTGCAGCAGTTGGTGACCGCGCAGGAGGAGGAGCGCCGCCATATTGCCCATGAACTGCACGACCAGTTGGGTCAAGATCTCACCGCCCTGCTCATTGGCCTCAGGGCGCTCCAAGAGGTGCTTGCGGTCAATGATCCAATCACCGAGCAGGTGTTACAACTCCAGACGATGGCGATCCAGGTGAACCAAAATGCACGCAACCTCGCGGTGCAACTGCGCCCCTCTGTTCTTGATGATTTCGGCTTACCGTTGGCGTTACGCAACTATGTAGACCACTGGTCGGCGCAGGCGCACGTTGCGGTCGATCTACACATGAGCGGCCTTGATGCTGAACCACTGCCCCTCGCGGTCGAGACGACGATCTACCGGCTGATCCAAGAAGCACTGACCAACATCCTCAGACATGCCCAAGCGAATGAGGTGGGTATTATCGTTGAGCGCTCCCCCGTACAGGTACGGTTGATTGTTGAGGATGATGGTGTAGGCTTCATGATGCCTATGTCATTGGAGAGCCTCGATCGGGTGAAACAGATGGGATTGATCGGCATGCGTGAACGTGTAGCTCTTCTCGGTGGCGATCTGAGTATTGAATCCGTGATAGGTAACGGCACCTCCATCTTTGCCAACATTCCACTGCCTACGGCCACGGAGAAAGGCAATGACGGTGACGATCAAGGTCTTCCTCGTTGATGACCATATGGTGCTACGCGAAGGGCTCAAAACACTCATTGCCACCCAGTCCGATATGCAGGTGGTAGGCGAAGCTGGTGATGGCACAACGGCATGGCAGCAGATCGCGCAATGCTGCCCGGATGTGGTGATCATGGACATCTCGATGCCCGGCGAGAATGGTATTCGGGCGACTGAGCGGATCAAGCAGGTATGCCCGGCGATCAAGGTGCTGGTGTTGAGCGTCCACGACGACACGAGCTACCTGCGCCAGATGCTCGCGGCAGGGGCGTCGGGCTATATTCTCAAACAGACCGCAGCCGACGCCCTCCTCCAAGCTATTCGCGTGGTCGCTTCGGCAGCACTCTACATCGATCCGTTGTTGGCCGAACATGTCGTCTTTCGCTACGCACGGCGCCCTGCCGCCACCACCGAGCTGTTGGGTGCCGCTCTCAGCGAGCGTGAACACGAAGTGGTGCGGCGCGTGGTGCAGGGTTATAGCAACAAAGAGATCGGCAGCCAACTTGATCTAAGTGTCAAGACGGTCGAGACCTACCGGGCACGGGCGATGCAGAAGCTCGGCCTAACCAACCGGGCGGCCCTGGTGCGCTACGCCCTTGAACGCGGCTGGCTGCATTGAGTTACGCCCCCACCGGGGGCGTAACTCAACCCTTTGCACAACAACACACATCCCCGCCTCCCGCCTCGCCGCTATCTGCTCTCGTTACGCACCAAGGCTGGCTGGATCTGCGGCAGGATCAGCGTGAGGGTGCTGCCTATCCCTTCAACACTTTCGACTTCAATACGTCCTTTATGAAGATCTATAATCGCCTTACAAAGATAGAGACCAATACCTAAGCCAGACATCATAGAACTATTGCCTGAATGGGTTGTCGAAAAGCGTTGAAATAGATGAGGCTGAATATGCGCCGGAATGCCTATACCCTGGTCACGCACCGTGATCACCGCCTGTTCGCGGTGAGCAAAGAGTGTAATCATAATCTCCATCCCGTTGGGGCTATATTTCACTCCGTTCTGGATTAGATTCTGCAATACCTGCTCCAAGCGCACCGCATCCCCCATCACCAAGAGGGTGCCAGCGTCGTTGCGCAAACGCAAGATGTGGTTGGGGAACGTCGGCTGAAGTCTATAGACCACCCGTCGCACCAACTCACTTAGATCAACCACCGCCAGATTCACCCGTAGGTAGCTATAATCAACATGCGCTACATCCAGTAACACATGCGTAAGCGCACTGAGCCGCATGGTCTGATCAACCAGCAGATCCACTGCACGACGGTCGTTGGGGTTCTCCCCTGTACGCGCATTCATGCGCTGCTGCAACATCCTAACCTGCCCTAAAAGAACCGTCAGTGGCCCGCGCAATTCATGGGCAGCAATTGCCAGAATACTGTCGCTCATGTCGCGCTGCTGCTGCGCTGTCTCTGCTGGGAGGCGCTTGGCGGTTGGCACCAGACCATCGGACAACGGTATCGTTGCCCCAACCCAGCGGGTACATGTGCCGTGTTCATTGAACTGGGGCTTCGCCTCGGTACGCTGCCAGCGGTAGTTACCGCTCGCAGTGTAGAATCGATGTTCGCTCAAGAAGGGGGTGCCGCTTCTGATACAACTCTGCCACTGCTGGAGCATAATGGCTCGATCATCATTGTGTACCAGTGCCGCCCAACCCAGCCCAGTGAGCGCCTCGGCAGAACTGCCCGTGTAGGCACAAAAGGCAGGATTGACATAGTTCCATGTGCCATCAGGGCGGCTCGTGAAGACCATTGCGGGAAGAATCGCCAGCAACTGGTCTTCGCCATCGGGCACCCTGCCATTAGGGGGGTCCCCATGAGAGTAGTTGGATATACTTTGCACCTTGTCTCCCTACACAATGTGGAACAGGGGCATAATGTAGGGCGAGATCGATCCAGCCTGTACCAGAAAATTGCTGCCTAGTCACAGCCCAGAAGCCTTGTCTACCGCAACGTTGTAGACGGTCTCCCAGTTTAGCCGCAGGCGCCGCTATCTGTCTAGCAGGACGAATTTGATGATACTGTCAGGATTCTCCTGACAGTGTAATACCAATTACCCTTGAACATGCCGCATTATCAAGAACGCTAACGTCCATTGGAACGCCATGTTCGGCAATCTGCAAGCTGAGGCCATTGCAACCTTTTTGCGTTTTGTGACCAATTGGTCACAAAACGCTTCTCCACTGCCCAGTTGAGTGTGCGCGTGATGGCCTGCGCCCGCCAAACGAAGACCGACGGGCCATGTTTGGTTTGGGGCGGGCCGTTGCGTCGGCGGATGCTCAAGCAGCAATTAGCGCAGCCAGCCATTGTTCCCTGGTGGCAGCAGATCAACGGTGTGTTCGCCGCTACCCCTGCCTTTGACGAAGCGATCCATCTTGGCCGTCAGTATCGGGAAGCACAGCGTCCGCCGGAAGGTTTTGCGGTTATTAACGCTAGTGGCAGCAACTGACGTGCCCTTCCTCTCGCTCTTCATCCTCAGCCCTATGCGCCTCAAGCGCAACACCGCGCTGCCACAACTCATAGGCGCTGACATCCATCTCATCATTCCATCGTCAGGCGCTCACTTTAGCGATTACATCTGTGGACAAGCCACCGTGCTGGTGTCAGGTGATACCGACCTTCTTGTTCTCCACCCCTTCGGTGCAATCCCCATCCTCACACCGCAACAGTTCATAGAATCTCATGGGTGTGACCAAAATCTGTAGGGCGATGCCCTACAACCGTTAGGATTGATGAAGGATGCGAGGGAACCAGGTTCCCTCACACACCCTATCGCGCATGCGATGGATTGGTTATCTCCGCTGGAAAGGGCGTAGCAGCGGCCTTTGGTTTGCGGTGGCGGGCGTGGTTCGCTTGGGGGCCGCTGCTACACCTCTAAAGGATTATCTACCCCCCGGCCCTTTCAGGTAGAGAGT
>NZ_NQWI01000247.1 GCF_002532535.1 Candidatus Viridilinea mediisalina
CCTTCGGCAAGCGGCCCCTGAGCTTGTCGAAGGGCAGGGCACCGCCTCTCCCACGTTGTGGGAGAGGGGCGAAGGCAACGCGGTTTTATTGCATTCCTTTGCGCTCTTTTGCGGCAATCAACACATGTTCTGTTTCGCTGTTGCCTATTTTCTATTTGCTCGTTTCTGTATGCTGCCCTAAGCCCCCATGGCCTCTTTCACCAACTGGGCAATATCGGTGGGCTGACGAGCGACACGCACACCAACGGCTTCGAGGGCCTTGATCTTCTCTTGGGCGGTGCCTTCACCGCCGCTGATGATCGCGCCAGCGTGACCCATACGCTTACCTTCAGGTGCAGTCTGGCCGGCAATGAAGCTCACCACTGGCTTGGTGACGTGGGCTTTGATGTAGTTGGCCGCTTGGATTTCAGCGTCGCCGCCAATCTCGCCAATGAGTACAATTGCCTCGGTTGCGGGATCGGCCTGGAAGAGCGCCAGAACATCAATGAAGTTGGTGCCGATAATGGGGTCACCACCGATACCGATGATGGTCGTTTGACCGAGGCCAATGCGGGTCAGGGCATCCACCGCTTCATAGGTGAGCGTACCAGACTTGCTGACAACGCCAACCGGGCCGGGGCTAGCGATATTGCCCGGAATGATGCCAACCTTAGCCGCGCCCGGGGTAATCAGACCGGGGCAATTGGGACCAATGAGTCGCACCCCGCAATCCTGAATAAAGCGGTAAGTGGATACCATATCGAGGGCGGGAATACCTTCGGTAATACAGACAATCAAAGCGATGCCTGCGGAGGCCGCTTCGCGCATTGCATCGGGGGCAAACGCGGCGGGTACATAGATCACCGAGACATTGGCACCCGTTGCTTCAACCGCCTCTTTCACCGTATTGAAGATCGGAACTTGGCCATCAATCGCTTTTTGGCCGCCCCGCCCGGGCACCACCCCAGCTACAACATTGGTGCCATAGGCCATCATCGCCCGTGTGTGGAACTCGCCCTCTTTGCCAGTGATGCCTTGAACGAGTAGACGAGTGTCTTTGTTGATCAAGATACTCAACGTTTTCTCCAGTTTGATCTTGCCGAATGAACCATGAAAGAGCATGAGTCTACGCAGCAGCCTCGTGCAGCATAGCGATCCCGGCGCTCGTACCGATACGGTCGGCACCAGCGTTGATCAGTTCAAGCGCAGCGGCATAGCTACGAATACCGCCAGAGGCTTTAATCCCAAGGTTAGGGCCAACGACGCGACGCATAAGGGCTACGTCGGCCACCGACGCACCGCCCCCAAGAAAGCCGGTACTGGTCTTCACGAAGTCGGCACCGGCACGGGCAGCAAGCATGCATGCGGTAATCTTCTCTTCATCACTGAGCAGTGCAGTCTCAATGATAACCTTGGTAAGTGCTTCAGCGGCATGGGCAATCCCAGCCATGGCGCGAATGGCGGAACAGACCGCTTGCAGATCCCCCGCTTTGAGCAGGCCAATGGGAATGACCATATCAATCTCGCGGGCACCATCAGTAATCGCCTGTGCGGCTTCGGTACAACGGGCGGTGTGGGAAGTTGCGCCCAGTGGAAAGCCAATCACCGTGCAGATGGTCACAGCGCTATTGGCCAGCAGGCGCGAGCAGAGCGGCACGAAGCATGGATTGACGCAGACGCTCGCAAAGCCATGCTGGAGCGCCTCTTCACACAGACTCGTAATCTGATCCGGAGTTGCTTCAGGGCGCAAGAGGGTATGGTCAATGCGTTGAGCGAAGGAGAGATCGCGCGGGGGGGGCGTGCGAGGGAGCGGAGTCGCACTCGGCAGGCTAGGAAATTCTGCAATCCGTTGGGCAACCTGCTCAATCAGTTCATCCATCAGCGCCTCCTTGCCGGGTAGATGCAGCGATGCACGTTCGCGTAGCATAGGCGCTATTGTAGCATAGATAGGCCGATCTTTGACGTGCTGGGGCGCGGGTTTTTTGAGAAGAGAGGCGAGGAGGCGAGAACTTCGCGTCCTCGTCTCCTCGCCTCACGCATCTTCGCCTCCTCGCAGCTTTGCGCGAGCTTTGCGCGAGCTTATCTGAAAGGTATTGCGCTTAGGGATGGTTTCAGCAATAGCCTTTCAGCTTTACCGTCGTAGTGCCGACTTATGGTCTTCCAGTAAATAATCCGCTAACCAGACCTCGCAGATCT
>NZ_NQWI01000248.1 GCF_002532535.1 Candidatus Viridilinea mediisalina
GTCGGGTAACGCAGGCGGATTGCTCCGCCTTTGTCCCCTAAGAACCGTACTTGATAGTTTCCCATCATACGGCTCAAGCTCTCTAAAGGCGGATTAAACCACCCGACAATATATGAAAATTCAGGCTAAAATCCTGCGCAACTTTCTTTTACGGATATAGTCATCCCAATATGGGTCAAAAGGATTAACCGCCCCTGCAATGAGTTTGTGGCGTCTAATTTTGAAAAGGGCAAACATTCTCAGGAGGATTGTTTTACCGTTGGAAAATTTTCCGAAGAACTGCCATTTTCTGTTGCCAATTGTCATAAACAGAAGAGATACAATCTTTCTGTATCCAAGGTTGTTGTGTCTTCTGCGTGCCCAGTTCCAGATGTTTCGCCACAATATCCTGTCCAGTTTGAAGAAAATCTTCTTTGAACAGGCGTGTTTGTGGTAATTAGCCCACCCGGTTATGACACGGTTTAGATTTCGGATTAAAACGGCCGCTTGTGAACCCCTGTGTTTAACAATAATCCCTTTGAGTTTTCCCATAACAGATTTGATGCTATCTTTTGAAGGTCGCATCAGGAGTTTGTTTTTGGCATACATCCTGATGTTCTGTCCAAGGAAGTCAAAACCTTCTGTCACATGGGTAATTTTGGTTTTCTCCTGCGATAATTGTAATCCTCTATTGGCGAGAAATTCCTCAATGAGAGGTTTGACCTTGTTTTCCAGTATTCCCTTATTGTTGGCCGTAACAATGAAGTCATCGGCATAACGAATAAGGTGGATTTTATACTTGTTGTTTTTACGGCAGCCGTCTGGTCTTATTGAGATGCCAAAGGCTTTGTCAAGCATGTTTTCAAGGCCATCGAGGGTCATGTTGGCGAGGGTAGGGGATATTATTCCCCCTTGCGGAGTACCTTGCTCGGTTGGAAATAATTGTTTGTTTTCCATAAACCCGGCTTTAAGCCATTGTTGCAGTATCTTTTTGTCCATGGGGATGTTCTCGATAAGCCATTGGTGGCTGATATTGTCAAAACATCCCTTGATGTCCCCTTCAAGTATCCAAGTGGCACTGTCCGACCGTGAGAGATGAATAAAGCATCTTTCCAAGGCATCATGACAGCTTCGAAGTAATCGGAAGCCATACGAGCCTTTGTCGGCCAGAGTCTCGGAAACTGGTTCGAGGGCAAGAAGGTGTAAAGCCTGAAAAGCCCGGTCTTTCATGGTGGGAATCCCCAACGGTCTTTTCTTACCGTTCTTTTTAAGGATGTAAAGACGGCGAAGTGGCAATGCTTTGTAGTCCTTCCTGACTAAAGATTTGGCAGCCAATAGTTTTTGGCTAGGGGTTTTCCAGCGTATCTTGTCAACGCCGGGCGTCCGTTTTCCTTTGTTTTCAGTAACCCGTTTCACTGCCCAAAGTTTGGCATGATACGAGTGGGTCAGAATCCATTGTAGGCTTTTGGCTTTACTGTGTTTTCCTTCCCTTATTGCCTTTGCAATACGTAGTTGTAATGACTTGACCGACCGCTCTACTTTCTTCCAGTCAATGGCGTTCCAGTTTGAGTAGTTGGCTTTAGGCGCACAGTCCTTTATGTAGGGCTTCATTTGCATTTCCTAAATAAAAAGTCTTATTACAATTTTCTTGCAACAGAGAACCAGATGAAAGTCTGCACGGTTTTCACCGGGGGCAAATGCGGAACCCCTATCCACTTCATTACAAGGTGGCCTTCGCTTCATCCATCCTCCCATACCTGCACACCATTGTGGATTCCTCACGAAACCCCTACCATTTGCAACAATGGAGATGTACAGGCTTACCACGTTCCGTCCGTTTAACAGGGTGGGTTAGGTGCTGCCTATATACCGGAAGCTCAACATCCATGTGCTCATAGCAAACGTACTTGCATCCTGGCTTCTTACCTTTTGGTCAGAGTGTGTCAGCAACTTTCACTCTTTCGCGCATGACGGTACGTCAACGGCAGTTCACTTAATTTCACCATACCATCCAAACCAGCGCCCTTGAAAATGTTGCTAATCCTCGGGTAGCTTTGTCCCGGCAGCTTCACACCCCAACGTTACCATTGACGCATGTGCCGGTAGGTTACTCATGATGGAACATGAGGTTAAATCAGTCTTGATAATCAAAGAGCGTTTAACAGTTATTCGGACAGCCTCGTGTCGCACTT
>NZ_NQWI01000053.1 GCF_002532535.1 Candidatus Viridilinea mediisalina
GCGAAGAGGCGAGGGCTTCGCGTCCTCGCGTCCTCGCGTCCTCGCGTCCTCGCGTCCTCGCGTCCTCGCGTCCTCGCGTCCTCGCGTCCTCGCGTCCTCGCGTCCTCGCGTCCTCGCGTCCTCGCGTCCTCGTTTCGCTATTCATTCCTTGAGGTTCGTACCCACGCGCGCGGCTTGAGGCCAAGGAGTAGCCGTAGGTAGAGCCAGAGTTTCCAGATGATGAAGATGGGCGCGAAGAGGAGCGCAAGGTAGATATTGCGTGGCGCGCGGGCGAGCAGCAGGCCGCTGAAGACATAGATGATCTGGCCGAGGATGATAAAACATGCCAAGCCTACGATGATCGGACTAGGCATGAAGATCGCCGTAAGGCCGAAGAGCAGACTTAGGCCAACCAGTACGGAGAAGGGCGGGATGAGTTGTTCAATGGCGGCATCGAAGAGCAGGAAGCTGCGGCGACGGAGCGCCTGGCCCAACAGATTGGGCACAAAGCGGCGGATCATCTCCATGCGACCGCGCTCCCAGCGCTCATTCTGGCTCTGCGCGGCGCGCAGGCTGTCGGGCATTTCGGCCAGAACCAGTGCATCAGGGGCGAAGGTGGCCCGCTCGCCCGCCAGAATGAGCTCCATGTGGTACTCAATATCTTCGGTGAGCGAAGCCGACCAGCGGTGCTGGCGTAGAATCTCAGCAGCAAAGACCATGCCATTGCCTTTGAGTCCAGTGGAGCCACCAAGGACAACGCGCCCCTGGGGTCGCAAGTAGTGTAACAGAATCAAGGCTACCGCTCGTAGCCCAACACTCCACGCGCCTTCAGGCTGCTTCACGGCATAGTAGCCCTGAATCACCCGTTCGCCCCGGGCGAGGCGCGTATCCATAATGCGTAAGAAATTGGGCGAAACCACCGAATCGGCATCAAGAATGACGATAGCATCGTGGGGCTCATTGCTGGCCCAAATGCGCTCAAGCAGCCATTCGAGGGCGTAGCCCTTACCGCGCAGGTTCGCATCGCTGCGCTCGTGAACCACCGCGCCCCCGGCTCGCCCCAGTTCAGCCGTGCCATCCTCGCAGTTGTCGGCAACCACATGGACACGGTAGAGCTCAGGGGGATAATCGAGCGCTTGGAGATTCTGGAGCAACTGGGGCAGCAGACGCTCCTCGTTGTGGGCTGGTACCATGATGATAAAACGGTGGCTCGGCGCTTCGCGGCGTAGCGCGGTGGTACGTGACGCAAAGAGGGCCGCAAGGGTGAGCAGCAGCAGGTAGGCTACCATCAGCGCTAGGCCGCTGCCGATGAGGATCACAATGGGCATGAGCATAGGACTACTTCCTTGGGAGGTTGGGAGAGAGACGCGGTAAAATAATGATAAGGGAAGGTTTCAGGACACGTTACCGTTTGCGCCATTAGGGAGTGCCGACGTTAGTCGGCTGAGGTCGCCGCCAACCCCCGGATGCCGACTAACGTCGGCACTCCAAGGGTAAAGCTGAAAGGCCGTTTCTGAAACCTTCCCTAACAAAAACCCCTATCCCTTTGTTGCCTCCTCTGCCTCTAAGAGACTGTCTGAAAAGTCTATGGGTTGGCGTTGGAGTACCGGGCTTTAGCCGGCTAAAGCCGGCACTCCAGCATGTGCCCTGCGGCTTTTCAGACAGCTTCTAAGAGTTTCTGCGCTTCACGCGCTAGGCCAGCCGCATAGACCTCAAGGCTCATCTGCTGCTCGACGAGGCGGCGTCCGTTGCGCCCCATGTTGGTGCATTGATCGGGGTGGGCCAGCAGGTACTCGATGGCCACCCGCAGGGCTGCCGGGTCGCTTGGGGTCACATAGAGACCGTGCTGCCCCTCAACGATCACGTCGGTCTGGCCCGGAATGCGCGAACAGATCACCGGACGCTCCATGGCCAGCGCCTCGAGGATGACCGTCACGCCCGCTTGGAAATCTACCGGCTGAAGGGGCATGACTAAGAACGTGCTATCGGCATAGAGTTGGCGTGGCTCGCATTGGTTGAATTTTTGCAAACGCACATTGGCGGGCAGCGCCTGCCCCTCCGTACCATCGGTACGGCGCGACCATGGGCTGGCCGCGAGGATCATCACATCCACCGGCAGGTCTGCGACGGCGCGCATAAGTGTCGGGTAGTCGCGGCGTTCGAGGCCCACCGAACAGATCATGGGCCGTTCGCGGGGGGTAGGAACAACCGCGTCGGGCCGGAAGAAGGTCGTATCTACCATAAAGGGGGTCAACACCACGCGCTCGCTTGGCAGCTTCCAGCGTTGCTCGATAAACTGCTTTTGGGCTGAAGCATAGACCAGAAAGGTATCTATGTGGCTCTGAATTTTGAATAAATCCAAAAAAACCATCTTTTTGGGCACAGAGAGAACATGTGCAATCATCATATGACGCGGACGTTTGGGTTGCAACCAAGCGACCATTTTGAGCAGCAGTGCCAGGGGGAGGCCAATCTGTTCACCGTCGCTAAAGATGAGTTGATAGTGACGGCGTTGCTGGAAGGTCGCCCAGGCGAGCAGCAGATGTTGGCCTGCGATCCGTTCAAGCAGCCTGCCAAACATGCCGGTCGCTTGGCGTGCAGCCGCAACATCAAAGAGATCCGCGCCTAGCACCTCAGCCAACACATGGTAATCGGCGCGCTGACGCTGACCACGATCCGCTTGGTCTGCACGGTCGGGCGGAATAATGCCAGAGACAGTCAGAAGAATTTGGTTGCTCATACAAGCGACTCCAGCAGATCAATCAGCCGTTTGGTATTGGTCTGGGCATCGTAGTTACGGGCCACATGTTCATAGGCGGCGGCGCCAAGGCGCAGGCGCAGCGGCGCATCGGTGCAGAGGCGTTGCAGGGCAACCGTAAGCGCGTCGCAATCGCCGGGGGGCACGAGCAGGCCGGTTGTGCCATCGTAAACCATTTCGGGGATGGCGCCGACTGGTGTAGTGATGATTGCAATGCCAGTCGCACTAGCTTCAGAGAGTACCCACGGCATACAGTCGCCGTAGGTAGGCAGGGCAAAGATGTCACATTCGGCATAGAGTTGCCTGAGCGCTGGGCTGTTGGGTTGCAGTTCGTTGTAGACGAAGATCCCGGCTTCGGGCGCAACGCTATCGCGGGTGACCAGGTGGAGTTCAACCCGCCCCCGTTCAAGACGACGAAAGGCATCAATCAGCAGCAACCCGCCTTTGCGTTCAAGATTCCCACCGACGAAGAGAATCTTCAGTGGGCCAGCGTGGTCGCTACGGGGTTGGGAGCGCTGCCAGTCGCGCACCACAACACCGGGGCGAATAATGCTAATCTTCTCGCTCGACACCCCATAGTCACGGATGAGACTTTGGCGTGTCCATGCGCTCCATACGACCAGGTGGCGTGCGGTGGTAAAGCATGCGCGATTGAGCCGCCATTTGGCCAATTCGGCCCAAAGGGGCCCTGCTTGATGGGCATAGTAGGGGCCAAGTTCATCGTACTGTAGCGGGGTTGCATCAAGCGAAACAACGCTCGGGATGCGCCGCAGCCAATCGAGGTTCAGCGTCGCAGGTACCTGGGTGTGGAAGAAGAGCAGATCAAGCTTATGCTGGCGCTGCAAGCGCATAAGCTGCATCCGGGCGCGCCAACCTGCACGTACTGTCCAATTGCCATAGCCCGGTAGCCGGGCAGCAAGGCCCTTGCGATGAAACGGCACCAAGGCCCAATGGGCTTGCACCGTGGCCTCTAGGGGCACCATCTGTTGCAGATTGACGCTGTGGGTGACATGGCCGAGCGCCTGTTCAAGGATAAACGCGATATGATACACGGTATACCAGTTCTTGTTGCAAGGATGCGTGAGGCGAAGAGGCGAGGGCTTCGCGTCCTCGCGTCCTCACAAACGGTAAAGTGCCCTGAAACCATCCCTAAGAGGCTGTCTGAAAAGTCTATGGTTTGGCGTTGGAGTGCCGGCTTTGGCCGGCTAAAGCCGGCACTCCAGCGTGTGTCCCCCGGCTTTTCAGACAGCTTCTAAGGATTACGGTGTTACCGAGGCATTGGGTGCAACCACAAGGTCGCCCTGGGCAAGCCCACTGAGAATCTCAATGCGTTCAGGACTTTCGAGGCCCAACACAACATCAACCCGTCGCTCGCCAGCGCGATCACGCAGGATCACGAAGGCTTGAGCCTCACTGCGGTCAATGGCAGCAGGGGGCAACCAGAGTACCCCTTCGGCCCGTCCGAGATCAACCCGTACCTGAACGCGATCACCAACATCCAGATCGAGGTCGCCCGCAGAGAAATTGATGGTATAGCCCTGAGAGGCCACCTGGCCATCAAAGGTGTCGCGCTGCCGCGTTGGCAAGCCGGTAATGGTGCCTACAATCTGTTGTCCGGGGTAGCGCGCAAAGCTGAGGGCTACCTGCTGACCAATCGGGAGGGTCGTGCGATGAGTTGTGAAATCGGTGACGATCTCTTGTTTCGTAGCATCGGCAATAATCAGCACGGGCGCATCGGCAAGGACGGTGCCGCCACGGGTGAGATCGATGCGTGTGACAGTACCAGCAATGGGCGCAAAGAGTTGGCGTGATTCCAGTTCACGTTCAAGGTTGCGGATCTGATTTTGGGCCAAACTGGCGGCGCGGCTGAGCATAGGATCGGGGCGTAGGCGCAGGCTCGCCTCTTGCACCCCAACCTCGGCCAAGCGCACATTGCGTTCAGCCTCGGCAATGGCGATGGGATCGGGGCCAGCAAGCAGGCGCTCAAGTTGGGCTTGGGCATCCATCACTTCCGCCTCAGCATTTTGCACCGCAGCAACCTCATTGCCCAGCGCCGTATCATAGGCAATACGTGCCCGCGCCAACCGATCCTCAGCGTTGCGCAGATTCTCGCGGGCCTCACGCAGTTCATCGCGGGCCTCTTCGAGGTCTGGGCCCACTTCAGTACGCGCACTGATGGTCTCAAACACAAGCACCGCATCGCTATAGCGATGCTGGGCCACCTCAAGGAAGACCACGGCGGTATTCATCTCCTCAAGCGCATTATTCTTGGTGGCAGAGACCGTATTACGCACCGTGGAGAGACGCGATTCGGCCTGTTGGAGCAGCGCACGCGCATTGGTAATCTCGTGGGGACGCGCTGGGCGTTTGGCATCTTCAAGCTGAAGCCGGGCCGCCTCCACCCCCAACTGGGCCCGTTGCACATCCACTTGGGCGGCTGCAATTGCCTGTTGGATGGCGCTATTGGCCTGGTTGTAGTCGGCCCGCGCTTGCAGCAACTGATCCTCCATGTCGGCACCAGAGAGTTGGGCCAGCAGTTGACCCTGCGTGACCTCTTCGCCCGGTTCGACCAAAATCGTCGCAATGCTGCCCGATTTGACAAAGCTGGCCCCGACCTCAACGAAACGCACCCGGCCATTCAGCACCAACTCAGCGGCTACCGTACCGCGTTGCACGGTAAACGTAGCCGCCTCAGCATCTACCGTGGGCGCTGGTTCAGCCGTGGGCTGCGTTTCGGTTGGCGCTTGCAGTGCCTCAATGGTACTCGGCGGTTCAGGAATGCGCGCTTCCAGGCTGCACGCAGTGGTGAGCAGCAAGAAGCTGAATATGATTATGGCTCTTCGGAACATATGTTCCTCCACTAATACTTTTTGACCTTCCAATACCATTGTTGCAGCGAACGCAGCCAAGGTTGCTGAAAACGCCACATGGTCACCTCGCGTTGTTCACAACCAAAACGCTGTTTGTACTCCATGACTCCTTTTTTGAGGCTGCTTGTATTAAAATCGAAGTAGCGGTAGCCCTGTTCGAGCGCTACACGCATAATCTCCACATCGCCCACCGTCATCACATTGTAGCGCAGAAAGTCGCGGTGTGCCGAGCCGTGCCAGAGTGAAGCACATTCATTCCAATAGAGCGCCAAGCGCCCACCTGCAATCTGGCCATTGACCAGCATGAGCCAGGTTTTGATCTGTTCAGGGTGTTCTTGGCTCAAATAGTAGATCTGTTCAAACATCTCCCACGGGTAACCATAGTCATCAGCCTCGCCCCAGCGTTCCACCGCATCGCGGTAGCTCGCGTAGTAGGCGCGGTATTCAGCAAGTGAACGCGCTACCCGCACCTGCACCCCCTGACGCAAACCACTGCGGTAGCAGGTCACACGCCCGTGCTTAAAGCGTTTCATGACCTGCTTCAGATCGCCTGCAAGGGGCAATATATAGGCCGGCTCACGGTAGACCGGCTGAAGCAGGGTTTGTACGTTGGGCATAAGCGGCGGCGCAAAGGGGTTATCGGTGGTATAGAAGGTATAGGTGGTATGACCGCAGCTTTGTTGATAGAGGCGCAGCGCTTCGTCATCTGTCACTGGGCCATCGGCGATGAAGCCACCGTAACAATTCTCGAAAGTAGAATAGAGCCAGCGCAGTGGGATAAGGCGCTCGCTTTGCAGCAACGGAAAGACCACCCGCACCCCACTGGGCAGGATAGCGCCAAAGCTTACGTCGCGGTAGCGCCCCGGAAAGCTACGCCGCGCAATATCACGCCAAAGGGGCGTATGGTAGAAGGTCGCATACCTACACCGGCGCGCAACCTCCCACCAGAAGCTATCATCAATGGGGGTGAGAATTTTCATATTTACCCATATGCCGGACGATGCAACAATTCAGCCAATGTAACAAACTCATAGCCTTGGGCGCGCAATTCGGGCACAAGGAGCTTGATCGCACGGGTGGTTTCGCGCTTTTCCCAAAGCGGTTCCCACGGCTTGGCGTCGTGAAAACAAAAGATTGAGCCCGCTTGCGCCACCCGGCAGGCGTCGCGGGCCAGCGTAACAGCATCCACTTCGGGAATGACCCAATCCAGCGTATAGACATCCCACCCAATGATGGTATAGCCCGCCCGTGCGAGCCGACGGCCCTCCCAGGGCGTAAGCCAGCCCCAGGGCGGACGGTAGAAACGCGGGCGCACCCCTAGCACCGCATAGATCGCCTCCTCGCCCGCCCGGATATGGCTGAGATCGGCCCATGGCAGCAGGCCACGTTTACGGCTATGCCATCCCGAATGGTTGCCGATGACATGCCCCCTTTGGTACATGTGCAACACAAGCTCAGGGTGGTAGCCCACATTCACCCCCAAGCAAAAAAACGTCGCCTTGACCTCAAGTTGATCCAGCGCCTCAAGCAACTGCTCGGTACACGGGCGGCTCGGGCCATCATCGAAGGTCAACGCGAGCTTGGGCTGGTCACGCGGCCCATGATGCACAAAGTAGCCAAAGCCGCTACGCGGCGGACTAAGCAAGTGGTTGCCTAGTGCATCGAAGCGCTGAATGATGCTCTGTTTGAGTAATTTGATCATATGGGCTGGTTTGAGGACGCGAGGACGCGAAATCCTCGCTTCTTCGCCTCACGCATCCTCGCAAGATTGTAAAGCTATAAGCGCATTTCTGACATCTTCCCTATGGGTTATAGTCAGTTTGCGCTATTTCCTACTTCCTCGTTGCTCTATCCTATTGTTGGTACAACGTAGCCAAGGTGCGTGCGACACGTTGCGCTGAAAAAGCGCTTTCGACACGCTGGCGCGCTGCGCTACCGAGCCGCTGGCGCAACGCGGGGTCTTCTAGGAGCATCAGGATGTAGTGGGCCAATGAAGCCGGGTTATGCGGCTCGGCGCAGAAGCCGTGTTGCTCATGCACCACCGCCTCGCCAGGCCCGCCGAAGGTAATCACGACGGCACAACCCATCGCCATTGCCTCAAGCAGACCAATGGACATTGAGCCAAACGGCACCGGCAGCACAAAGACATCGATAATGCTCAGGAAGGGCTTGGGGTCGCGCTGAAAGCCGGTGAAGCGCACATACTCCGCCAGGCCCAACTGGGCCGCTTGTTGTGCCAATGCTTCGCGCAGTGAGCCATCACCCACCAATAGCAAGTAGGCTTGGGGGCAACTGGCGCGGATCTGTTGGAAGGCAAGCATCAGATCACCCAGCCCCTTTTCTGGCTCAAAGCGCACGACGGAACCAACAATCTGTGCATCGGCGGGTAGTTCATACTCACGCCGCAACGCAGCCTGCTGCTCGGCCGGCAGCGGGGTAAATTCATCGGGATCAACCCCATTTGCAACCACGATCGTGCGCTTTGGTGGCGTCAAGATGTAGTGCGCACGCAAGCGGTGGTTCTTCTCAGAGACACAAACAATGCCGTTGAGCAACAGACTAAAGAGGCTACGCATCACCCGCTTAGGCAAGGGTAATGCCTGTTCAGGCGCGAGGTGCTCCGTCACATAGATGCGTTTCACACCACTCAAGCGGGCAACCAGAAAGGCAACAGTCAGCCCCTGATAGCCAGTTGAGTGCATATGCAACACCTCAATACGCCAGGTGTGCAGCAACTTCCAGAAGCGCCACGTCTCAACCACCTGCTTCACACAGCCGTAACGTCGATCCGGAGTCACCGTTGCAAAATGGTCAACCTCATGCGCCATGCGCTCATTAAAGAGCCGCGTCGGCTCCCAAGCGGGACAGATCGCATATACCTCAAACTGGGTTTGGTCAAGATGGCGCGCCAAGAGCAGTATATGGGCTTCCATCCCCCCCATCGCAACGTTATTGGAGAAGAGGAGCAGTTTGCGCCGCTTGAGGCGGGCACCTTGTAGTGGCTGATCGCTATCGTTTGGTCTCATCAGTTGGTTTCTAGAATCATGGGATGGGTTACGGTAACCCTAAAATCTGCTCTTGGGGCTAGGCCCCCACCGCGCCGCTGGCTGAGCCTGTCGAAGCCAAGCGGCGCGGCCCAGAGCTTTTTCGCGCTAACAAATTTTTTCGGGAGAGGCTTCGCCTGTTCCTCTGTTCTTCTGCTCCTCTGTTCCTCTGTTCTTCTGCTCCTCTGTTCTTGCTTGACAAAGACTCTGTTCCAGCACCTCCACCACATAATCCTGTTCCGCATCGCTCATTTGGGGGTAGAGGGGCAGGATGAGATTGTGATCCTGGGCCGCTTCGGAGTGGGGCAGTTGGTAGCCTGCGGGGCGCTGGTAGGGCCTTTCGCGGTGGGCATTCATGATCCCACGGCGGGTAGCAACCCCATGGTCGAGCATAGTCTGCATCACGCGGCGTTGCTTGCATGTGGCGGGCAGACGTACCCAAAAGCTCTGCCAATTGCTCTGGGCCCACGCAGGTTCATGGGGCAACTCTAGGCCCGGAAGCGCAGCCAAGCATTGCATATAGCGGGCAGCCAGACGCCGTCGGGCGGCCACAAGCGCTGGCAGACGCTTCAGTTGCTCACGGCCAATGGCGGCCTGCACGTCGCTCATGCGATAGTTGTAGCCCACGATGCGATGCTCCTCAAAGACAACCTGGGTCGCACTATGGCGCACCCGATCATTGACGCTCATGCCATGCTGACGCAACAGACGCAACTGGGCCGCATACTCAGGGTTGTCGGTCGTAATCATGCCGCCGTCACCCGTGGTGATTACTTTTCGCGGATGGAACGAGAAGCATGCCATCGTGCTGTGGGGCCGCCCCACCTGCTGCCACGTACCCTGCCAGTTGATACTACTCCCACTGGCACAGGCAGCATCCTCAATTACGGGAAGCTTGTGGTGCTGGGCGAGCGCATTGATCTGAGCCATATCGGCTGGCATGCCCATCTGATGGACAACCAGGATCGCTTTGGTGCGTGGACTCAATGCTGCTGCGATCAAGGATGCATCCATGTTACTAGTTCTTGGATCAATGTCAATAAAAATTGGGTTAGCATTGCAGTAGCGAATCACATTAGCTGTAGCAATATAGGAGTGGCTCACCGTCACCACCTCATCGCCGGGGCCAACCCCCAGAACGAGCAGGGCCAGATGGAGCGCCGCAGTACAATTGGCCACCGCAACGCCATGGGCAGCCCCGCAAAACGCAGCAAACTCCTGCTCAAAGGCTGCCACCTCTGGCCCTTGGGTCAGCCAGCCCGCCAGAATGGGCCGTTGAGCCGCCTGCGCCTCTTCAGTGCCGACGTATGGTTTGGTGAGGGGGATTTTGATCATGGTTGTTATAGAATTTTTGGGAGGGCCAGGCCCACCCAAACCCTGCTAAGAAGCTGTCTGAAAAGCTAGTGGGCACGCGTTGGAGTGCCGGCTTTAGCCGGCTGAAGCCGGCACTCCAACGCCAGTTGATAGACTTTTCAGACAGCCTCTAAAGTTCTACCCCTTTTCCTGTTGCCACCAGGCGACCAAGGCACGCAAGCCCTGACGCAGGTCCACTTCGGCCTGGAAGCCCAACTGCTCACGGGCGGCACTGGTGGCGGCGAGGCGCCGGGGTACTGGGTTGACCTTGCGTTCGGGGCCATACTCTAGGGGCAGGTTGACACCCATGACCTCCATGAGTGCATCGGCCAGTTCGCTCAGGCTCGTTTCGCGCCCACTGGCCACATTAAAGACCGCATCGCTCACGTTTGCTTCAGCGGCGCACAGGTTGGCACGGGCAATATCCGTCACATAGATAAAGTCCATGGTCTGGCGCCCATCGCCAAAGATGAGCGGTGCCTGACCTGTGCTAATGCGCTCCATCCAGCGGATCAGTACCTCGGTATAGGCTCCGTGGATGTCCATACGCGGCCCGTAGACATTGAAGTAGCGCAGGGCCACATAATCGAGGCCATACATCTCGTGGAAGCTACGCAACAACGCCTCGTTGTAGAGCTTAAGCCCGCCGTAGAGCGTGCGATTCTGGTAGGGATGGTGGGCCTCGGATGTGGGGAATTGCTCGGCCATACCGTAGACCGAGGCGGAGGAAGAGGCAACCACCTTTTGCACACCAGCCTTAACGGCGGCTTCCAGCACATTGAACGTCCCGCTGCCCAAGACATCGTGGGCCAAGCGTGGTTCTTCGGCGCACTGGGTAATGCGGATCGCGGCCAAATGGAAGACCAGATCCACCCCTTGCATCACATCATGCACGAGGGCGGCATCGGTAATATCGCCCTCGATAATCGTCAGGGGGGCTTGGGCTAACGCTGCCGCCAGATTAGCGCGGCGACCCCGCACGAAATTGTCGAGAATAATAATCTCGCCGTAGCGCCCCTGGGCGCGTTCGGCTACCAGCAGATCAACAATGTGCGAACCAATGAGCCCGGCACCGCCAGTGAGCAATACCCGCTTGGGGCTTGTGGTAGCCATATGTGGTTCCTTTTTTTCCGTTGGTGTTGGTAGCTACGTCACCAACACCAACGAAAGAAGGTTCTTCGGGTAGAGTTTACGCCAACTTCCAGGGATTCACAATAGTGACGCCTGTATGCTTGAAATCCTCGTCATTTCTCGTTACAAGCACAAAGTCGCCATGGAGCGCAAGGGCTGCAATGAGTGAATCGATGGCGGGAAGCGGCGTACCATTCGCTTCAAGACGCCCGACTAACGCGCCCCATGTGAGCATCACTTCGAGGGTTAATTCAACAATATTGCCTTGGAAGCGAAACAGGAGATCGTGTTCAAGCCAAGCCATCACCTGTTCACGGCGCTTAGATGCAGGCAACTTTTCAATTCCTTTACGAATTTCACCAATACTAATCACGCTGAGATAGACAGCATGGGGCTCAAGCGCATCAAGCCACTCAATCACGGCCTGGTTTGGGGCTTTACTCACCAATTCGGAGAGTACATTGGTGTCGAGTAAATATTTCACAACAAGAACTCTCCACGCACCGGACTCGGATCACGCTCTAGATCAAGTTCTTGCTCTGCTAAAGGTGATTCACGAAAGAATTGTGAGAGCTTTGTCTGCATGAGTGTCAAGGCACGATATTCGCGATACGACACCACGATCACCACCTCTACCCCACGTCTTGTAATCAGTTGCGGGCCATGGGTCATTGCTTGTTCGACCACTTCGCTAAACTTGCTCTTCGCTTCTTGTAGTTGCCATGTATGGGTCATGCCTTGCCTCCTGTCTAGTCTGACTAGATTATAGCACGCTTTCCTCCTTTCCGCTCCACTCCGCCAGCGCAGCGATCACCTGATCCTGTTGTTCGGGCTGCAACTCCGGGTAGAGCGGCAGCGAGAGGACTTCGCGGGCTGCCGCTTCGCTCTGGGGGAATGTGCCAGCCTGATAGCCAAGTGCGGCAAAGGCTCCTTGCAGATGCACCGGGATGGGGTAGTGGATACCTGTGCTTATGCCTTGTTGCTGCAAAAAGGACTGCAACTCGTCACGTCGGGCGTCGCGGATTGCGTAGATGTGGTAGACATGGCGACACTCCGGGCGAGCGGTGGGCACACGGATACCCAAGGGCGTGAGGGCCGCTGTGTAGCGGGCGGCTAGAGCCCGGCGCGCCTCGATCCACTGCTCAAGGTAGCGCAACTTCACCCCCAGCACGGCCCCTTGGATGCCATCCATGCGGTAGTTAAAGCCCTGGATTTCATGGTGGTAGCGCCGTTCTGCGCCCCAATCGCGTAGCATGCGCAGCTTGCGTGCCAACTCCGGATCGCTGGTGGTAAGCGCACCGCCTTCGCCATAGGCTCCCAGATTCTTGCCTGGGTAGAAGCTAAAGCAGCCCAGCGCACCAATGCTACCCACGCGCCGCCCTTGGTATTCAGCCCCGTGAGCCTGCGCCGCATCTTCGATCACCACGAGGCCATGCTGCTGGGCAAAGGCCATGACCGCCTCCATTGCCGCCGCTTGGCCATACAAATGCACCGGCAACAGCACCTTGGTACGCGGGGTCACTGCGCTTGCAAGTCTGGCCGGATCGAGCGTAAAGCTGTCTGGTTCAATCTCCACAAAGACGGGCGTTGCGCCAGTATAGGCAATCGCAGCCACTGTAGCAATGAACGTATGCGGTGTGGTAATCACCTCATCCCCTGGCCCCACCCCCGCCGCCAAGAGTGCCAGATGGAGCGCACTAGTACCACTGTTTACCGCCACAGCGTAGCGCGTCTGGCAATAGGCCGCAAACTGCTCCTCAAACGCCGCCACCGCTGGCCCCAAGACAAACTGGCTCCGTGCGAGAACCTCAAGCACAGCTTGGTCAATTTCGGCTTTGAGGTTTTGGTATTGGGTTTTGAGATCGACAAAAGGAATCATAAGTACCTTTTGCGAGGGCGCGAGGATGCGATGACGCGAAGCCCACGCCGCTTCGCCTTGCGAAGGTGCAAGGATACGATGGCATGAAGCCCACGTCGCTTCGCCTCACGCATCCTCGCTACTCGCTAACGGATCACCACAATGCGTAAATTCTCATCCCCATGGAGTGAACAGTACAACTCAAAGATACCCGGACTCTCGTAGCGTTGCACGAAGCGCTGCCCTGGTGCAACCCGGTAGGGGCCAATCGTAACCGGCTCAACATCATCGTTTTGTACCACCAGCGTATCCTGTTCACCCAGCCGCAGTGTAAGCTCCAGCGGAAAGAGCTCTAGCGGCTCGCCCGCAGCGAGCATAGCCGCCGTGCCAGGCTCGACCCGCACCACCAGGCTGCGTTGCGCCTCCCGCCGCTCTTGGTAAAGCCCAAAGGCGGTGACTGCGCTGCCTACCAGCAAGATCAGGCCGACGAATACCAATATGAATGTACGTAGTATAGCCATAGTTTCTTAGAGGCTTTCTGAAAAGTCTATGAACTGGTGTTGGAGTGCCGGCTTCAGCCGGCTAAAGCCGGCACTCCAACGCGTGCCCACTAGCTTTTCAGACAGCTTCTTAATAACGAACTTTCGCTTTTCTATCTACTCGCGCAGCAACACGCGCAGATCACTGACAATATCGGCAGTGGGCGTGTTATGGGCATAGAGCATGCGCCAACGCCCCGCCTTATCGATCAGATAGACAAAGCCCGAATGGTCAATGGTATATTCCATTGCCGATTCAGGCAACTCGCGCCGCTGCACAAAGACCCCATAATCACGATAGATCGGCTCAAGCGTCTCCGTATCACCATGCAGACCAATGAAATCGGGGTCGAAGGTTTGGACATAGAGTTCCAGCCGTTCGGGCAGATCACGTTCAGGATCAACCGTGATCAGCGCCACCTGCATGGTCTCCGCAGCAGCCCCCAACTCGCGTTTGACCGCCGCAAGGTTGGCCAACTCAATTGGGCAAATATCGGGACAGAGCGTGAAGCCGAAGTAGAGCATCACGATGTTGCCCTTTTGTTCACTCAGGGTGAAGGGTTGGCCATTATGGTCGGTCAGGGTAAAATCGGGCGCGGGCAGCGGTGGATCAATCACCGTACCCTTCAGTTCGGGCGGGCCTGAACACGCACTGAGCCCAACCACCAAGAGGATCGTTAGGATGATGAAACGCAACATAGGTTTCCCTGTTTTTCACCACAGAGGCATAGAGTTCACAGAGGGCTTGTGGTTGAATGTATCTCGCCATCTCGTTCTGCTCTATGCCTCTGTGGTTGCATACCTAGTTCTACCAATGACCATTGAACATGCCGCATCATTGAGAACGCTAAAGCTCATTGGGACGCCATGTTCGGCAATCTACCATCTACCATCTACCATCTGAAATGGTATTAGTTCTGCGGCGGCGTACGCACAACCGCGTCAACCTCGATGGTACCACTGCGCTCAAAGGTCAAGTTCAGCTTGATGATGTCACCAGGTTCGAGGCCGCGATTGAGGCCGATGAACATGACATGCAGGCCACCGGGGCGTAGCTCTGTCGTGCCGCCAGCAGGAATCTCAATGCGCTCGATCTGATCCATACGCATCACATCGCCATCCATGACCATGGTATGCAACTCGACCACCTCAGAGAGATCGCCCGCAGCCGCATCGATGAGGAAGTCGGGTTCACTGCCCTGGTTGCTGATCAGCAGGTAGCCGCCCGTATTGATCGGCCCGGCCTCAACTTCGGCTTGGCTACGGGGCCGAATCCAGGGGTCGGTCAAGGTCAAATCGCCCAAGGTGTAGCTGGGCGCATCAGCAGCGGGTTCGGCAGCGGGCGCGGGCGCGGTGGTCGGTGCCTCAGCGCAAGCCGCAAGGGCCAGCGCAGCCAACAGCGTTATGATGATCGCTTGGATGCGAAGCATGGGAGTATATCCTTCCTGTATTATTTGGTCATGTGACCAAAGGTTCATGGGCACGGCGGTACCATGCCCCTCTGGGCTATCGTGCTACGTTCCATATTGTTGGGGCTTTGCCCCAAACCCTCTTTATTTCTTTCGTGTTGGCGGCTTCGCCGCCAACACGAAAGAAATCATTCTTCAGGGGAGGCTTCGCCACCCCCGAACCCCCGCCGGGAGGCTTACCACTGCGGCGGCGGCGCTGGTGGTGGCTCGCCGAGGCGCGTATAGAGAGGGGACGGCGCAAGGAACACTGGGTTGCAACGCACCAGCAGGATTGCAAAACCGGCTGCAATGGTTGCAAGCGCCTGGATCAGCCCTTGGAAGACACTGGGGCTGAGTGGTGGCGGTTGCGCCGTTGGGTTTTCAACAGTGAAGAAGTGACCACACAAAAAGGGTGAAGCTTGGCCCTGAGGTGTGTTGGTTTGCGGCAAAAGGTAGTGAGCAAAGAGGCAATGGAAGGTACAGACCAACAACGCCCCTGGCACTGCAACTAACAAGAGCCAGTTGAGCCACATTGCTGGGCGCATAGCCTGCCTGGATGATTGCCATATAATCACCATTGCGGCATTATGCAAGAGATTGCCCATCCATGCAAGGCGGGAAGTTGTATAATACTATTTCAGGTTGTAGATTGTAGATTGTAGATTGCAGATTGCAGATCGTAGATTGTAGATTGTAGATTGCCGAACATGGCATCTCAATAGGCGTTAGTGTTCTTGATTATGTGGCATATTCAAGGGTGATTGGTACAATCTCTACTATGACTCGTTTACCTAGCATTCTTATTGTAGATGACCTAGAATCTTCACGCGACGTTATGCACGAGATGTTGATGGGCCAGGGCTATGAGTTGCTCTTTGCCGCTGGTGGGGCCGAGGCTCTGCGGATGGCCCATGACCATATGCCCGATCTGATTCTGCTTGATTTAATGATGCCCGATATTGATGGCCTCACGGTTTGTCGTGAACTGCGTGCCAACCCTCAGACCGCTCGGATGCCGGTGGTTATCGTCACGGCGCTGGATGATCGCAAAGCGCGCCTCGATGGTATTTCTGCTGGCTGTGATGATTTTGTTACCAAACCCTTCGACCGGAGAGAGTTGCGGATGCGCGTGCGGACGATTGTGAACCTCAATCGCTACCGGCTTTTATTGGATGAACAGCAACGCTTCGAGATGCTCTTTTCACGTTCACCTAATGGTCTGGTGATGTTGGCTCATGATGGTACGATTACACTTGCCAATCCAGCTATGGCGCACCTTGTTGCCGCTCCACAGGCTGAGCAACTCGTGGGGCAACAGCTCTGCGATCTGCTCAATCCTACCGACCGGCTACGTTTTCAGCACTGGTTTGAACAACTAATGACCGAGGAGTCTGCCCTGAGCCAATTGAACGCGAGCCTCGTTGCCCAAACTGGTCTCCACCGCCCAGTTGAGCTTGATGGCAGTTGGTTTGTCTGGGCTGATGCCCCTGCCGCCCAGATTGTTGTGCGCGACATTAGTGATCGGATCAAGGCCGATCTACTCGAAGAGGATCGCCGCCAGTTGGCCTTTGATCTACACGATGAAGTAGCCCAAACCGCGACGGCAGTCTATCGCCAACTTGAACAATTTCAGTACGACTTCCCGATACGCCGCCCTGAGGCCCGTGCGAGCCTTGAACGGGCAATTGAGCTTAGCCGCCGTATGATCAGCGAGACCCGCCGCCTGCTTGCTGGTTTGCGTCCAACTGCACTTGATGATTTGGGCCTTGTGGCTGCCTTGCGCCTCCACGCGAATGCGCTTGCTGCCGATGGCCTTGAGGTGGTCTTGCACGAAGATCTAGGCAGCCAGCGCCTCGCCCCCGCCGTCGAGATCGCACTCTTTCGGATTGCCCAAGAGGCACTGACCAATGTGCGCAAGCATGCTGCTACAAGCCAAGCGACCCTGACCTTAACCAACCATGGCGCTCATGTGCGTCTCTGTGTCGCCGACCAAGGGCGTGGCTTTGCCCCCTCTGCCACCACCGCCCCCCTTGGTCAACAGTTAGGGCTACGTACCATGCACGACCGTGCCGCGCTGCTTGGGGGCCGGGTTCAGCTTACGAGCCCGCCAGAGGGTGGAACCCGATTGATCGCCGAGTTGCCTTTGGGGGTGAGAAGAACAGGAGAACAGGAGAACTGAGGAACAGAGGAACAGAAAGACAGGAGAACAGGAGAACTGAGGAACAGATGAGCAAATCAACCCGTTCTAGCACTCGTGAATCCGGCCCGGCCCATATCATTATTGCAGACGACCACGACCTCTCGCGCGCGGGCTTACGCTCGGTCTTTGACCATGCCCGCGATATGCGGGTTGTTGGTGAGGCTGCCAATGGTCAAGCAGCAGTTGAGCTATGCCAGCAACTTCAGCCCCACCTAGCGGTGCTTGATGTACGCATGCCGGTGCTTGATGGCCTTGCGGCCACCAAGGCGATCAAGAGCGTTGCGCCCCTCACCAGTGTGCTGATCGTCTCTTTCCATGCTGATCCTGAATATGTGGTGAAAGCATTGCGCAGTGGTGCGGCAGGTTACCTGTTGAAGGACGCTTCGCGCGCCGAAATCCTTGACACGGCCCGCCAGGTGATGCGCGGTGAGGCGCTGTTGCACGGCAACCAAGCTGCCGATCTCTTGCGCCGCGCTGCAAGCGATGAGCAATACACCCTCAGCCAACGCCCCCCCTTGACCCGCCGTGAGCGCGAAGTACTCCATCTGGTCACCGAGGGTCTGACCAACCGCGAAATTGCGGAACGGCTTGGCATTAGCCCTGGAACGGTCAAGAACCATGTTGAGCATATCATTGCCAAGCTCAATGTTTCTGACCGTACCCAAGCGGCTGTCTATGCCCTACGCTATGGGTTGTTGAATACATGATATGGTCTTTGGGGGGAGCGCGAGGGAACCAGGTTCCCTCGCACACCCTAGCTACACATGTTGATCACACCCAAAAGAATTGAACGCTATGACTCTCACCGCAAACCTCGCGCTACAGATTATGAACAATATGCATGATGCGCTGATCACGGTAGACCTGCAGGGCTTGATTACGAGTTGGAATCGTGCCGCTGAACGTATCTATGGTTGGCAACATGCAGAAGTGCTTGGGCATGCGGTTGATCAAGTACTCCAGACCGACTATAGCCCTTTGCCTAACTATGCGGCCATCAAAACCCAATTGATCCAGCAGGGCTGGTGGAGTGGTCAGATCCAGCAGCGCCATCGGAATGGTCAGACCCTCACCATCCATTCAACCGTCAGTGTTATCTACAATGACACGGCTGAACATTGTGGCGTGGTGAGCATCAACCGAGATATTACTGATTATGCCCAACTCTTGGATGCACCAACGGCTGAAGTGCCGACAACGGCTTCCATTGGCCCTGGTGATGGCTTTTGGGAGTGGGATATTCCTAATCACCGGATCCTCTTCTCCTCGCGGATGCACGAATTGCTCGAACGACCTGCCGAACAGTATGTTGAGCGGGATAAGTCCATCTTCCAGATGATCCATCCTGATGATTTTGAATATCTCGATAATCAATTGAATGCCCATTTGCAGCAGCGTCAGCCCTTTAATGTTGAAATTCGCCTCCATACTGGTGATACACAGGACACATACCGCTGGTTCTTAATTCGCGGTCAAGCGCGCTGGAATGCCCAAGGCTACCCAATGAGCATGCTTGGCACGATGACCGACATTGATGATCTGCGACGCGATGATCTTGAGGTAGAGGATCGCAAGCGTAACCTTGAAGCGCGCTTCGTTGAACATTCATCGAGCTTGCAGCACAACCTTCAGTTGGTCGGCAGTATCAATGCGGCAACCCCCGATTTTATCTACACCTACAACCTTGCTGAACGGCGCTTCGCCTATACCAACCGATCTTTGCTCACGATGCTTGGTTATGAAGCGCCCTACACCACGAATTTCTCTGGGCATATCCCGATGAACCTCGTTCATCCTGACGATCTCGATAAACTTGAGGCCCATTTTCAGCAGATGACCACGCTTGCTGATGATACGCTGGTGGAATTTGAGTATCGTCTGCGTGATGCAGCCGAGCAGTGGCGCTGGTTCTATTGCCGTGAGATGGTCTTCCAACGCCAGCATAATGGACAGATCGCTTTCATTTTGGGCATTGCGAGTGACATAACCCTCCGCAAACAGACCGAAGATGCCTTGCGTCAAGCCTACAATGATCTGAGTTCTGCACATGCCCAACTGGATCGCGCCAATCGCCTCAAGAATGAGTTTTTGGCCAACATGACCCATGAGCTACGCACGCCGCTCAATGCGATCATTGGTCGGGCTGAATCACTCCTTGAACAACTCTATGGTCATCTGAACCCACGTCAGCATAATGCCGTCGTCACGATTGGTGAGAGTGGCCGCCACCTGCTAGAGTTGATTAATGATCTGCTCGATCTCTCGAAGATCGAGGCCGACCGGCTCTATCTCGAAGTGGAACCGGTCAGCATCCAAGATCTCTGTGAAGCCTGCCAGCGCTTGATGAGTACGACCGCAGAAAAACATCAGTTGACTCTGCGTTTACAACTTGATCCAGCTCTACCGCTGGTGTTCACTGATGGGCGGCGGTTACGCCAAATTCTCCTCAATCTGCTGGCCAATGCGATCAAGTTTACGCCTGCCGGTGGTCATGTTGATTTTCAGGCAACCTGGCAGCCCGAGGTGGGCCACGTTGTCTTTACAGTTGTAGATAATGGCATTGGTATCGCTGAAGACGATATGGACATGCTCTTTCAACCCTTTGTGCAGATTGATAGTGGCCTGCAACGCCAATTTCCGGGCACTGGCTTGGGCCTAGCCCTCGTGGCGCGACTGGTAGATCGCATGGGGGGCAGTATTCGTGTTACCAGCAAGCTAGGTCAAGGCAGTCGCTTTACGATTTTCCTAGCGACAGGCAGTGAACCACTATTACAGCAACAGCCCAAAACGGTGCAACAAGGCTTGCGTGTGTTGCTTGCCGATGACCATGGCCCCAATCTGATCTGGTACGAAACCCTCCTCTCTGGGCTTGGCTATCAGGTACGCATTGCCCATGATGGCAAAGAGTGTCTCCAGGCTGCCAACGCAATCCTGCCCGACCTCATGGTGATTGACCTGCAGATGCCCCAGTTGGCTGGCATCGAGCTGATTCAGCGCCTCCGGGCAATCCCGGCGCTCGCCAATACCCCGCTGATCGCCCTCACTGCCCTTGATCGCCCCAACGATGAGGCGCGTTGTCGTGCTGCCGGGGCCACCCACTACCTCCATAAGCCGCTTATGCCCCATCTGCTGCTGAAGATTTTTAACGAAATCTAAAGGTTTCGGGCTACCGCCCTAAAATTCGCTCTTGGGGCTGCGCCTCAAACCTCGTTGTTTGTTCCGTGTTGGCGGCTTCGCCGCCAACACGGAACAAAAGAGTTTTTTGTTAGCACGAAAAAGCCTTGGGCTCGTAGGGATGCGTCGCGTTGGCTCGGTGGCTTCGGCAGGCTCAGCCACCGAGCCAACGTCACGGCCCAGAGCTTTTTCGCGCTAACAGTTTTTTTGGGGTAGGCGAAGCCTCCCCCAAACCCCCACCGGCAGCTAACGTAATGCGTCCTGTAAAACTACTGAGCATGCTCCAAGAGCAGTTGGCGCGCCTGGAAGATTAAGCCCGGCTCTACGTCGGGGAGTAGCAGCAGCCGCTGCCACTGCTCGATGGCTTCGCTGCGACGCGGTGGATCGGCGAAGATGTAACAAATCCCCGCGCCCAAGAGCGCCCGCCCTTCCATAATGTCTAGCTCTAAGGCCCGCTCAACCTCGATGGTGCCTTCGCGGATGTAGTTCTGGTCGTTGATGCTCTGACCGTAGTAGCAGAGGCTTGCGCCTAGATCGGCATGCGCGAGGGCGCTCGTGGGATCAAGTTCGCTCGCCCGCCGGTAGGCATCCGCCGCCTCAAGCCAGCGCGGGAGCCGCTCGATGTAGAGGCTCTGAACATTGAGATCGCCCTGATCAAGCCGCTCGCGTAACACCATCACGCTATCGTAGAGCGCATTGCCCAACTGCAACCACGCATTGGGGTGATCCGGGATGTTGTTGACCACCTGGCGCGCTGAGATAACCTGGGCTTCAAATTGGCTGAGCATCTGCTCCATGTTGGGTTGGGCCGGATCAGCAACATTGGGATCGATGATCTGAGGGCCACTGACCGCCGTTGGCGTTGGGGCCCAGAGTACCGTCGTAATCAGGGTGGTCAGTACAATCGCAAAGGTGCAGACCGCTACAATCACGGTTGGGGCCACCCACTCCGGCAGAGGCGGACGGGCTGCGCCGCGTCCACGCGCCTGCGCTCGTGCGCGGCGGCGCGTCGGCTGGGTATCAAAGCCCGGCGGGCGCTCCTGACGACCTGCTGGCGGCAAGGGCCGATAGTCCAACTCCTCATCCTCAGCGGGCGCCTCTTGCACCGCATCATCGGGTTCGGCAGTCACAGCCGTCGCCGCCAATTCAGCATCATAGGCCGCCCGCAACTGCGGATCGCTCAAGATCGCATAGGCGTGATCGAGCGCCTCGCGGCGCTGACGTGCAAGCTGCTGCAACTCCTCGGCGGCCCCTTCGAGCCGTTCGGGAGCATAACGTTCACACATACGCCCATAGGCCGCACGGATCGCCTCCGTGTCGGCCTTGGGGTGGACTTGCAGGGTCTCGTAATGATCGTGCATGATTCCTATCGGCCAACTCCACGCGAACCAAGTCGTGCGCCGCCCAACGACCAACCGCGTGGCAGGCGCGGACGCACCCCGGCCAATAGGGCATGGTTCTCAAGGTAGCGGCGCAACGTGGCAATGAAGCCACCAATCAAGAAGAGGGTGGCCCCAACCCAAACCAAGATCACCAAAGGCTTGACGCTGACCGCAATCACCCCCTTGGCTTCCGTCACGGGCAAATTCTCCATACCCGGGCCAGAAGCCTGGAGCATCACGCGCCGCGTGCCTGGATCGAGTGAAACCATGGTAAGTTGGGCCCCATGACCACCCGGCAGATCCGCCGGAATGTACTGGAGCTCTTGTTGGCCACTCGGCGTATTGTTCACAATCTGCACCAGCGGCTCAAGCTGGTAATTTTGGCCCTCGTAGCGCACCATCAGGCGCGCCCCTACGCTCAGATCGCTTCCGCCAGCCATATCATCACGATCAAGGTTGAAGCCCAAGAAGGTGACATGGTATGGCCCCACGTCAGCCGATTCACTCTGCCCCAACACCGGACGCGCCTGGTCGCGCTCAGGATCATAGCCTGCTGGCGAGATATAGAGGTCGTACCAGAGGAAACTATGGATCGAAGGGGCGGTAATGGTCATGCCCATCATCCGGTTTTCGTAGAGGTAGGGCTGTGCGCTGAAGGTCCGCTCACCGTTGCTCACCGTAAAATCAAGGACGCCGTGGTCATTTTCATCAAGCTGATAGCCATTGAAGGTAAACTCATAGCCAAAGATCTCCGCACGCTCACCAGGCGCAAGGGTCAAGCGGGTATCTGGCGTCGCATAGGCACTCGAGCCAACAAAGCCCAAGAGCATAATCGCAAAGCCTACGTGGGCCAAGTAGCCCCCAATCCGCATCCAGCCACTCTTCAGGGTACGCTGGATCATCACCAGATTGGTGCCCAAGGCAAAGGTAGCCCCCGCAACATAGAAGAGCGCCAGAATGTCGCGCACACTGATGAACATTGCCACCACAGTGGCAATTACCGCAGCCAGAGCCGGCCAGCGCAACGCCCGCAGCAGATTACTCAGGTTGCTATCACGCCAACCCAAGAGCGGGCCAAGGGTCATCAGCACCACCGCCACCAAAGCCAACGGCGGGGTGGTCTGCTGGTAGAAACTGGGGGCCAAACTGAAGCGCCCATCCTCAAAGGGTTGCGCCTGCGGATTCATCAGCGTACCATCGTCAAGCTCAAAGGCGGCCCCCATCCAGCCCTGAAGCGTATGGCCCACCCCCGGAATCGCCGAGATGACCGGCATCGAGGTGCCGAGGCCAACCACCAACGCCACAAGCACAATCGTGAGGATGCCAAGCACAAAGAAGCTATCACGCGAGAAGAACTTATCACTCAAGCCACGCGCCGGAATGTCGCGGCTCCGCCAGAGCAACAAGCTCAACGAGCCAGCAAAGAGCAGCACCAAGAAGGCCACCAGCCCCTCGAAGATACCCTCAGCTACAAACGAGTGAACCGAAAAGTTGGCATAGACCCCGCTGCGGGTCAGGAAGGTGGCATAAAAGACCAGCACATAGGTCATGAGCGCCAGCAGCAGGTTGGTCTTACGCAGCCCGCCGCCGATGCGTTGCACCAGCATGCCGTGCAGCAAGGCCGTCAGCGTAAGCCACGGCACCAGCGAAGAGTTCTCGACGGGATCCCAGCCCCAGTAGCCCCCCCAGCCCAAGGTCTCATAGGCCCAGTAGCCACCGAGCAGCAACCCCAGCCCCAGAAAGCTCCACGCGGCCAGCGTCCAGGGCAACGCCCGCGCCACCCATGTATCATAGTCGCGCCGGATCAAGGCTCCCACCGCAAAGGCAAAGGGCACCGTAGCCAACGCATAGCCCACAAAGAGCACCGGAGGATGGATAATCATCCAGAAGTTGTGCAACAGCGGATTCAGCCCACGGCCATCAGGCGGGGTAAGTTGCAAACCCGTCGCCGGATCAATCAGGGGCTTAAAGGGGTTAAGAATCAGCACAAAGGTCAACAAACCCGCCTGCACCAGCATGAAGACCAGCAGGGCGTAGGGTTCAAAATGGCGCGAACGTTTAATCAGCAGCGCAGAGGCAAGCGATCCAAAGAGAATCCAGATCAGGAAACTCCCCGGCTGCCCAGCCCAACTTGCAGCAACGGTAAAGAAGAGATCAAGTTCACGCGAACTATAGTTATTGACATACTCAATATCAAAACGCCGTGCCAAAAAGAGCGTGATCATCAGCGTCCAAGCCATGACCACCGCGCCCAATGAGGCATAGACCCCAAAGCGCCCATAGAGCAGCGGCGTACTCCCACCCTGACGGATGACTACCGCATAGCTGCCCACCGCAAGCAACGCCATCGCGATCGCGGTAACGATCAGAAAGGTGCCGAGTAGGTACATAATCAATCTTTACTAGCTCTGATTTTCGACTTCCTGGTACTTTGAAGGACACTTGACCAGCAGTTGGTCGGACATGAACGCATCTTCACCCTGGTCATAGCGTCCAATCGCGACAATACTGATCGCATGCTCAAAGTTAGCCGGACGTGGATCCTGCGAAATCACCCGCAGCAGCTTGCCATGCTCATCTTGCAGCATAAAGGTGAAACGCCCATAATCGTCATACTCACCAGTGCTACCCAAGAAGCCCGCCAACTGCACACTGCGTGTCGCAGCCATCGCCTCATCGATGCTCTGCGTGTACGAGCGAAAACCACTCTGAAAACCAAAAGCACCAAAGACCACCGCGATCATAATGATCGCAAGGCCCGCAAGGTGCAATGGTTTCACACGAACACCACTACGTTCTTCCGTTGGGGTCATGTTGCTCTCCTTAAGGCAAGGATACAGAAACGAGGAAGTAGGGAATAGGGACAGCTTGTTTCGCTCTTTGGGATGGTTTCAGAGCACTTTACCGTTTGCGCTATTAGGTAGTGCCGACTTTAGTCGGCTGAGGTCGCCAACAACCTCTGGATGCCGACTAAAGTCGGCACTCCAACTGTAAAGCTGAAAGCGCATTGCTGAAACCATCCCTTACAAAAAACCCTCTGTGTCCTCTGTGGTAAAACCCTCTGTGTTCTCTGTCTCCTCTGTCCCTCACCGCTCCACGGTCTCTTCTTCAGCCGCTTGCACACGAGTGACCCGCGCCTTGGGGACGGCAGGGCGCTCGTGATCCTCTTGCTGCTGTTGCTGCTCAAGGCTCTGCTTGAGCCGACGTGCGAGGGCGTCAATCCGCCAGAGGTAGATGAAGATAGCCAACCAGACCGATAAGGCGACGGCGAGCGCGACATAGATCGCCACGCCCGCTTCGAGCGCCGCGTTCGGAATCATAGACGAACCCCCTCACGCTGTGCTAACGTCCAAGCTATACCCAGCAGGGTCGCCCGCACATGCAGCATCCAGATAAAGAGCGCCGTAAAACCAGTCGTTGAGGCCAAGAAGGTATAGAGCGTTGTGCGGTTGGCCAACACCCCGGTACCAGGCGCCTCAATATTCAACAAAGCACTATTGCTTGCCAGATCAACCCGTTCTAAACCGAGTTGGTAACGCACCCCCGGAAATTCAGGGCGATCCATCATAGTGCCGGTCGCTAGATTAAAACTGGGCCGCAGCAGCGTCTCACGCGCCAGCCCCGGCTCACCCACCAGCACATGGGCCGTCACCACATCACCCTGCCGCTCAAGTTCAAGCAGATGCAGCTTATGGTCACCCAAGAGCCCAATCCGTCCTTCCGCCAGCGTAATCCCATCGCAGTGGCTGCCCTGAATAAAGACACAATTGGGATGCAGCGTACTCTCAGCCATACGTGGCGCCACAAAAACCAGAAAGGGCACCGTCACAAAAGCAAAGAGCGCATAGACCGCACTGAGCTGACGGCGGCGTTGCGGATCATCAATCGCCGAACGGAGCGCAAAGAGGGCCGCATAGATCAACAGCAGCACAAAGATCGAAGTCTGACGCGGATCCCAATTCCAAAAAACGCCCCAGACCACCTCCGAAAAGATCATTCCGGTAATCGTAGCCAAGGCGGTAAACAGAAAGCCACCCTCAGCCGCAGCGAGGGCGTAGTCATCATAGGCAGGCTTGCGTCGCCAGAGGTAGAGGCCACTAAAGATCGCCGAGAGCGCAAAGGCCAAGACACTCACCCAAGCGGTGGGGACGTGCATAATAATAATGCGCCCCGCATTGCCCAACCCCTCATACTGCGGCACGATCAAGAACATCGCAGCCGCAACGCCCGCCATCCAAACCCCGATGAGCAGCTTGCCAACTTGGGCCATCTGCTGCACCATAGCCCGCTACCTTTCCAGACCAGTGCAGGTATTGCACCACCACCTACGCAGTGGGTACGTAGTCAAGTGTATCATGGTGCAAGTTTTTTATCTTTAAAGCAAGATGAGACTTTTGCATCCTTAGGGAAGGATACAGAAAATAGGAAATAGGAAATAGGAAATAGGAAATAGGGCTGAGGCTTCAGAACGCCTTGGATGCCTCAAGACTGTAAAGTACCCTGTAACCATCCCTTAGCCATTGTAGCATGTTTCATGCTTGCCTTGGTGGAAGGGGGGGACGTCAAAGTTGCTCCCGCATCCCATCTCCACTTTGACGTAGCCCTGTTAGGGAAGCGGATGTTGTTGATTATCCCGTTGCTTTGCTTCCATGAGAGGCCGTAGGTAGTGCCGACGTTAGTCGGCTTCCCATCGCTGCCAAAGACCTCAGCCGACTAAAGTCGGCACTACGATGCCCGCACATGGACTATTCAGCATGACAGGCTGCTGGGGTACGTAACAATTTCTGCTTCCCTTAGAGGAAGCACAGCGCATCTCAAACCATAATGTACTATACTATTCCTTCGTACCAGCAAGATCAGCAAATATTGGAGTAATGAGCCATGAAAGTGACCTATGATGCTGAGGTGGATATCCTACGCATTGTTTTCTCTAGCGCACCGATAGAGCAGAGCGATGAGGAGAAACCGGGCCTCATTTTTGATTATGACGAGGATGGCAATATCGTGGGCCTAGAGATCCTTGATGCCTCAAAGCGCACCGAAAATCCGCTCGCCGTAGAATATGCGGTGGTTGGCAAGGCTGCATAGTGTAATCGATCCCCCAGCCTACGCCTCCCACACAAAGGGAAAAAGCATCAGCGAGGCAACAAACGTTGCCACACTATAGGCCAGTAGAAATTGCAGGGCCGGGAGCGCAAGGGCCAAGCCTCCATCCCCTAGGCTGAGGGCTGTCCCTTGGATGGCCACGACCAACGGGGGCACGAGCAGCGGGAAGGCCAGCACGGCGAAGAGAGCACTCTTGAAGCTTGCTTGGGCAATCATGGCCGCCAGGATGGTGGTGGCACTTGCGAGACAGAGCCCGCCTCCTGCTAAGATTGCTAGAAAGGCCAGGGGGCTGGCGACATGTACGCGCACGAAGATGATGAAGAGTAGGCTGGTGACAATGCTCAACAATACGAGGATCGCCACGTTGAAGAGGAATTTGCCCAAATAGACCGCCAGCGGCGGCGCGGCCATGCGTAGCGCCGCGAGGGTGCGCGTCTCCTCTTCGTGGACGAAGCTGCGCGCCAAGCCGCTCATGGCCGCAAAGAGCAGCGCAATCCAGAGCAATGAGGCCTGGATCAGGAGCGCCTCGTCGGTGCGCCGCAGCCCAATGAAGGTGGTGCCAATGCTCACCATCACGGCGGTACAGGCTGCAAAGAGTACCATCGCATTGAGCGCGTAGCGCGTACGCAACTCGCTCCGCAGATCTTTCACAAAGACGGCCCAAGCAGCCGCGAACAGAGCTCTCATCTACACCGATTCGTTGCTGAAGTTGAGGCGAATCATGTACAACGTCTCGCTTTGTGGCGCTACTGTACGACCATTGATCACAATACTCGCGCCAGGCTCAGTCGTCCAGCCCATAAGATAGACTGCATCGTTGGGGATGCCGCGCCGAGCACCGCCAAACTGTCCACCACCAAGTGCAAAGCGGTCATGATCAAAGATTTGGCTGAGTACCCGGCTGCGCCTAATCAATCCATCGTCATTCAAGCGGTTGCCGATCGGCCCAGGGAAGTTGCTTTGGTTCAGCATAAGATCAACAGTGGCGGTCTGCCCCGGTTCGAGGTTACCAAGCAGTTGGGCATTGGTACCCTTAACAATCAGCACATCGCGCAGCCCCGTGCTGCCCTCGAGTTGCACTTCGCCGCTTACGTGCAGGGCGTCGCGCTCGAGGCGGCTAGAAACTTGCGGCAGCGTTGTGACCGGCGCTTCAATCAATAGGGTTCGTAGGGCCGAGACATCAATGAGCAGATTTTCAAAGCCGACGTTCAGTTCATGCTGGTGGAGCGTGAGGTTTTGGCTGCGCCACCCCTCAAAGCTCATGGGGCTTACGAGGCTGTCAGATGCAAAAGTAATATCGTAGCTGCGCCGTTGCGGCGAGTAGATGTTCAAAAAGGTGGTGCGCTGCCCCACGCTATTGCCTGCAACCCCCTGCACAATAGCCAATTGGTGTACTTGTGCATTGGTGCCACGCAGCAAGAGGCTAGAACCATAGGCCGCCACCAGAAAGAAGACCACGATCAGCGGCGTTGTCACCCAAGCCCACTCCAAACGTCGTCTGCGGCGCAAAAGCCAAAAATTCAGCGGCCCCACAATGATGATGTAGGTCGCCATGAGCAGCAGCAGCAGACCAGTAGAAGGCAGACGTGTGGCCGCTAGGTTTAGCGCATTGCGTAGCAGGTCATCGCTACGCCAACGAAACGACGAGGCCAATTCAATACGGGGTTCAATCGTGAGGATTTCCGTCCAGAATTGGGCTTCGTGGAGCCATGCGCGCGTTGCCGCTAGATCAAAGGCGGTAAAGATAACATACCCGGCCCCATGCTCTATCTGAGTTACCAACTGGGCTTGGTCGTGGCTGTGTGCGCCGGGCCGCAAACGCACCGCATGCGCCGTCGCGCTACCGACGCTACTCGCCACCAGCGCTGGGTCAAGCACCTGTTCCAATGCCTGTAGTTCCACATTCGGGCGTAGCGCCCCAACCTCAACCGGCAGCAGATGGGCCAAATTGGCACTTGCCAATGCGCCTGCATGTCCTCCTCCCACCACCAAGCGCCCGCCCATGTCTACCCAAAGCTCCAGCGCCTCACGCTGAGTTGGGCGCAGTTCGCCCAAACTCAGTTCGTGGATGAAGATTACATCCAACCCCGACAACATCTGCCCATGATCGGGCAGCAAAGCTTGGTCAAGGGAAATCACCCGTGTAGCCAACTGGTGCGCAAACTGCACCGTATGCAAGCTATTGAGCAGGCTCTGGTCGCTGCTGATCACCCCCACAAGCACCAGATCACTCAGCAATGGTAGCAGTGGAACCTGTTGGGCAAGCAGATCGACACCATCAACCATCAGCACAAGCGTAGCTTGACGCACATTACTAGGGATGAGCAGGGGCATCTGAAGCGCCTTGTGGGCACCACGGGGCAGATCGAGTGGGGCGCTAAAGGCTGGTTCAGCCATGCCGCGCACATGCCACTCAATCGTGCCCCGCAGATCGGGGCCATCATTGGTTGCAATAATCTCCGTGGGGAACCAGTGGTTCACGCGGAAGCGACCAGCACCATCATAGCCCACGCGCACCTCTAGGCTCACGGGGGGTGGCTGGTTCTGGGCATACACAGCGGTTGGCCCTAGCCCACCCACGAGCAGCATGAGGCACAAGGCGAGGGCGGCGAGGCACGCAACAGGACGGGCAAGCTTCATAAGGTTGGCCGATTGATCTCTTCACGCTCCAACTGGGCATCATGGTAGTGACGCAGCAAGCCGAGCATATCGTTGAGGCTACGATTCTTATCGGCGCGCTTGAAGCGGACATTATACTCAGTAATCTTCGCCACCACATCGCGCGGACGTGGTACGCGGCAAAAGGTGAAGGCCCCACCACCACCAGCCGTCGTCACCACCACATCGCCATAGCCCAACAGGTTGCTAATATAGGTGGTCTGCGAGGAGATATTGTTGACCGCTCCGAGCCCTGCTTCACGCCGATCTTCGGGGCCAAAGGGCTTCTTTTCTATATCAATGATCTTTTCGGGGGTCAAAATATAGAGATCATTGCGATAATCTTCCCACTGCCAAGCCGCCCAGAGCACAAAGACCAGCAGCACCACAAAGGTAGCCCCACCAAGGAACAGGGGACTCGGGAGCAGCAGGTTGGCACCAATGAGCAGCGTGAGCAGCCCTAACCCGAGCCAGACAAAGGGCCCAATCAGCCCCTGTAGCAGAAAGAGCCAGTGGGGCCGCCAGGTCAGCATTGAGCTCTGCTCATCAATCTCAGGGTTATTCGGAATGAGCCAATTGAGCCAGCGCCAGACCGTCGTCTTCCGCATCATAGGCGAAGGGCGCTGATTGGCCATCTTCTGGCCATAGATATGGTCGGCCACGAGGCGCACATAGTTATCATCGCTCATCGCCTTACGTAGCGCCCGCACCTGGCCCATAATCTTCTGCTGCATCAACATTGGCTCACTGGCCGACTCAAAGACAATATCGCCATTGATGCGCGCCGACTTGACGCGCACCGTACCATAGCCCAACAGATGCTTGGCGTAGGTCTCAGTTGAAGCCCCCACATCCTGCACATCCTCAAGAAAGATCTGCTGCTGCTGACGGCGCTCAAGCAGCAGCGGAATGATCACCTGATCATTATCATAGATCACCCGCTGATTGGTCAGAATCAATTCATCATTGAGCCAATCGTAGCTCGTAAACAGCACACTGATGCCACTCAGCAACGTTAGACCCAAGAGGATCAGATTGATCCAATCAAGCGCTTGACCAGCAAACATCTGGGGATCATGGTAAAAAATACGCCCACCAATCGAACGAAAATAGATCAGTAAAACAGACGTAGCAATGATCATACTCAGAATAATGCGAGCTTGGCGCGTCTGGGCGCCACGCACCCAGAGCGCAATCCAGATCAGCGACAGGGTCACAATAAAGACCATCCAGAGCCAATTGATCAGATCGAAGCCGGGCTGCACCCCAACGCCAGTCACCACAAAGCCACCGCCGGTACCGCGATAGAGCGCCAAAAGCCCAAAGGTAAAGAGGCTGAACAGTGGTAAAACCAAGCGCCCAATCAGCACAATAATATGCCGTCCGGTCACATGGAGAATCTGCTCATTCGTATCAAGATCAATGACCGACGCGGCATCCAGTTCCAACTGGAAGCGCAACCAATTCGAGATGGTGCGCCGCTGTTCATAGGCTTCTGACATGGTGATCCCCTGGGGTAGCGCCGCAGCAGGTCATACCATTTATGATTGTAGATTGTAGATTGTTGATTGTAGATTGCCGAACATGGCGTCCCAATGGGCTTTCGCGTTCTTGATAATGCGGCATGTTCAAGGGCAATTGGTATCACTAGGGCCGTCGCGCTAGGTGATCCATAATCCAGTCAAGTTCATCGGCAATGGTCATATCATCAGTATTCAAGATCAGCGCATCGTGAGCCGGGCGCAAGACGTGCTGATCGAGATTATCACGACGGGCCAAATCGTGGCGTACTTGGGGCAAATCGGACTCAGCGCTACTGGTTCGACGCTCACTTGCCCGTCGTCGCGCCCGTTCTTCCAAAGAGGCCTCAAGGAAGATCTTCAACTCAGCCTTCGGCATCACCACCGTGCCAATATCACGACCCACCATCACCACGCGCCCCCGTTCACCAATGGCACGCTGCTGGCGGATCATCTCACGGCGCACCTCTGGATAGCGTGCGACCAACGAGACATTGCGCTCTACCTGCGGATCACGGATCGCCCATGTAACATCAGAACCATCAGCAATCACCGTATACTGACGGCCATCGGCTATTTTTGGCGGATCAACCGTAATCTTTACCTGTTTCGCCAACACCTCAAGCGTTTCGCCATCATTCAGGTTGAGGCGCAAACGCAACGCCACCAACGTCAGCGCGCGGTACATCACCCCTGTGTCAAAATAGAGATAGCCGATCCGTTCGGCCAACAATGCACCGAGCGTACTCTTACCAACACCGGCTGGGCCATCAATGGCTATGACATTGGGTAGTTGCATGATCCTCAATCAACGAAGAACGGTCGTTACCCCGCTGCAATTCTAGCATGAAGGCTGCAAATACCGCAAATCGGCAGAGGTGCTGAGGTTTTTTACCACAGAGACACAGAGCACACAGAGATGCTGATGTGAGCGCAATCACGGTTGTGTACACTCCTAACCTCACAACCTCTGTGCCCTCGGTGCCTCTGTGGTGAAAAATCTCTGTATCTCTCTTACCGAGGATCACCCACGCAGCAACTTGAGGATCAAATCATCAGGCGACTCAGCTTCTTTTGGTTCTGATGCAGGTTCCTCTGGAGTGGACTGAGGCGCGGTGGTAGCCGCAGCAGCCGGGGGCGGCGGTGCGGGGCGAGGAGGAGTGCGGCTGCGAATGCGGTCAAAGAGGCCACCCGTGCGCGGCGATTTTTGGTCGTCAGTTGGGCTTTCGACCTGAGCAGTGGTTTGGCGCGTAGGGCGGAGTTCGATCAGACCGTCAACGCACAACTGGACAATCGCTTCACCCACGTCAATCTCGGCCCAACCCAATTTCTGCGCCAACTGGCGCAGGTCGCTCTGCTGATCAAGCGCTTGGAAGATGGTATGGTGCTTGGGGCTCACCCGGTGGACTAATTGCTCATGCGAGCCAAGCAGCAATGGAATCAGATCCATGTGGGGGATATAGGCCCGTAGCTTACGCCAGCGCGCCGCTAGCCGCTGTGCTGTATGCAGGTGTTCATGCAGCGTACCCCACAGCGACTCCGCCTCGGTCGTCACATCACTGACAAACGTGAAATGAGCCTCAGTGACCTCAAACAACTCGGATAAGGCGGTCATGCCCTCAGCAGACCCGCGTTCAGCATGGTAGAGCACGCCATCACGGAAGTAGAGCGTACCTGGCGCTCCAGGCCCGTAGACATTGAGTGTCCCCGTCACTGAGCTATAGACGACCATTTCGATCAGCTCGTGCAGAGGAAAGAGTGGGATGGTACCTTCCAGTTTCACCGTTATGCTCCCCAAGGCTGTATCAGTCTTCAGTATACCCTGTTTTAAGCCACCATGCTAGGCATCCTATGCTATACTCGCACCCGCTTTACGCAAAGAGCCTGACACACAACAACATGAGTTTTCTTGGGGGAGGCTTCAACGCATCCAAACCTCCGCTACACTATGAAGGAGCGACATACACAATGACCCGACTATGCACTGGTGGGCGAATTGAGGTAATCTGTGGCTGTATGTATAGTGGTAAGACTGAAGAGTTAATTCGGCGCATGCGCCAGGTGATGATCGCACGCCAGCCTTGCCGCATCTTCACACCACGCCGCGACACGCGCTACAGTGTTGGCCATGTTGCCAGCCACACCGGCGCCAAACTGGAGGCTTATCCGGTTAGTTCAATCCACGAAGTCCTAGCCGCTGCCGATGATGTACAGGTGGCGGCCATTGACGAATTGCACTTCCTTGAGGATCGCCCCGAAGAGATTTTGGCGGGCTGCCAAGCCTTAGCCGACCGGGGGCTACGGGTGCTGGTGGCTGGGCTTGATCAAAGCTACCGTGCCGAGCCCTTTCCTGGCATGATGCAGCTTATGGCGGTCGCCGAGCAGGTAGATAAGCTCTATGCCATCTGTGTGCGCTGTGGTGCCTATGCGACCCGCTCGCAGCGCCTGATTGATGGTCGCCCCGCGCCCGCCGATGCGGCAACCCTCGTGGTGGGCGGCTTGGAACTCTACGAGGCGCGTTGCCGCGCATGCTACGAGCCAGCGTGCTGAGGGAAGGAATTAGGAATTAGGAATTAGAAAATAGAAAATAGGGCGGAGGCTTCAGAACGCCCAGGATACAGAAAACAGGAAACAGGAATTAGGAAATAGGAAATAGGGCGGAGGCTTCAGAACGCCCAGGATACAGAAAACAGGAAACAGGAATTAGGAAATAGGAAATAGGGCGGA
>NZ_NQWI01000249.1 GCF_002532535.1 Candidatus Viridilinea mediisalina
CTGGAGTGCCGGCTTTAGCCGGCTAAAGCCGGCACTCCAACGCCAAACCATAGACTTTTCAGACAGCCTCTAAGGGCAATTGGTATAACTAGTACTACACAGCACCAAGCCGCAGCGGTGGCAACAAAAGCCGCCCCTGGGGAAAATGGGCTTGGAGCAGATAGTGGCCTGCCGGAAGGCGGGTAAAGGTAAAGAAGCCCTCTGCATCGGTAAAGCGGGGCCGTGGGCGAACCTGATCGCCGCGCAGGGTCACGCGCACAGCAGCGGCGGGCTGATCATGTTGAGTGACATAACCCTCGATCTGCCAATGGTCGCCACGCGGGGGGGGGACACGAACAACAACCTGGGCATGCAACTCACCCGCAACGAACGATTGGTCGTCGCTTGCAGAGGGTAGCGAACGCAGACCGGGGGCAAGGGCTTGGGGCAGGGCGAGAATATTGGGCAAGCGCAGACGTTGAGACTGCGGCGCTGCTTGGAGTGCCAAAAGCGTAGTAAAATCCTCGCGCCCCTGGGGGCTCGCACGGACATAGGCCATAACGCGCAACTGCTGCTGCGGGGAAGCCTGACCCGTTGCGACATCCACCAAATCCTGGGGGTCGGGGAGATTCAACCCACCAAAGAAACCCTGCAACGTTTGCATCTGACGGTGCAGCGCAGCCAACTCCTGGCGCAGCGCAGGCGACGCAGCGAGCGCCTCAGCCACATGGGGCACATCTTCGCCATCGAGGTAGGCTTGGAGTTCACCGGGTTGGATAGGATTGATATTCATATTACGATTGTAGATTGTAGATTGCAGATTGTAGATTGCAGATGGCAGATTGCCGAACATGGTGTCCCAATGGGCTTTCGCGTTGTTGATCATGCGGCATGTTCAAAGGTAGTTGGTATACAACCCATGCTTGGGTTGCGCCCTCCACCATCTGTATGCGTTCGATGTGGCGGCGAAGCCGCCTACATGGAGATAAACCCAACCTAGAGATCATCTCCACCATCAGATTCTAGCATTTCCCGAATTTCAGGGATAGCGGCTAGGCGTTTAGGGCACGCCTCAACCACACGACTCACACGTTGCTTCGTGAGGTCGGGAAACTGTTGAGCCAAAGCCGCCGCAATAGTGGCGCTATCTTCACCCAGGACAAAGCGGCGATAGAAGACGGCGCGATGGAGCGCATCGGGCAGCAGGGCGAGGCAGCGTTCATAGAGGGCATAGCGCAGCAGTTCACCAACGAACGAAGATGGATCGAGTGGTTCAGCGACATAAGCAAGCGAAGCATAGTGACGCTCACGTTGCAGATGTTGGCAGACATGCACTACCGTGGTCCGCACATAGTTACGATAGGCGGCAAAGGAAGCAGCTTGGAAGGGTATGGTTGCATGCTGGAACCTACGCCAAAGGCGCAAAGCAGCCTCTTGTTGCAGATCATCAAGAATTAGGCGACAAGCCGCTGGGGAATAGGTCCGGACGAGAGGAATCGTAAGCGACCAGAGGTAATCGAAGGCATACGCATCTTGGGCGGCAGCGCGGCGCAAAATCTCCTCGCAACTGCTACTATCCTGATGCTGATCGCGCGAGCGGCGAAAGGTGGCCAATTGGGCCTCACAGCGGGCCTGAAGCATCTCAAGGGGCAAACTCCCAAGATCTGCTTGGTCGGCATGGGGCATGGGGGGGCACCTCGCAAGCGGAATGGGCCTATGGTTAAAGGACGGTTATTGTACCATAGGTTGCTTGCTGCGAGGCGCAAGTGATGCTTAGGACAATTACTTAACGTGGAGGCTTACGCAGGAAGAGCCAGAGGCCAACCGCGCCGCCCATGGTAAGGGTGAGCAGCATGACGCCAATGGCCATGAATAAAGCCATTGGATTCGTGTTGGGCGCTGGTGCTGGGCTGGGCGCATTGGCGCTGGTGCCACCCGCAATCGTGGCTGGGGTTGGGCTGCTGCTTGCCGCTTCATCTGGGGTTGGCGTGGCGGTTGGGGTGAGCGCCGCGAGCTGCTCAGGCGTCAGGGGCCGCCAGGCCGGATGCTGGCCAATGTTGCTGATACGTTGCGGATCGCCCGCTGCCACATTGATCAGCCAGAGGCCGTCGGGATGCATGCCCGGACCAAAGTGTACCTGCTCCGTGTCTTGGGCTACCACCAGCC
>NZ_NQWI01000250.1 GCF_002532535.1 Candidatus Viridilinea mediisalina
GCGGTCGTCAGGTCGCTCAGGTGGTAGTGAAAGGTTGGCGTGTAGCGCTGGAGCGCGGCAGGCAGATCGAAGAGGGCTTGGAAGTCGGTCGCGACCGTCCAGCGTTGCGTGCCATGGTAGACCACAATGGGCAAGATGGGGGCGAGCGGGCGCTGCTGGCGCTGCATGGCATCCCAGCTTTGCACCATGTAGCGCAACACCTGCAGCGGGGTCAGGTGGTCTACCGAGCTCTTATGTTCAAAGAGGATACAGACGAAGGCCTGCGCGTCAGTTTCGCGCAGGGGCACTGCAAAGAGCAGATCGGAGAAGTGTTCTTTCAGAGTGGCATCAACGAATGAATCCTTCACTGGCTGAATGTGCGCGAGATCGAGGTGTTCTACCACCTCAGCAGGCAGAAAGTGGCGCAGAAACTGTGCGGCATCCTCGGGTTGGCCCAAGGCCATTTTGAAGAACTTGTCGTGTGGGTTGGTGAGGTCGGTCATTGCGGCTACTTTACATGGAAGCTTCGTTCAGATGATTACAAATCCAGCCGTAACTGCGCTGCCGCATCGTCCGGCGGCGTCAGTCGTGGTGGTGGTACTCCGCGCAGGGCCGCATCGAGGAGGTCGGAAATCGCCAGTTGTTTTGCCCAATGGCGCAAGTACGCCGTATCGAGCGTATCACCCTGCGTTGCCAACACAGCCTGAACATCGCTCCATTGACGATCAAGGATACCCTGTGCCATGCGATACCAGTCCAGTTTAAGCAGAATAATATCTTCTGGACTGACAAAGTAGGCTTGTCGCTCAGGGTTGATTGCGACAATCTGGGGGATGCGCCGTGCGAACTGCGCACGCTCATACGGACGGTCTGATGCGATGAAGAGATCGACGCGAAAGAAGCTGTTGCGGTGTACGAGGTTGCAAGACGCCCGCTGCATAGGACTATTGTGGAGTGAGGGTGCTAAGGTGATGGCATCATACAGATCGCTAAGCTGGACGAAAAACTCCGCTTCGATCTGCAAAACAAAGGGTCGTGCCTTGGTAGCAGGTAACGCAGCGAGGATGTCTACATCACGAGTGGCTCGTGGCTCACCATAGGTCGAACTTGCGAACGAGCCGCCAACGCAATACATAACCCCGAGCGCATCTAGCGCATCGGTAATGAAGAGAAGAACTTCATTCGGTTGCATCAATATGTCCGTCAGCATGAGGGCCATAAACGCGCTCAGCAAGCTCTGCACCCAGCCAGCGAGTCGCCAAGCGACGCTGGAGTTGTGCATCCGACTCGGTCGGATGGCGTCTTCGCAAATCACTCAATGCCAGGATTTTAAGCGCCGCATTAAGATCATTAATGGCTTGTAACTTCTGCCATGATGGGGCTGTGCGCCAATATTCAAGCAGCAGTTTGCTCGTTGCCAATGAGCTATCTGAGCCATGTGACGCTATCATTTCACCCCCTTTTGCTCGCAGGAACGGCGTTCCTCAACCCATCAACACTGTTCATACAATACCCGGCCCTTCGCCACAATCTCACTACGCACAAAGGAGCGTTCTTGCGCCAATTGACGAAACTCGGCTGGCGTATAGACGAAACTGTAGGCGACGCTCTTGCGCCGTCTGGTTTACGTTGCTTGGCGAAGGTTGCTTTGCGTTATTCATCGCTTGATACCTGCTCCCCGCTCCCCAACACTACCCCGCCTCATCCGCCAGCCACGCCCGCAACTCCGCAACATTCTCGGTATGCTCAATGACATCGGCGAGCAACTGGAGTAGTGCGACATCTTCAATGGTCGTGATCGTTTGCATCAGGGCTTCGCCCTCGGTGCCGAATTTGCACTTCAAGGAGAGGCGGATGCCCTTTTGCAGGCCGATCAACTCGCCCTTTTGCAGGCCGATTTGCTTACCCTGCCGCAAGCCCTTTTGCAAGCCGATTTGTTCACCCTTTTGCAGGCCAATTTGTTCACCCTCTTGCATGCCGAGTTGCTTACCCTTTTGCATGCCTTGCTCAATCAATTCTTCGGCAATGGTACCCATGAGCGCACCTCCCAAGGGAATGGTTGTCCCTACCACGTCAATGATCTCTTGCAGCGTCACATGCTTGCCAGCGGCGGCGAGGTAGCGCAGCAGCGTCAGCATATCGTCCTGACCGGAG
>NZ_NQWI01000251.1 GCF_002532535.1 Candidatus Viridilinea mediisalina
AAGGTCGTGGTGTCATAGGCAAAAGCCCCCGCGCCAGGGTGGTTATCACGCACCACAAAGCGGAAATTGAGCTGCCGATTGGTAGTGGGCAGCGTCTCACCAATCGTCTCCTGACCACTCAGAATATCGGCCACCTGGGGGAAGGTCCGCGCCGGACTCGGCCCCGGCATGAAGCTGCGGAACAGCGGACGGCTACCATCGTCGCTCAAGGGCGGCGAAGCCGCACCCAGATCATACTGCTCCCAACTAAAGCTCAAGCTATCGCCATCGGGATCGCTGGCCGTACCAATCAGCTCAAAGGGGGTATTGGCCGGGATCGTAGAGTTAGGGCCAGCACTCACCAGCGGCGGACGATTGCCCCGTGCGAGCGTAAGCCCACAGCTATCTACGTCTTCTTGCAGATAGGAACTCATCTCGATCAGGTTATGGATATGGAAGACCAAATCCTCTTGATCCTGCAAATTCTCTGCATCACAGATACCCGCGTAGGACATAATCGTCGAGCCACTACCCGGCTCATAGGCGGATGCCGCTTCACGGCCATACTGGCAGAAACCGGCCACACTATTGAAACTATGGTTGGCCCCAAACTGATGCCCCAATTCGTGAGCAACTGTGCCCACGATCATATCCATAAGGATCGTCGGGCCGGTGCCACTCGTGCTGCGCGCTTTGATCCCATCCTTGCAGGCGGAGTTGAGCATCGCAAACCCTCCCGCCGTGCTTGAAAAGAGATGGCCAAGATCATAGTTGGCTGAGCCAATCACGGCGTCTACTGTCTGCTGATTGGCTTCAGTCATGTCTGATCTATTAGGAGGAAACGGATCGGTAGCAGGATTGGTATAGATAAGCTCATCAGTATTTGCAATCAGTTCTAAACGCACCGAAAGATCGCGCTCATAGATCGCATTGACGGCATTGAGTACCTGTACAATCGTAGCCAGAGCAGTCTCCTTCGTGCCGCCACTCGCCTGCGTAAATTCACCCGTAGCCGAGGCGGCCAAGCGGAAGACCCGCAGATCGCCCCCATAGGCACCCCGTGGCTGTGCAAGCGGCAGCGCAAGCGTAGCGGGCCGCAGGGGCGGATCGCGCTCCAGCGTTCCCCTGGTAGCCGCGTTGTTCGCATAGACCAGATGGACACCCCGATCCGCCTGGGCATAGGGAGCGACAAAGAAGCTATCGTTATGCTGCAACACCAGCGCGTGGTACCCAGCGGGGCTACGGGTCAAACGGGCCAGCACAGCGGGATCATCCTGCTGCCGCCCCAGATAGGTTTGCAGCTCGGGGTAACGTGCCGCCAACTCAGGGGCCATCACCGGACTATTGACAAAAGCAAAGCTGGCCATGCCCCCCTCAGGCAACGGCAGATCAAGTAGCACCGCCCGCGTCCACGCATCATCACTATGCTCGTGGGGTGCCAAGGCTAGCACCGCATCCAACTGCTCCTCAACCGCCACAAGCGAACGGTAGCGCAGCGGCGCAGCGGCGGGCGCTTCAGCCGCCAGCCCAACCCCCGCCGCCTCACGCCAGAAACGCGACTCAGCAGCGGGCAACGCGCCATCCTGTGAGCGTACCGGCAAGCCAAGGGCCATCAGGCTCAAACAGACCAACGCGAGCGTGTAGATAGTGAAGCGTAGCAGTGTGTTCATGGTAGCCTTTCAGAAGGGTACAGGAAGGAGGAAATAGGAAATAGGGCTGCAGAATGCGAGGTCTTCGCGTCTTCGCGTCTTCGCGTCTTCGCGTCTTCGCGTCTTCGCATCTTCGCGTCTTCGCGTCTTCGCAAACGGTAAAACTGCCCATCCCTCACATAATCATAGCATCAAGGTCTTACCATATTGCTCATGTTATTCCGTAGCCGTTTAGCGTTGGGATAAGGCGCAAAGAAGCTTGCAGATCGGCAGGGTAACTGTTCAGACTGCTCCTGGATGCGCGGGCCTCCGGCCCGCGCACCTAAGTTTGGCCCAGGGCTTCTTCGCGCTACCAAGACTATAGGAGCTTTGCAAACACGAATAGATTCGCTATACTCTAGTTAGCTG
>NZ_NQWI01000252.1 GCF_002532535.1 Candidatus Viridilinea mediisalina
GGGAAGCGGATGTTGTTGATTGCCCCATTTTGTCCACCATGAGCGAAGGCGCGTAGGAACGTTCCTGTTTGTGCCGTAGGTAGTGCCGACGTTAGTCGGCTTCCCATCGTTGCCCAAGACCTCAGCCGACTAAAGTCGGCACTACGATGCCCGCCCATGGACTATTCAGCATGACAGGCTGCTGGGATACGTAACAATTTCTGCTTCCCTTATACCAATTGCCCTTGAATATGCCGCATAGCAAATTACGTCAGATTGTAGTGCAATGAGGTATACCTTGCTTGTCACTCGTCACTCATCACTCGTAACTGGTATTAGCCTTTACGCCGCAACTCGGCAGCGAGACGTTGCTTAATCCGTTGGTAAATTTGGCGGGCCAGTGCATCGAGATCGGGGGCGGGTGGAGGGGGCGAAGGCGGATCGGGGGCTGCAACCGGGGCACGGGCCATCTGATCCTGCAAGGGGCGATTGGTCGCCGCCCGTTGCACTGGTGTCGCCTGCGCGTTCCCAGTCGTTCCTTGAGATACAGAGGCGGATGACGCGGCACGGGTGGGTGTAGGGGCACTAGGTTGGGCAACCGGCGCAACGGGTTTCGCGGCAGGTGTAACCAGTTTCGCAGTAGGCGTAACCAGCGGCGCTGCTTTCGCAGCAGGCGCAACCGGTTTCGCGGCGGACGTGGGTAGCACAGGAACTGTTGGTCGTTCTGCTTCAGAGACAACCGGCGGTGTTGCTGGTGGGGTTGCAGCCTCGCTACGGCCCTCCCCCATCCAAGCGGGCAACGGCTCCCACGGAGCGGGCAAGTTGCCCCAGACGGCCCGTGGCGGCGTGGGGGCGGGGGGGGCGTGAGGCGCGGAGGCGTGAGGTGAAGAGGCGTGAGGCGAAGAGGCGTGAGGCGAAGAGGCGTGAGGCGCGGAGGCGTGAGGCGCGGAGGCGTGAGGCGCGGAGGCGTGAGGCGCGGAGGCGTGAGGCGCGGAGGCGTGAGGCGCGGAGGCGTGAGGCGCGGAGGCGTGAGGCGCAGAGGCGTGAGGCGCAGGAGGTGGGGCGGCGGGTTCGTGAGTGGGCCGAAGATCAACGGTAGGTGCTACAAAGCGAGCTTGGGGAGGCTCAGGCTGACCCTCACCCCCCGTCTCCCGCTCTGGCATGGCGGGAGTGGGAGCGACGGCGGCGGCGCTTGCTGCGGGTGTGCCGTGTTCGGCTTTTGAACGTTCGGCTGTCGGACTGTCGGCTATCTCAGGGACGACGGTGGGAGCAACAAAGCGAGCAAGCAGTCTAGGCAGAGAGGGCGCAGGCAACCCACCAGCAGCAGGCAATGGACTTCTAGCCCCAGCATCTGAAGCCCTCGCAGCCGCACTGCTCACCGCCAACTGTTCATTACTCACAGCCCGCTGCTCACCATCCGCTGCGCTCTGTTCCCTGTTCTCTGTTCTCTGTTCCCTGTTCTCTGTTCTCTGTTCCCTGTTCTCTGTTCCCTGTTCTCTGTTCTCTGTTCCCTGTTCTCTGTTCCCTGTTCTCTGTTCCCTGTTCTCTGTTCTCTGTTCTCTGTTCTCTGCGCTCTGCGCTCTGTTCTCTGCGCTCTGCACTCTGCTCCCTGCTCCCTGCTCCCTGCTCCCTATTCTCAGCCACATGGGTCAACTCGTGCGCCAACAAACCCAAGCTCTCCGGCGTATCCTCGGCATAGCCTGGGCCAAGGAAGACCGCACCATCCACAGTCAACGCCTCCGCATCATATGCTGCCGCCAATTGCGCCGCCTCAGCCCCACGATAGATCGGCACCGTCGCGGGATCAAGACCCACAATCGGTGCCAAAAAGCGCCGTGTCGTCTCACGCAGCGGTAGCACATGCGCTAATGGCTTGCCAAGAGGTGGTGGCGGTGGCGTGCTAGGGGCGTGGGGGGGCGTGGGGGGGCCCTCACCCCCCGTCCCCCGCTCCCACGTTGTGGGAGAGGGGGGGATGGCAGCGCTGGCTTCTTCGCTTGCGCTGGGTTCGGCTCTCGAATTTTCGCCTATCGGATTTTCGGCTATCCCCGGGGGGCCCTCACCCCCCGTCCCCCGCTCCCACGTTGTGGGAGAGGGGGGGATGGCAGCGCTGGCTTCTTCGCTTGC
>NZ_NQWI01000253.1 GCF_002532535.1 Candidatus Viridilinea mediisalina
GCGCTCCCAGGGTGGCGATTTCCCACAGCGTTCCTTTTGCGCTATTGCGGTAATTGGTATCACACCAGTACTCTTGCTTCCCCTTCGCGGCGTGTAATCTTGCGTTCGTCGAGGTGTTCGAGTAGGGCAAGGGCGTATTTGCGGCTGCTGCCAAAGTGATCGCGGATGTTTCCAAGGCTGATGCTGCCTTGGTTGATGATCGTTTGGCGTACCCACGCTACCAGTTCTGCATAGGTGGCAGGTAGAAAGAAGACCTCCGGGGCGACGCGCACAAATAGGTGTTGTTCGAGCGCCCAGGCAAGCAACTCGCCGTCGAGCTTGGGGGCGGGCGGGCTGTAGGGGCTTCGCGCCATCGCTTCGAGGGCGGCAGCGAGCGCGTGTTGGCCCGCTGCGTCGGGGTGCGGATTGTGGCCCTGGAGCCAGACGCTGGTTTCGTTGGTGGCAATCAGAGCTTGTTGTGCCGCTTGGTGTAAGACTGCACTGAGGCTGCGGGGGTTGAGTTGCAGCTTTTGGCGTAGTTCTTCTCTGGGTATGCCGCGCCGCAATGGGAAGCGCTGGTGGTGGGCACGGAGGTGTTCTTGCAGTTGTGTACAAAGCTGCTCCCAAGCGCCCGTGCTGATCATGTGTGGATCGTTGCTCTGGCTGTTGAGCAAAACGATTTGGCCCGCCGCTACTCCTTGTGCTGCAAGTGGCCCTAGTTCTGCTTCGGGCAGGCCGCTACGGGTGGCTGCTTCGGCATATGTCTGGGGCATGCCGCAGGCGAGTGCTTGGAGGAGCAGATCAGCAGGCTCACCCCGTGCTAGGGTTTCTAGTTGTGCCAGCACGTCGGCGCGGAAGCGGCGGTGGCGCGCTGGGTGGGTGTCCACCACAAGCCCCCCGGCGACGGTGCGCGAAGGTGAGGCGACACGCAGAATGCAGCGGTCGCCCCGGCGCAGCGCGATGGGCGCGGCGAGGCGCAGTTGCACCCAGCCCTGCGCCCCTGGGTCGAGCTGTTCGGCATCGAGCAGGGTGACACGGCATGGCACTTCACTCGCGCCACTGAAGAGGTCGAGGGCGCTGTTTTGCAGAATGGGCGCGGGCGCATCAGCAAGGACGCGCAGGTGCAGATCGAGCATGTGGGTGGGCCGCAGTGCCCCAGGGGGAGCCAGCACAGCGCCGCGCCCCACTTCGCTGTGGTGAATACCAGCCAGGTTCACCGCTACGCGATTGCCAGGCAGCGCCACCTCGGTCTTTTGACCATGAATTTGCAAGCCGCGCACCCGCGCTTTGCGTCCTACCGGAAGGATCTCTAGCTCCGCACCAAGGGCCAGCGGCCCATCAAGGAGCGTGCCGGTCACCACGGTGCCAAAGCCGCCCATGGTGAAGGCGCGATCAACCGGCAGCCGGGGGTGGCCACGGGCATGGCTGCGGGCTGGCGTAGCATCAAGGACGGCATCGAGGGTTTGGCGCAACTCGTTGAGCCCTGCGCCGCTCCGGGCCGAGACGGCGACAAGGGGCGCGTGGGCCAGACTGGTGCCCCGTAGCCGCTCGCTCACCTCTTCGCGTACCAGATCGAGCCAGGGCGCATCGACAAGATCGGCTTTGGTTAGCACCACCAGCCCGTGGCGCACCTCAAGCAGATCGAGGATCGCAAGGTGCTCAATCGTCTGCGGCATCACCGCCTCGTCGGCGGCGACAACCAGCATGGCCGCATCAAAGCCGCCCACACCAGCCAACATGTTCTTAATGAAGCGCTCGTGCCCAGGCACATCAACCAAGCTCACCAAGCGCCCACTGGGTAGGGTGAACCAGGCAAAACCGAGATCAATCGTCATCTCGCGGCGCTGCTCTTCAGCCCACCGATCCGGGTCAATCCCAGTGAGACTCTTTACCAACGTGGATTTGCCGTGGTCTACGTGGCCAGCGGTGCCGATGATGTACATGGGTGATTGTAGCTTACGTTAAGCCTACCGGCGGGGTTTTGGGCGTAGCCTCTCACAAAAAAACTCTTTTAGTTAGGGATGGTTTCAGAAAGGTGCTTGTAGCTTTACCGTCGTAGTGCCGACTTTAGTCGGCATCCGGGGGTTGTCGGCGACCTCAGCCGACTAAAGTCGGCACTA
>NZ_NQWI01000254.1 GCF_002532535.1 Candidatus Viridilinea mediisalina
GGCATCGTAGTGCCGACGTTAGTCGGCTGAGGTCTTTGGCAGCGATGGGAGCCGACTAACGTCGGCACTACCTACGGCCTCTCAGGGTGGCAACGCAACGGGGCAATCAACAACATCCGCCTCCCCGCCTCCCCGCCTCCCCGCCTCCCCCCTCCCCGCCTCACGCCTCCCCGCCTCCTCGCCTCCCCGCCTCCCCGCCTCCCCGCCTCCCCCCTCATCCCTCATCCCTCATCCCTCATCCCTCATCCCTCCCCCCCCACCTCCTCCAACACCCGCAACACCAGCAGCGCATCCTGGCTATCCAGCCCCTCGCACAGCCCGTGCCACGCGCGTTCGCCCGCCCAGATGCGCCGCACCGCCTCGGCGATGAGCCAGCCCTTGGCTTCCAGTTGGGGAAGTCGTTCTTCCACACCTACCCGCGCCGCCCCGTCGCCCTGCGCGGCGGCGACAATCGCCTGGATCAAGGGGCCAAACTGCTGGTCAATGTGGTAGCGGTTCCCTGCAAACTGCGCGAAGGTTTCACGCTCGCGGCGGCGGTAGGCGGCGGCGGCAGCAGTGTCGCCCGCCAGGTCGGCGAGGGTGGCGAGGATGCTCAGGATCTTCCAGATTTCAGATGAGGCATCAAGTTGCTCGCGGATCGCCAGCGCCCGCGCCGCGTAGCCCTGCGCCTCGCTGAGGCGTGTGGCCGCCATGCGCCCGGCGCGTATTTCGGTGGCGAGGAGGTCGGCGAGGTTGCTGAGGTGGCTGGCGTGTAAGGCGCTATCAGGCTGCACCTGCTCATCAAGCGCCAACGCCCGCCGATACCAGCCCTCCGCCTCGGCGGGGCGGCCCGCGCCTTCAGCGACGATCGCCAACTCGTTGCAGGTCGTCGCCGCGCCCGCCTGGTCGTTGTGGCGCTCTGCGATCGTAAGACTCTCACGGTAGTAGCCCTCGGCGGCGGCCCAATTGCGTTGCTCTTCGGCGACCCGGCCCAACTGGTGGTAGGCTGTCGCTTCGGCGCTTGGCTCGTCGAGGCGGCGGAAGAGCGCCAGCGCCTCTTGATAGCGCCGTGTCGCCGCGTCATAGTCGCGCTGCCTGAGCGCCAGGGTGCCGAGTTGGCCGAGAACCACCCCCTCGCCACGCGGGTCGCCGCCAAGTGTACGTTTGAGATCCAAGCTCTGCTCATACGCCTCGCGTGCCGCCGCGTAGCGCCCCTGGTCGCCCAGCGCATCGCCCAACTCGGTGAGCAGCCCCCCGCGCTGGCGGATGTTGAGCTTGTCCTCCGGCGCTTGGGCGATCAACGCCTCAACCAGCGCCAGCGCCGCCCGCAGCCGCTGCTCGGCGGCGGCGGGTTGCCCGCCCAAGCGAAGGCAGCGCGCCAGCCATGCCAGGGTGAGAGACTCCTCATAGGAGCCGGGGCCGCGCGCTGCGCCAGCGGGCTGCTGGCGAATGCGTTCGTGCAGTTGGCTGAAGAGCTGGTAGGCGCGTGGCAGGTCGCCCCGGTTAAAGGCATCCTCGCCCGCGCCATACGCCTGCAGGTAGGCGGCGCGGCTCAAGCCCGCTGCCGCTTGCAGGTGGGCCGCTGCCGCCGCTTGCACTTCGCGTAGCCGCACCAACTCGCGGCCCATGCCGAAGTCGTTGAGGAACCTGGCTATCTGATTCGCCATCACCACCACCTGCTCCTGGGCCTGCTGGCGCTCGAGCAGGCCCAGGGCGCGGCGCAGGTTGGGCAGTTCGCGCTGCACCAGGGCGCGTACCGCCATGGGGTTGCGGTCGTCTTCGTGATAGAGCCACTCAGCCAACTCGGCGTAGCGCGTGGCGTAGCGTTCCAGCAACTGCTGCGGCTCGCCGTGGCGGGCGCGCAGCGCCGGTGCGAGGATGGGGTGGAAGCGGAGGTAGGGTGGGTTTATGTTAGGGATGTGTTCAACACTGAGCAGCGCGGCGCGTTCGAGCGCATCACGCAGCGGCTGCCAGGTCGCTGCGGGTAGCTCGCTAATCTCTAGCAATTGGATCTCTAGTGCCCCACCCTCAAAGGGGGCGAGCAGCGGCAGCAGCGCCCGCTGCTCATGGCTCAAGCGGCGCAGCGAGTAGTCGAGCGA
>NZ_NQWI01000054.1 GCF_002532535.1 Candidatus Viridilinea mediisalina
GTAATCGCGGCGGTGAGCGTCGTCTTGCCGTGGTCTACGTGACCAATCGTACCGATGTTAACGTGCGGCTTGTTGCGCTCAAATTTCTGCTTCGCCATGAACTCCTCTGCTCCTTGAGCTCGTGAAAAATGCACCGCTCGTGCCAGTCTTTACCGGCACGAGCATCTTGACGGGGCAACCCTCTGTGCCACGTCTTTTGTCTGTTCTGGAGCCTACGACGGGACTTGAACCCGTGACCTCGTCTTTACCAAAGACGTGCTCTACCGACTGAGCTACGTAGGCGGGGGAGAGGCGTGAGACGGAGGATGCGTGAAGCTGGGCATGCGTGAAAACACAGACCATCATACGTTACAGACTTCCGCCTCTCGCTCCTCGCTTTACCCAAAGGTCATAATGGTGGTGGGCCGGGCAGGATTCGAACCTGCGAAGGCGTAAGCCAACAGATTTACAGTCTGCCCCGTTTGACCGCTCCGGAACCGACCCACAAACGCCTGGAGCCGACGCAGGGACTTGAACCCTGAACCTACGGTTTACAAAACCGTTGCTCTGCCAATTGAGCTACGCCGGCGTGCAAGATGAAGAGAGCTGTTTGAAAGCATCTTCAAATCACAGCCCGCGTATTCTACCACAAGGTCGGGCAATGTGCAAATGGGTTGAGGTTGTTTGGGGGAGAGCGAAGCTCTCCCCGAGGCACTCATTCTTTCCCAAACGTCGCCAAGACTGCCCCAGCCTCAACCGTCACTCCTTCTTCGGCCCGCACCTCAGCGATGAGGCCAGCGTGGGGCGCGGTGATCTCGTTCTCCATCTTCATCGCCTCAACGATGAAGAGAACCTGGCCCGCTTCTACCTGCTGGCCCGCTTGGGCGCGTACAGCGGTGACGCGGCCCTGGATGGGGCTGATGACGCCGTCAACTTTGGGCCCTAAGCTCGCCTTTTTGCCTTTGCTTAGGGGGCGTTTGCCGTTGCCGCCCTTTGCGGCTGGGGTGGCAAGCGCAAGCGCAGGGCCCGCGCCAAAGACCTTGACGCCAAAGCGGCGACTATTGACTTCAACGGTGAAGCTACGCGGATCGCTCACCTCTTCGCCCTCGCCCGGCTCGACCGGAGCGGGAGTGAAGCTGCGCGTCGTTTCGATCAATTCCGGGTGTTGAGCGATAAAATTGACACTCAGGTCACCAGCGGCAAAGACCGGATGGCCCAGGGCGGCACGATGGAAGGGGATCGTGGTGATTACGCCGCCAATCTCATAGTCGGCGAGGGCACGCAGGCCGCGCGCAATCGCATCAGGGCGCGTCTCGGCCCAGACGACGAGTTTCGCTAGGAGTGAATCGTAGAACTGGGGGATGCTGTAGTCGGGGCGCACACCGCTATCCACGCGCACACCGAGGCCCGTGGGTTCGCGGTAGGTAGTTACCGTGCCAAGGGCGGGGCGGAAGTTGTGCAGTGCGTCCTCGGCATTGATGCGGCACTCAATCGCGTGGCCACGCGGCACCAAATCGGCCTGATTGAGCCAGAGAACCTCGCCTTGAGCGACGCGCAGTTGAGCTTTGACCAGATCAACGCCATAGACCATCTCGGTGACGGTATGTTCAACCTGGATGCGCGTATTCATCTCTAGGAAGTAGTAGTTTCCATCCTGAAAGAGGAACTCCAGCGTCCCGGCCCCCACATAATCCACTGACTTAGCCAGACGCACCGCAGCGGCCCCCATCTCGGCGCGTAACTCGGCGCTCAGGGCGGGCGAGGGCGCTTCTTCGATCAGCTTCTGGTGGCGGCGCTGCACCGAGCAATCGCGTTCACCGAGGTGTACCACATTACCGTGGGTATCGGCCAAGATCTGAATCTCGATATGGCGCGGCGAGGGCAGATACTTTTCGACATAGAGCGCACCGTTGTTAAACGCCGTCTCGGCCTCACGGCGGGCACTCGCAAAGGCATCGGCAATCTCATCAGGGGAGCGCACAACGCGCAGACCGCGCCCACCGCCACCGCCGACGGCCTTAATGGCAATTGGATAGCCAAATTCTTCTGCGAGGCGGCGGATTTCGCCCAGATCCTCAAGCGCTTCGAGCGTACCGGGCACCACGGGAACCCCAGCGGCAGTTGCCTCACTGCGGGCAGCGGTCTTACCACCCATGCGCTCCATCGCCTCAGGTGGTGGGCCAACAAAGACCATACCAGCCTCAGCGACAGCGCGGGCAAAAGCAGCATTCTCGGCGAGGAAACCATACCCAGGATGCACCGCCCCCGCCCCCGCCTGCTGGGCGACCTCAATCAGACGCGGGATGTTCAGATAGCTCTCGGACGAAGGCCCTGGCCCCAACAGATAGGCCGCATCGGCATAGGCCACATGTGGCGCATCGCGGTCGGCTTCAGAATAGACCGCCACCGTGCGTAGACCCAACTCGCGGCAGGCATACATCACGCGTAGCGCAATCTCGCCGCGATTCGCAATCAACACCGTAGTAAACTTCATCGTAGTCATCCATTGACTTTATGGCTTGCAAACTCCGCCAATTTTAGCATACTCTGGGGCGTTACAAAGAGGGGGCATGCACCAGATCGGTAGGGTTACGTCAACGTCACCTCCGGTGGGAGTGCGGAGGCGGTGAAGCCGCCCCCGCAAATCTTTTGTTCGTATTTAAGGGGGCGCTTGCGCACTCCCTTTTGCCGTGCTATGATTCTTCCCTACTATAAGCGGTATCGGCTATGATGGAGCGCAAGCGCTTGTGGCTACTTCAGCAACAACTCCTTTGGCAACGCAGGTGGCGTGGACACGCAGGCTTGTGCTTGCTTCGGCTTCGCCGCGCCGCTATGAACTGCTCACGGCTCTTGGTGCTACCTTCACCGTGATTGCGACCGATGTGGAAGCTGAGTTGCGTGCTGCACCACCTGAGTTGATGGCTCAGTTGCCCCCCGTCACGCTGCCACCACTGGAGCATCCCACGCTCTTGGCGTGGCGCAAGGCCCAGGCCGCTTCCTTGCAGGCTCCTGGTGCGATTATCTTAGGGGCCGATACGGTGGTCGTGCTTGATGGCATGCTGCTCAACAAGCCAGGTGATGGCGCTACGGCCCAGGCAATGTTGCGCCAGCTCTCCGGGCGTAGCCATACGGTCTATACCGGCGTCTGCGTGCTTGAACCTGAGCATCCCCAACAACCTGCCACCCGTTCACGCCTTGCCCTCGTTGCCTCCGAAGTGGAGTTTGCCCCCGTGAGTGCCCAAGCTATCGCCGCCTATGTCGCCACCGGCGAACCACTCGATAAGGCTGGTGCCTATGGGGTGCAGGGCATGGGCGGGAAACTCGTACACAGCGTGCGCGGTAGCTACACCGCTGTGGTGGGCTTGCCCCTGGTGACCACGTATGAACTATTGTCCCAAGCCGGGGTTCAGGGCCTGACCGACCCCAGCGTGACCTATCAGCGCTGGCTGCAGAGCCAGGGAAAGGACCCCCTGCCATGTCCTCCAACGCTTCCATAAGGCTGTTGATTGTTGACGACCACCCGCTCTTCCGCCAAGGTGTGCGCTGGGCTCTCGCTGGCGAAGAGGATGTGACGATTGTGGGTGAGGCGGCGAGTGGTGAGATGGCCATGGAATGGTTGGAGAGCGCAGGTTCAACCTATGAACCCAATGTTATGCTGGTTGACCTTAATTTGCCTGGTATGAATGGGCTTGAGTTGACGCGCCAGGTTCGACGCCAATACCCGGCAATTGGCGTTGTGATGCTGAGTATGCACGAGAGCGATGAGCAAGCCTTCAATGCGCTGCGTGCTGGCGCGGCGGCCTATCGTTCAAAGGATGTCAAACCCCAGGCGTTGATGGAGATTCTCTGGCGCGTAGCGCGGGGCGAATATGTAATCAACGATGTTGTCCTCGAAGAACCCCGCGTCGCCAGCCGCGTGCTCTCGCAGTTTCGGATGCTGCCCGAAGCAACCCCCACCAACCCTGATGCGACCGATGTTCCCATCTTTACGCCTCTCAGCGATCGTGAAATTGAGGTCTTGGAGCGTATTGCGAGTGGCGGCAGCAACAAAGAGATCGCCGATTCACTCAAAATCAGCACCCAGACCGTCAAAAACCACATCTCCTCGATCCTACGAAAGCTCTCCCTGAACGACCGCACCCAAGCCGTCCTCTTTGCCCTGCGGCGCGGCTGGATCGAAACGCCCAGTGAGATTCGGCAGCAGAGCAGCGAAGAGCAAGAGGAGTAGCGTTCAGTTTTTTGTCTGGGGCGCGGGTGTGGGAGAACCCGGTTCTCCCACACCCGCGCCCCAGCGGAGCGTTTCACCCAAAACTCAGCTAGTGTTCATGGCGCTGTAATCCATTTCAGGCAACCATGATACCTAATGATACGTTGGTATAGGTAGCACTCCTACGTCGAGTAGGATAATCCTATCCCAAGTGAGGTTGCCATGAAACATATTCATTTTCAGCCCTCCCGCTGCTGGGTGTTGTTGCCCCTGTTGCTGATCTTGTTGATTCTGACTGGCTGTGCTGCCCAGGAGTCTATGGCGGTTTCGGCCCCAACGCTGGTGCCAACGGCCCAGGTGCTTGCGACCGCTGAGTCAGAAGGCCCCCTCAATCTTCATGTGCCGCCCGGTTTCTTTCCCGCTAGTGGGGTTGAGGTGGCTGCGCCGCTGCCCCCATTGGGGGAACTCGATCCGGCTGTAGCCCTCCCGCCCCCTCTGCCGCCCCTCCGCGATGGGCCGGGGGGCTTGCCCTATCCGCTGGCGCTCCCGCAACTCAATTTTGGAGTTGTGGGCCACCTTTACTATACCGACCGCGCTACGGCGCTGAGTCGCGCGCGTGAAGCGGGCTTTCGTTGGTTTCGGCAGCAGATCCATTGGCGTGACATCGAAGATGAGAGCGGTGCCTTCTTCTGGGGTGAGCTTGATGCGATTGTTGCGGATGTTCATGCCTCTGGTATGTTGCTGATGCTCAATATCACCCGCTCGCCCGCTTGGTATACCGCGAATGGTGCCGATGGGCTGCCGAGCGACCCAGCGACGCTGGCGCGCTTCAGTGGGGCACTGGCTGAACGCTACCGTGGGCGTGTCCATGCCATTCTGATCTGGAATGAGCAGAATCTTGCCTATGAAAATGGGGGGCGGATTGATCCTGAAGACCCCGGTCATTTTGTTGAGATTATGGCCGCGTGCTACCAGGCGATCAAAGCGGTTGACCCCAGTATTCTCGTGGTTGTTGGCGCTCCAGCCTCGACGGCGACCAACCATCCTGAGATTGCCATGGATAGCATCAGCTATCTACGGGCGATGTACACCTACCGCGATGGGATGTTGCGCGACTACTTTGACATCCAGGCGCTTCACCCTGGTGGTTCGGCCAACCCGCCTGAGACACTCTACCCCGATCAGCCGAGCAACGCCCAGGGCTGGACCGATCACCCTTCGTTCTATTTCCGCCATGTCGAGAACCAGCGGCGCGTCATGGAGGAGACCGGCATGGGCGCTCATCAGGTCTGGATTACCGAATTTGGTTGGGCCACGGCCAACAACACCCCCGGCTACGAGTTTGGGCACCAGATCAGCTTCGAGACCCAGCGTGATTACATTGTTGGCGCGATTTGGTATACTTTTGAACACTACCCTTGGGTGAGCAACATGTTCCTCTGGAACCTCAACTTCACCGTACTACAGCGCGAAGCCGGACGCGACCCCAGGCATGAACAGGGTTCCTTCAGCATCGTCAATGCCGATTGGTCGCCACGCCCAGCCTTCTGGGGAATCCAGCAGGCCATCGCGCAGGTGCGTGAGCGACAGTAGCAACACCAATTACCCTTGAACATGCCGCATCATCAAGAACACGAAAGCCCATTGGGACGCCATGTTTGGCAATCTGCAATCTGCAATGGTACCCCTATGACAAAAACCCCTACCACTCGTTTTGTCCCCCATCTGCCCGACCTGATGCAACGCGATGACTATTGCCAGGATGGCCAGGTACCTGGTGAGCGCACCGTCAAGTTTCGCATTAGCATCACACCCGCAGGCGTCAGCATCCTCGCCGATACGCAGTATCCAATCGAATTAGAAGAACTGCTTGCCCGCTTGGGGGCTAAAGAGATCGAACAGATGCTTTGTGGTTGACTGTTCGTGTAGCCCGCAGGAAGCGTTGCGCCACTACCGGCCAATCGTACTGCATGACATGGTGTTGTCCTGCGGCACCCAGTTCACGGCGGCGTGCTGGGTTGCACAGCAGGGCCGCGAGGCTGGACGCAAGGGCCACGCTGTCGCCAGGCGGCACAAGTTCGCCTACAAGTCCGTGGGGAACGACTTCTGGCACTGCGGCTGCTGTAGTTGCCACAATCGGCAGCCCGGCTGCCATTGCTTCAAGGAAGACAATCCCGAAGCCTTCTTGCACACTTGGCAGGCAGAAGATGCTGGCACGGCGATACCAAGCTGCAACGGCGGCATTATTGGGCAACGCCCCGGTGAGTGTGACGACGCTGTTGAGTTGCAGGTGTGCCACACGTTGGCGTAGGTGTTGATGCTCTGGGCCATCGCCCACGATGACGAGGCGTGCATGGGGGAGCCTGGGGTGCAAAAGCGCAAAGGCATGGATGAGGTCACTGATATGCTTGCGTGGATATTGACGCGCCACGCAGAGGATGATCTGGCTGTCATGGGTTGGTGCGGGGCTTTGCTGGAGTAACTGCTGCCATGCTGGGAGATCAATCCCTTCAGGCACAAGCGCTACCTTATGGGCCGCTACGCCGTAGTGCTGCTGGAGCATGTGCTGACAGTAGGTGCTTGTAGTGATGACGCGCGCAGCATTACGCGCATTGTGCCGCTCTAATTGCGCCAAAGCCCAAAGCTGGTAGCGCACTAGCCCTCGTTCATGGCGCAACTCTTCCGCAATGACGCCTTTGATACTGCAAACATAGGGATCCGCTAGGGGCCGTCCGCTCAACAAAAAGCCATCAAGGTCGAAACCAACGACAAGATCGTAGGGCAGACGCCGCAGCAGGGCTGGTACATAGAGATTAAAGAGCAGGCGGCGCACGGTGAGCGTCTGTGGCCATGGCTTGAACGGAGCTAGGCGGGTCACCTTGTGACCCGCACGCTGCAACGATTGTCCCAAGCCACCAATTGCGGCGGCAGTGCCACTCCCTTCGGCAACCTGTTGTAACCAAGAATCGAGAAACGCAATGCGGAGTGCGGTCATCGTGTTGCTCTACTACTGTTTTCGCTGGTTTCTTAGGGGCTGTCTAAAAAGTCTATGGGTTGGCGTTGGAGTGCCGGCTTTAGCCGGCTAAAGCCGGCACTCCAGTGTGTGCCCTCCAGCTTTTCAGACAGCTTCTTAGCTTTCCTGTACCCTTACAGCTCATGAGCCGACTCACGTTGCAAAGAGTTGGGCATACTCACCATAGCCCTCTTCAACCAGACGGGCGGCGGGGATGAAGCGCAGGGCCGCCGAATTCATGCAGTAGCGCAAACCAGTGGGCGCAGGGCCATCGTCGAAGACATGGCCCAAGTGGGAGTCGCCTTGGCGCGAACGTACCTCGGTGCGTACCATCCAGAGCGAGGCATCGCTGCGGGTGACGATATTCTCGGGCTTCAGCGGGCGGGTAAAACTGGGCCAGCCCGTCCCCGAATCGAACTTATCGAGCGAACTAAAGAGCACCTCGCCCGACACGACATCCACATAGATCCCAGGCTCCTTGTTGTCCCAGTAGGCATTCTGGAAGGGCGGCTCCGTGCCGTCACACTGGGTCACCTTGTACTGCTGGGGGGTAAGCTGCGCACGCAGCTCGTCGTCGGCGGGTTTATCGAAATTGGTCATGGGTTGGTTAGCTCCTTTAGATAGGTTTTTTGACGCAAAGGCGCAAGGTTTCAGGCATAGGCATTTCAAACATTGGGCGCGCAGGTGTCACGTTTCAGCAGGTTGTCCTTACCTGCTGCAATCCGTTGTGCCAACCCGCGAAAATCGCGGTAGCAGGCATGGACGGCGAGGCCGTGGTTGCCTAGAGCGCCATCGGCTGGTTTGAGGAGGAACATTGGCTTGCGCGCTTCTTTGGCAATGTCCATCAGGCTGCGGTAGGGTTTGAGTAGCGCGAGGCAGAGGGGATCATCCGCGACGTCGGCGCTCGTTGCTGGTGCCGCCTCGGGGCAGAGTGCAGCACGATAGGCAGCGGGGAGCGCTGCCAGCCAACGATCAGCAGCGTGCAACGGTCGGTCAAGGCGCACGGCGTGGTGCATGACGACGTAGCCAAGAGGCCGCAGCGGTGTTGCGGGCAGCAGTGCGGGCGTATGCGCGGCAGACCATTGCTGCCAGACTGGCCGCCAATGTTGCAAGGTCGCCCCCAGGTAGGGCAGGGCTTGCGACGCAGCGAGATTGGGGGCCAGCGGGAGGACCAAGGCTTCAGCGACACTCAAGAGCGCTCGGTTGAGGATGCCGGTGTTGGAAGCTACATCGAGCAGGATGATCTGCGCATCATGCTGGGCAGCCGCGTCGTGCAGGAGTTGCCGTAGCGCCAATGCCAGCCGTAGCGCATCATCTTCCACCGTGGGCGGTTGTGTTGCTGCACTAGCCAATTGGCCCTCAACGCCCGCCCAAGCCAGATCGCCAACCAAGAGAGCGAGATGCTCAGTGATGGGATGCATGGCTGGCTCGGAAAGCGGGGCGCGCTGCTGGAAGACTGGCTCAATCGCCCCCCATGTTGTCTGGTGGCGCGCGGTTGTCAACCAGATCGCTTCCAGATCGTCTGAGTCAAGCAGCATGCTGCTAAGCTGCGCTTGGGGATCAAGGTCTACTGCCAGCACACGCACCCCCAATTCAGCATACATCCATGCCAAATGGTAGAGGAGCGTTGTGCTGCCAATGCGGCCATAATGCGAAAAGAGCGCGATAGTCTTCATGGCGCGATCCGTAGCGTCACTTCAACGAAACTTGGTTCCACCCGAAACTCAAGTGGCGGATTGCCATTTTTACGCAAAGCTTGTTGGGCCAGCAAGATTCCAGCCCCAAAACGTTGCACATAGCCAAGAATGCGTAACGCCTCAGCTAGATTTGGATTGCGATAGTCGGTAATCCCAGGTTGACCAAAGTTTTCCGGCGTTACCACCCCATACGTACCGCCAGGGCTGTTGATGGCAATCCGATCATTAAACCAGTAGATGCGTACCGGGGCATGACTAAGCTCATAGGTGCGATGCAGCACGGCATTGCGAATGAGTTGTTGCAGCGCCACCAGCGGATAGCTCTGGCTGCGTTGCTCGCGTGGCGCACTGGTAAAATCAACCAAGGTGCGATTATGGGCCATGCATTTCTCATCGGCCAAACGCAAGAGTTGGTCAACGGTACCATCAACCAACTCTTCATCGAGGATAGGATCAGCCAAGGTGGTGCCATCAATACGCAGAAACTGAAGGTAGGCACCGGGAACAAAATCACGAACCCGGTGGGACAAAACAAGCATACCCAACACTGTCGGCGTAGGATCGTCAGTTGCAACAATCATCTTGGTCGCAGCCAGGCGTTGTTCAACACTGCGATCATTGGCCTCTAGAATATCAGGGGCAACCGCCGCCGGCAGGTACATCTCCGCAAAGCGTCGTTGATCAAGGTCGTTCAGGCGGGCGGCGGATAAGGGCTGCACATCGAATGGACGATCACGGTAGCGCCGTCGCTCATTGAGGATGCGCTCGTCTTGGGCCGATGCGATGCCACGACGTGGCCCAATACGCACCCAGATACGCCCACGGTAGCGCACAGGTGGCGAGTCGGCTGGCTCCACAGTAATAACCGCTACATCAGTTCCTGCAAAAGCATGCTTACGAACCGTCATGGTCGGTGGGGGCACAATATTGCCATCACTCTTGATATCGGCAAGTTGGCGCAACAGTTCATCGGTAATCGGCAATTGAACTGGCGTACCATTATCACGCACACCGATAAAGATCACCCCGGCCCGCTGATGGCCCGGCAGATCATTGGCGAAGGCACAGACCGCCTCACGCACCGCAGTCGGCGCTTCGCCCCGAAACGACTCTTTGCGCTCAACATGATCCGACTCGAGGTCGGTCATCATGGTGGCAAGTTGCTCATCGGTGTAAGGTGGCATTTGGCTACCTAGGTAGGGCATGTGCATGCGGGAACCAAGTTTCTGCGCACACCCGCCAGCAGGGGCGCGGGAACCTGGTTCTCGCAGAATCGCCTAGCGGCGCGCCTCCATCAATTGCACAAACTCGGCAAAGAGATAGTTGGCATCGTGGGGGCCGGGGCCAGCTTCGGGATGGTATTGGACACTGAAGCAGCCCAGTTCCTCGTTGCGTAAGCCCTCGACCGTCTGGTCGTTGAGGTTGATATGGGTAATCTCGGTGCCTGCGGGCAGGCTGTCGGGGTCAACCGCGAAGCCATGGTTCTGTGAGGTGATCTCGACCTTGCCGCTGGCCAAGTGGCGCACGGGATGGTTGGCCCCGTGGTGACCGAAGGGCAGTTTGTAGGTACGCCCGCCCAGGGCGAGGCCCATGAGCTGGTTGCCCAAACAGATGCCAAAGACTGGCTTTTGGCCCAAGAGCAAGAAGAGATTCTCGAAGGCATAGACCGTCGCCGCCGGATCGCCTGGCCCATTGGAATAGAAGATGCCATCGGGCTTGAGCGCCAGCGCCTCGTTGGCAGGGGTCGTGCCAGGGACAACCGTAACGCGGCAGCCATGGTCAACCAGGCGGCGCAAAATCGTGCGCTTCAGCCCAAAGTCATAGGCGACCACATGGAAGCGTGCTTCAGCGGGTGCGGGTGGGGTGGCCGGAGGCGTAAAGGGCGCCGAGTTGTGCGTCCAACTGTAGGGTTGCTCACAGCTCACCACGCGGGTGAGATCGAGCCCCTGCATGACGGGGGCCTGGCGCACCTTCGCAAGCAGTTCTTCACGGCTCGTGCCATTGGTGCCAATAATGCCGCGCATCGCCCCAGCGGTACGGATGTGGCGCGTCAGGGCACGCGTATCCACATCGGTCATCGCCACAATCCCATGGTCGCGCAGCAACTGAGCCAGACTGCCACGTGCGCGCCATGAGCTATAATCTTCGCTGTAGGCCCGCACAATCAGTCCCGCCACCTGCGGCTTGAACGACTCCGGATCAAAATCATTCACGCCAGTATTGCCGATATGGGGCGCAGTCATCGTCACCAACTGCCCACAGTAGGAAGGATCGGTTAAAATCTCTTGGTAGCCGGTCATGCCAGTGTGGAAGACCACCTCACCAAGCGTTTCACCAACTGCACCAAACGAACGTCCCGGGAAGACCCGGCCATCTTCAAGCACAAGAAGGGCATCCATAGGTAGCTTATGCCGTTTCAGGTTGTAGGGGAAGGATACAGGAGTTAGGAAATAGGAAATAGGGGTGATGCATCAGGATGGCTTGGATTCACCCAAACTGTAGAGTAGTCTGAAACCATTCCTAGCGTGTTGATCATGGGATCGCTGCGGCATTGTAGCATGGTTTGGAAGCCAAGGGATGGGTGGAAGCTTCGCCGCCCGCCAACGCGCAACAGCACGAGGGAAGAGAGTTCCACGAAAGTAATACCATGACCAACCCCTTAGACCGCTGGCTCACGCGCAGCCTCTACCTGAGCGTTGGCTTCAATGCTATGGGCACGCTCGCCATGACGCTGCCGCAGGTCTTCTACCCAATCCTCGGCATACCCGTGCCAGAGCATCCCGTCTACCAGGCCGTCGCGGTACTGACGATTGCGTTGTTTGGGCTTGGCTACCTGCTCCAGGCACGCGCTGAGCAGCGTGATCGCACCTTTCTGCTCATTGCTGCGCTTGGCAAAATCGGATTCTTTGCTATCTTTCTCGTCAGTTGGCTCGTCGGCTCTGTGCCGTGGACGGCACCCTTGGTGACCTCTGGTGATCTCATCTTTGCGCTGCTGTTTATCGCGTGGTTGTGGGCAACGCGCACTGTGAAGGAATAGCATGCTTAAACATCTACGTAATTGGGGGTTGCTACCGATTTTAGGTCTCTTTCTGCTCCACGCCTGGCTCTATGCTGATTTCTTCATTGATGATGCCTTTATCTCGCTGCGCTATGTGCAACAGTGGCTGGCGGGTAATGGCTTGGTCTACAATATTGGTGAGTATGTTGAAGGCTATTCCAATTTCTTGTGGGTTGTGCTTGTGGCCCTGTTGGGTTTTTTCGAGGTAGACCTTATTCTTGCCACGCGCATATGGGGTATCTCGCTTAGTATTCTGACTATGATCTTGGTCTATATTGCCGTGCGCGGGTTGCCCTTCCCCCTCTTCGCGCCACTGCTGCTTGCGCTCTCGCCATCGTTTGCAATGTGGGCGATGGGGGGCTTAGAGAATCCCCTCTTCATGCTGCTGCTGCTGGTTGGGAGCCTGCTCTTTTATCGTGAAGAGACGCAGAAGCCCGGCTGGAGTTCGAGCATCTGCTGGGGCTTGCTCGCCCTCACCCGCCCCGACGGTCTGCTCTTTGGAGCCATCGCCTTCTGCTATCGTGTAGGAACCCTCTACCGCAACGGTCAATGGCCGCAACGCCACGACTACCTGCGCGGGCTGGTCTTAGCGGGTATTGTGCTGCCTCATCTGCTCTGGCGCTTCAGCTACTATGGCTACTGGTTGCCCAATACGATCTATGCCAAATCGATGGGACTGAACCTGCGTACACTGCTTGAAGGCGGCTTATACCTCTATACAAGCAGCGAAATCCTGGGTGGCCTCTTCGTGATCGTCCTGCTGCTCCTCTTGGCCCTCACGGCCAAGCAGCGCCACGGTTATACGCTCTATTTCACACTCAACGTGGGTGCCTACGCCGCCTTTATCATGCTGGCGGGTGGTGATTGGATGCCAGCCCAGCGCTTCTTGGCGAGCATCCTCCCCCTCTTGGCCATTCTGCTCCAACTTGGTGCCGTAGAGCTTGTCACTCTGCTGCGTACACGTCTGCCCCAACCAATCGCATGGTCGCCAATCCTCTTGCATCTGCTCTACATTGCAGCGATGGCGCTCACGATGCGCTTTATTGAGCCCGGGATCCCAATAAATCACCGCCTTTCGCTTCCTTATGCATGGGTTCTGTATTTAGAAGATGCTGTTGAAATTACGGATACCATAGCGGTTTTTGATGCGGGTTTGGTGAGTTATGCTATGCCGCTTACCGTGCGGATCGTTGACATGGTTGGTTTGGCGGATGGCCATATTGCCCACCGTCCTCCCCAGTTTCCTGGTGGCCTATGGGGGCGGGGCGATGCCTGGGGGCGCTGGGATGTTGACTATGTGCTTGCCCAGAATCCCCGCTTTATTCAGACAAGCCTACAAGGGATGGATGCCCAAGGCATGTGGCGTACCGGTTTTACGGGTACCACCCAACTGGTAAATGATCCGCGCTTTCAGGCACACTATACGATGACGGAACTGAATGGTCTGTTTGAGCGTAAGTAGTTAAGGGTGGGGCGGCTTGGCGGGGCTGAACCCCGCCAAACCGCCCCACAGACGAAGTTACCCATGCATATTCTCCACATCTACAAAGACTACCCGCCCGTTGTGGGCGGGATCGAGGGCCATTTGGGCCTCTTGGCCGAAGGATTGGTGGCACGCGGCCATCAGGTGACGGTGTTGGTGAGTGGTCAGGGGTGGCGCACGCGGCGCACGACGCAGGCGGGGGTGCAGGTGGTGGCGGCGGGGCGTGTGGCGACGCTGGCTTCGACGCCGCTCAGCCCGGCGCTGCCGTTGCTGGTGGCCCAACTGCGCCCCGATCTGATCCATCTGCACCATCCCTACCCGCCCGGCGATGCGGTCGCGCTGCTGGCCGGCGGGCGAACGCCGCTGGTGGTGACCTACCATAGCGATATTGTGCGCCAAGAGCGTTTGGGAAGACTGGTTGCCCCACTAGTGCGCCGCACCTTGCAGCATGCAAAGCGGATTATTGCCACTAGTCCAGCCTATATCCGCTCTTCGCCCTTTTTGGCGCCGGTCGCTTCGCGCTGTCGGGTGGTACCCTTTGGTCTGCCTCCCTCATTCTTTACTCCCGCCGATCCTGCGCGGGTTGCGGCGCTTAAGGCGCGTTGGCCCGGCCCGCGTACGCTCTTTGTGGGACGCTTGCGCTACTACAAGGGGGCCGACCGGCTGGTGCGGGCGATGGCTCACGTGCCTGGCCATGCGCTCTTGGTGGGGGGCGATGCGACTGTGCGGGCGCAAGATTTGGCTGTCCTGGCCGCGCAGTGCGGTGTGGCCGAGCGTGTGCATCTGTTGGGTACCCAGCCCGATACTGAACTCGCCGCCTTCTATCAGGCTGCCGATGTCTTTGTGCTGCCCTCGGTGGAGCGCAGCGAGGCTTTTGGGATTGTGCAGATCGAGGCGCAAGCCGCTGGGTTGCCGATTGTCTGCACGGAGCTAGGTACGGGCACGAGCTACATTACGCAGCACGGGCGTACCGGCATCGTCGTGCCCCCCGATGATGTGCCCGCGTTGGCGCGGGCGCTGCGCGTCCTCTTGGCCAACCCGCAGTTGGCGCAAGCCATGGGTGCGGCAGGGCGCACCCGCGCCCACCAGGAGTTTAGCCTTGAACGGATGCTCAATCGCGTTGAGGCGGTCTATGCGGAAGCTTTGGGGGATGGTTGACGCAGCCCAAGCCATTGGGCTACAATAACCTACCAAATCCTTCTGCGGGGCTGTGGTGGCTCCGCTATTGCCCCATGATTGCCAATGCAGAAGCTGCGTGTTGCTGAAATCCGTGAGCGCTTTCTGGCCTATTTTGAGCGCAACGGTCATACTCGTGTCGCTAGTTCGTCGTTGGTTGTTGCCAATGATCCGACGCTGCTCTTTACCAATTCGGGGATGGTGCAGTTTAAGGATGTCTTCCTCGGTGCTGAACAGCGCCCCTATCTGCGGGCCGCCACGGCCCAGAAGTGTCTGCGCGTCTCTGGTAAGCATAATGATCTTGAGGAGGTTGGCCCTTCGCCGCGTCACCATACCTTCTTTGAGATGTTGGGCAATTTCTCTTTCGGGGACTATTTTAAGGCCGAGGCGATCCGCTTTTCGTGGGAGTTGTTGACCCAAGAGTTCCAGTTGCCCGTTGAACGCCTCTGGTTTACGGTCTTTGAGGGTGATGCTGAGGTTCCCGCTGATGATGAAGCGGCTCAACTCTGGATCAATCAAGGGGCCGATCCCAGCCGTGTGCTGCGTTTTGGACGTAAGGATAATTTCTGGATCATGGGCGATACCGGCCCCTGTGGCCCCTGCTCGGAGATTACGGTCTATTTGGGCGATGATCTGAGTAAGATGCGCCCTGAGGGGGTCAATTCTGATGATCCCGACTATGTGGAGATTTGGAATAACGTCTTTATGCAGTATGACCGCGCTACTATGCAGCCTTTGCCCCGCCCTTCGGTAGATACCGGCATGGGCCTTGAACGGATGGCGATGGTGCTGCAAGGGGTGCGCTCTAACTATGAGACCGATGCGTTTGTGACGATTATTGAGCGGGTGATGGCGGAGTTGGGGAGCGATGCGGCTCACTACCGCGCCCATTTTGCCAACTATCGGGCAATTGCCGACCACGCCCGTGCTGTGGCGTTCCTGATTGCCGATGGTGTGCTGCCGGGCAATGCGGGGCGCTCCTATGTGCTGCGCCGCATCCTGCGCCGTGCGGCCTACCAGGGGCGCGGGATTGGCTTTGAAGCGCCCTTTTTGGCTAAGATCATTGCGACCGTGATTGACGATATGGCCCCCGCCTACCCGGAGTTGGTGGCGCGCCGTGAGTTTATTCTGGAATCTGCCGATGCTGAAGAACGCCAGTTTCTGCGGACGCTGACGGGTGGGATTGCGCGGCTCAAGAGTGTCGTAGACCAGGTGCAGGCCGAAGGCGGGAGCCTCGTCGCTGGTCAGGATGCTTTTGTGCTCAAGGATACCTTTGGTTTTCCGCTCGATCTGACCCAGAAGATTGCCGCCGAGCAGGGGTTGCAGGTGGATGAAGCGGGCTATGACCAGGCGATGCAGGCGCAGCGCGAGCGTTCGCGGGCGGCGGCTAAGTTTACCCGTGGTGATGATGCTGAACTCTGGAGCGACCGGGGGTTGCCGGCAACGCGCTTCATTGGCTATGATACCCTCGTGACTGAAGCCACTGTCCTGGCACTGGTTGCTGCGGGCGATGTGGTGGCCCAGGCCCACACAGGTGCCCATGTGCAGGTTGTGCTCGACCAGACGCCCTTCTATGCGGAGAGTGGCGGCCAGGTGGGTGATACGGGCAAGTTGATCTTCGATGCGGGCATGGTGGAGGTGAGCGACACGCTGCGCCCTGTGCCCGGCCTGATTGTTCACTATGGCACCCTGAGTGCAGGCAGCCTCAGCGTGGGGCAAACGCTGCGCGCCGAGGTGGATGCGGCACGGCGCACAGCGATTATGCGGAACCACACCGCCACCCACCTGCTCCATCGGGCGCTGCGCGATGTTGTGGGTGAACACGCGGCCCAAGCGGGTTCGCTCGTAGCCCCAGAACGGCTACGCTTCGATTTTACCCATAACAAAGCCCTCGATGCGGCCACGCTGCGTACCATCGAAGCCCGCCTCAACACATGGGTACGCGCCGACGGGCAGGTCAGTTGGGCCGAAATGAGCTACCAGGCCGCCTTGGACAGCGGCGCGATTGCGCTCTTCGGCGAAAAGTACAGTGATCTCGTGCGGGTCGTAACGATTGAGCGCGGCGCTGAAACCGCGAGCGCAAGCTTTGCCTCACGCGACTCACGCGAGCTCTGCGGCGGCACCCATGTCACCAGCACGGGGCAGATTGGCTACGTGCGCCTCTTGGCCGAGAGTAGCATCGGCAGTGGCATCCGCCGCATCGAGGCGCTCACCGGCCATAAGGCCGAAGCGTGGGCCGAACAGCAAGCCCAAGCCTTGCGCGAACTTGCGAACCGCCTGGGGGTCGCGCCAAACTTGGTTGTCGAACGGGTCGAGCAGCTCTTGGGCGAAGCCAAACAGCGCCAGCAGGAACTGAACACGCTACGCGGACGCTTGGCCCGTTCGTCGCTTGAACAACTGCTCGAGCAAGTCCAGCACGAGCATGGGGTGCCGCTCTTGGCCGCCCAGGTTGAAGCGGAGGACGTAGCTCGTCTGCGCGAAATGGGCGACTTCCTGCGCGACCGCCTCGGCTCCGGTGTGATCGTCTTGGGCACCGTGATCCAAGCCAAGCCGCTGCTCTTGGTGATGGTAACGCCCGATCTGGTTACGCAGGGCTACCATGCGGGCAAGCTCGTGAAGGCGCTTGCCGCCATGGTGGGCGGTGGGGGTGGCGGACGGCCCGACATGGCCCAGGCGGGCGGCAAAGACCCAGCGCAACTCGGGGCAGCCCTCGCGCAGGCCGGGGCACTCGTGGCCGCGCAGGGGGCGTGAGGTGCAGCGTATTTCACCACAGAGGCACAGAGGACACAGAGTTATAGTTTACGGTAATGCCTGTACTTCTAAGGGAAGCAGAAATTTTCAAGTATCCCAGCAGCCTGTCATGCTGAATAGTCCATGAGCGGCCATCGTAGTGCCGACTTTAGTCGGCTTCCCATCGCTTCCAGAAGACCTCAGCCGACTAATGGTCTTCCAGTAAATAATCCGCTAACCAGACCTCGCAGATCTGGCATATCTATCAGGTCTAGTCCGTGCCGCGACACCGGATTAATTTCTGGAAGACCATAAGTCGGCACTACCTACGGTCTCTCAGGATGACAAAACAATGGGGCAATGAACAAAATCCGCTTCCCTAACACCTTAACGCCTCGCAATCAGCCCAAAACCGTAACTTTTTGGCTGCTCGTGCGGTAGATCTAGTAGACCCCTATGGTTTCTGGATACCCGACTACCCACGAGGCATACCAATGGAATCCCTTCCTTCCGATTTTGATGGTGCATGGAAATACGCCATGCACCACTTCTTTCCGCCCTTTACCCAACTCTTCTTTCCTCTTGTCTACGCCGCGATTGATTGGAGCAAACCCTTTCATTTTCTCACAACGGCACTTGAGCAGATTGACCCTGATCGTTCGCAGGGAAAACAACATACTGACACGCTTGTGCAGGTCATACGGCGTGATGGCAAACAATCTTTGGTCTTTGTTCATATCGAGATACAATCGCAGTATGATACGGAATTTCCTGAGCGCATGTTCCGTTATCATGCTCGGCTCTTCGACCGCCAACGGCAGCCAGTCGTCAGTTTAGCGGTGCTAGGCGATGAGCGAGCATCTTGGCATCCCGATCACTTTGGCTATAATCTCTGGGAATGTGAGCTTACCCTCAAATTTCCTACAGTAAAATTGATCAAGCTCGACCGCAGCATGCTAGAGGCGAGCAACAATCCCGTTGCAGCGCTAACCCTGATCCATTGCGATGCACTCGAGACGCGAGGACAACCAGCGCAACGAATGGAGCGCAAAATCGCTCGCTTTCGCTCATGTTTGCGTAAGGGCTATAGCATAGACGACTTTCGTAAACTCATCCGCTTACTGGATCAACTGCTGCGTCTCGATCCGAACACGAATAGACAGGTGCGTGCTACAATACGTCAGATTGAACAGGAGGAGCAAGGTATGGATACCTTTGTAACCAGCTTTGAACAACTAGCCCGCGAAGAGGGCCGTGCCGAAGGCCGCGAAGAGGGCCGTGCCGAGATTTTGCAAGAAGTTGTCTTGCGTCTCCTCAAGCGCCGTTGTGGATCGCTCCCCGCTACCTTGCAGCACCAAGTAATCCAGCTTGATTCAGCGCAACTCTTAGCTTTGAGTGAGGCTGTGCTTGAGTTAAACTCGTTGGATGATCTGCATGGTTGGTTGGCGCAACAGGAATAATACCATTTACGATTGTAGATTGTAGATTGCAGATTGTAGATTGCAGATTGCCGAACATGGCGTCCCAATGGGCTTTTGCGTTCTTGATAATGCGGCATGTTCAAGGGTAATTGGTATAATTCTAAATTTCGGATCTGAGGAATTGCAACTTTTTTCATTGCGTATGGCCTATTATAAATGTAAGGCAACTAACCTATGTTCCGCGATCAACCCGAAGCGCCCCTGCTGATTGTCACGCCGACGGATCGGGCTGAGGCGATCTTGGCACGGGCGCGGCGTAGTGGTTCGTTCCGTGTGCAGATCTTGGTACCCGATGGGGTGGACGTTCTGCATGATGCCAGCGAAGTGGCCCATTTGGCTGAAGGCGCTTCCCACGCTGGACTTGAGTTGCTTTTGATTACCCGCGATGCGCCTACGTTGGCTCTGGCACGTCAGTTTGGGATTACGACCCTGGCTGTCACTGATGCTGTGCGCCCCGCTGCGCCCCCAACGCCTGCTGCGGTATCTGCAACTGACCAAGATTTTCTAGCCGCACTCGATGATCTTGATGTGGCCCCCCGTTCGACGCCAGCCGAAGATCTGGCGGCGGCTGAGGCGAGTTTGGCGGCGGCGTTGCGTGCCGGTCGTGCGCCGGTGCGCCAGGCGCCAAACGATGATGAACTGCTGGCTGCAAGTTTGCACCATGAGCCAGAACATTCGTCTCGCCGGGCTGCACAACCAGAGGTGGTTGCGGCCCCGCCAAGGCAGCGTTCACCCCGTGAGCGTTCGGTCGCCTCTGAGTTGGGCTCGCGCCGTACCCCTGCGGCCCTGCGGCCAAAGACAAGCATCTGGTTGACCTCGTCGCTTGCTATTACGCTCGTGGGTCTCTTGGCTATCATTGCGATTGTGCTGCTCTGGGGCAGCCGCGTAACGGTGGTGGTGACGCCGCCAGTGCCCCCAGAGACGATTGATCTGATTACGGCGCTGCCGCTGCCTCTCGCCGCCCCTGGCAGTACCAGTACGACTGCTGTTGCCGCTGCGCCGCTGCGCGATGAGGTGACCTATAGTGTCGAGGGAGAGGTGCTTGAGGGTACGATGGCACCTTCTGGCAGTGCCGGCGGCACTGTGACGATCTTGAACTCTAGTCAGCAGCCGATCTTCCTGCCTGCGGGCAGTGAATTTGTGGCCCTGCGCGGCGATGGGCGCGATGTGCCTTTCTTGAGTCTTGCTGATGTCCAGGTACCTGCGGCTACCACGAGCGATACGGGGGCACAGGTGATTACGAGTCGCGGGCAGGCGAGTGTCGCAGTGCAGGCCCGTTCGCCTGGGAGTGGCTCCAATGTGGGTGAGAATAGTGTGCGCCGGATTACGCCCCCCGGTGGTGCGGCCTTCAGTGTGGGCACAGGCGGCCTGCTTGTCCAACACGGCCCCTTAACTGGTGGTAGCGAAGCGGAAGTGCGGATTGTGAATGCAGACGAGGTTGAGGCGTTGCTCGCGACTGCCCTTGAGGGTATGGATAGCTTGGCCCGCCAACGGCTCGATGAGTTTGCCCTGGCCCAAGATTTGGCGCTTGATCCGAGTACGATTACACCGCGTCGCAGCGATCTGGAACAGATGCTTGGCTTTGAGTATCAGGTGCAACCGCCCATTGGCGAAAACATTGATCCCTCTGATCCCTCCTTTAGCCTGATTATCCGTGCTGAGTATAGCGCCCTCGCCACCCAACGTGATCGTCCGCTGGAGCGCCAATTGGGCATGGCGATCACCGAGCAGTTACGCCAAGCCGGACGGATCGCGCCGGGCGATTGCCGTGCCCCTGTGGCTACTGAGTGGCGCTGGGACGGTGAGAGCCTGTTGGTCAATGGCCAGATCGCTCCCGATACGCAGAGCCCCGGCTGCCGTGCGCGCCTAGATGATGGCGTTGTGGCTCAAGTGCTGACCGCTGTGCTTGGTCAAGACCGCAGGGCGGCCCAAGCGAACCTTGATGCGATGGTTGATGCTGGCTTGATTGGCAGCTATACCTTACCCGATGTTGAGCGTATGCCAAGTTGGGAATGGCAGATTGAGGTGGCACGGTGAACATGCAAGAGCAGCGCTCGCTTGGTTTGGATGTGGGCGAACGGCGTATTGGTGTCGCGCTGAGTGATCCCTCGGGCCGTTTGGCGAGTGCCTTAACGACGCTGCAAGCCCGTCCTCAAGCAGAAGCCCTGACTCGCATCGAACGCCTTGTCGCTGAACATGGGGTCTACGAAGTTGTTGTTGGTCTGCCCCTAACCCTGCGGGGCGAGGTTGGCCCCCAGGCTGAAGTGGTTCAGCGTTTCGCAGAAGCGCTCGGCGAACGCCTTACTTTGCCCATTCACCTCTTCGATGAGCGCCTCACCACCTCCGCTGCCGAGCAACTGCTGCGTGATCTCGGCGTCAAACCAGAGAAACGCCGCCAACAGGTGGATCAGGTGGCAGCAGCCATTATTTTGCAGGATTTTTTGGATCAGCGTCAACGTCAGGGCGAAGACCTATGGAAGCATCCGCACTAGCACTGCTCATTGCTGCCGGTGAAGGCCCCCAGGTCGCTTTTGCCCGCAGCAAGGCGCGGCGCGACGAGATCGCCGAGAGCTTGGTGGCCTTTGCCAACGGTCATGGCGGCAGCCTGATCCTTGGCTTGGCGGGCCGTACACGGGCCAAAGTTGAGGGCGTCGCCGATCTAGCTGCGGCCCGCGATCTCCTGATTGATGCAGCATTGGTCTGTACGCCCCCGTTGGTGCTGCCGCTACCGCACGAGGTCACCCTCAACGGCGTGGTACTCTTGGTACTCCACGTCCCCGCTGGTCTCTCGCAGGTCTATGCGCTACACGGCAAATATTTGCGCCGCGAAGGGGCCAGCAACCAACCCCTCGCCCCCGATGCGCTACGCCGCTTGCTGCTCGAACGGGGCGAGGTGAGTTGGGAGCGCAGCGTACCTGCTGGGGTCAGTTTGGCTGAACTGGATCAGGCAAAAATTGCAGCCTACGCCCAGCGGGTTGGCCCCGCCGCCGCAGAAGAGCCTATGGCGCTGCTCTATGCGCGTGGCTGCCTCACGCGGGCCGCAGCGCCAACGGGCGCGGCGCTGCCCACCAATGCCGGAATGTTGCTCTTTGCCCGCCAGATCGAAGCCCGCTACCCTCAGGCTGAAGTCACCCTGGTGCGCTACCGCGGGCGCGACATGGCCGACATCTTTGAGCGCGAGGATGTGCGCGCCACCCTGCCTGAAGCGGTGCGCCGCGCCGAACGCTGGCTCGCTGAACATATGCGTAAGGGCAGCCGCATGGATGGCCTTGAACGCCAAGATTGGACCCAGTTTCCCCCAGGGGCTGTGCGCGAGGCATTGGTCAATGCGGTGGCTCACCGCGACTATAGTGTGCGGGGTGAGGGCATCCGCGTGGCGCTCTTTAGCGACCGGCTAGAGGTCTATTCGCCAGGGCGCTTGCCGGGCCATGTTACGCTGCAAAATATCGTTGAAGAACGCTACTCGCGCAACGAGAGCCTCGTGCAAGTCTTGGCCGATTATGGCATGATCGAGCGGCTTGGCTACGGGATTGATCGTATGCTGCGCCAGATGGAGGCCGCCGGTCTGCCTCCGCCTGAATTTCGGGAAACCGCCGCCGGCTTCCTCGTTACTCTCACCGGCCAACCCGTGGATGACTTAACCCCCGCAGGGTTGGATACCCGCGAATGGGTGCGTATGGGCCTGAACGAGCGCCAGATCGCCGCAATGGTGCAACTCGCCCGTGAGCATCGCATCACCAACCGCGACCTGCAAGAACGCTACCCTGACGTGAGTGCCGAGAGCGTCCGCCGCGATTTGGCCGATCTGGTCGAACGCGGCCTGTTACTCAAAGTAGGTGATAAACGTGCGACCTATTATATTTTGAAGTAAGACATGTTTTCATGGTGCTTTACATGTTAGATGCTATCTGAAAATTCTATGAACTGGTGTTGGAGTGCCGGCTTTAGCCGGCTAAAGCCGGCACTCCAACCCCTACACCGGGCGATTTTTGCGCTATTGCCTATTTTCTATCTCCTCGTTTCTGTATCCTCCCCTAACATGCAAACCCTACTCCTAATCCTGCACCGGCCCCAAGATGCACGCAACATCGGTGCAGCAATGCGCGCCATGAAGAATATGGGGCTATGCCACTTGCGCCTGGTCGCACCGGTGGCCTATGCAGTGGAAGAGTTGCTGCGGATTGCTCATCGCAGCGAAGATATTATAGAGACCTTGGAGATCTTTGAAGATTTGCCCAGTGCCCTCGCCGATGTACACTATGTGGTGGGCACAAGCGAACGCATGCATCCCGAACGCCCGATGTGCAACGATGTACGTGCATTGGCACCTGAGTTGCTGGTACGAGCCCAAACGAGCCGCGTTGCCCTGCTCTTTGGCCCCGAAGATCACGGCCTCGACCGGGCCGCGCTTGACCATTGCCATGTGGTATTGCGCCTGCCAAGTACACTTGACTACCCCTCGCTCAATCTGGCCCAAGCGGTACTGCTGCTGCTCTACGAACTGCGTATGGCGGCAGAGCAGCCATTGCCCCCACTGCCAGCCCATACGCCCGCGCCCGGCGCTGACCACGAAGTCTTGATCCAACTCCTTCGTGCTACCATGAGCGCGAGTGGTTTCGTCAAGGCGGGCGACGGCAGCACCAACCTGCGACGCCTACGCGGACTCTTCACCCGCGCCCAACCCAACGCCAGCGAAATAGCCCTGCTCAATGCGCTGCTGCGCCAAATTCTGAGCGCCTTGCGGCGCTAAGGTGATGGGTTTCGCCTTAACTTTAGGGTTACCACCCTAAAACCTGCTATTTGGAGCTTCGCCCCAAACTCTATGTTTCTTCCGTTTTGGCGGCTGTGCCGCCAAAACGGAAGAAACAGGTTCTGCGGGGGCGGCTTCGCCGCCCCCGCACCCCCGCCGGAGGGCTTATTCAATACGCATCTGTTATGTCCCTGTGCAGGCATAGCGCGAGTGCGGTATAATATCGGGACTTCCCATGAACTGCCATGGCTGTAGATCAAACGCGGAGGTTCTATGACACCATCCTCAGCCGCGCATCGAGCCGAGGCAGACCGCCCTGCGATCCTGATTGTAGATGATGACGCCAAGGTGACCCAATCGTTGGCTCGGAGTCTACGCTCCCAGTTTACGGTCTTTACCGCCAATTCTGCTGAAGATGCACTTGAGATTATTGCCCGCGAGCGGATTGCGGTGATTCTGACCGATCAGCGGATGCCGCAAATTACTGGCGTGGAGTTGCTTGAACGGGCACGCGCCATCCGCCCTGATGCATGTGGCATTCTGATCTCGGGCTATACCGATGTAACGACGCTGGTTGATGCGCTCAATCTGGGCAATGTGCGCGGCTTCCTGCCCAAACCATGGGATATTCATCAACTGCGGCGTAAAGTAGACCAAGCGTTGCAGGATTACCAGATTGGCTTTTTGGAGCGCGAGTTGCTCCGCAATACCGCCGAAGCGGTCAACCGCACCCAAGCCCACATGGAGGAACTACGCCAAGCCCTCGATGAGGTGGCGCCTGGCCAAGGTGCGGCCCTCTTTGCCAAGTGGGAGCGCACCGATAACGAGTCGTCGAGTGCATTTACCGGCACCTTTGATCACCCCTTTTACGATGGGCCGCGTTCAGCCTCGCCGCTACGCCAGTACGACCCAGAGGCCTTTGCGGAGTTGGTGGCGGCCTATGCCGACCTGATCAACCATGCGGCTGAACATCGTTTCTATGAAGGTGCCTCGCGTGTCCCCGATAAGCTGCGTGAAATGAGTGAACGCTTAGGCACGCTCTGGGCCAGCCCGCGCGACGCCGTGGAGATGCACACTGCCGCACTCAAACACTGCATCACTGATGTCTCGGTCGCCCGCCAATCGGTCTGCGTTGAAGAAGCGCGTCTCTTGTTGCCCGAACTGATGGGTAACTTGATCGTCTTCTACCGCAGTTGGCTGGCAGCCGTCTTGGCGGGGCAGCGTCCGCCTTCTGCACCTTAGGAGTAGGAAATAGTGCAGTAGGAACGCTATTTCCTTACTGCTATTTTCTAGTTTCTATCCTCATGGAACGTATTGCACTTCTCCACAGTCGTTTGCCCATCACTACGACGGGTTTATTGATTGTTCTCTTACTCTGGGGCGTCATCGAGGTCGCACGCGGGCGAGCGGGCCCAAGCTTTATGGCCATGCTCTGGGTAGCTCAACTGCTGATCATGGCGCAATTCGTGATCGGGGTATTGCTGCTCGTGGGCAACATCCGACGCTTCGATTTGGCGCTGCACATCTTCTATGCCCTCGTAACCGTGAGCTTTTTGCCTGCGGCACTTACCTACTTCCGTGAACGGGAGGGGCGGCGGGCTGTTCTGCATCTGCTCGGTTGCTGTTTGGTGCTTTTGATCTTGGTGTTGCGCTCGGTGGCAACAATATAGGCTTATGCCACACCGCAGTGTGGGAGGATGCGAGGGAACCAGGTTCCCTCGCATCATCCCGCTACAGCGAAGCGATCCAATTACGGCAGATTTCGCTAAAATCGGTGGGGCATTCATCCTGCACCAGCATAGCGGCGTGGTCAATGACCTCAAGGTGGGCGCGTGGATTGGCGGCTAGGAAGGCGTCGGCGCTGCGTAGTGGGGTGGTGCGGGCGTAGCGCCCCCAGATGATCATGGTCGGTTGGGTGATGCGGGGGAAGACGGTGCGAATGTCGCAGTTGAGTTGGCGCGTGAGGAAGCAGATCGGCGCATAGTGCGCACCTGGGCGACGACAGGCTTGGTAAAATGCCTCTTGGGTGAGGTAGGTCACGCTGGCAGGATTGTGGTAGGCATCGGAGCGTAGGAAGTAGCCGATGCTGCCCATGGTGGTCAGCCGTTCAAAGAGTTTCGCGCCAGCATTGCCGCGCAGGGCGTTGTAGAAGCCATTGGCAATCGCGCCGGGCGGCTCGGTGAGCTTGCCCATGCCGACGGGGCAGGCTAGAATGAGTGCGCTGACGAGTTCAGGCTTGCGTACGCTGGCCGCTACGGCGTAGGCAGCGCCGAGTGAACTGGCGATGATTACCGTTGGTTGCCCAATGGTCTCAAGGGCCAACTCAATCTGGCTAATGTAATCTTCCGCCCAGTACCGCCGGTCTGGACGATCACTATTGCCATAGCCAAGCAGATCAATGGCATGAATGGCAAACCCTTCACCAAGATGATCAAAGGGGCCACGCATCTCGAAGGCTGAAGCGGCAGCGTTAATGCTGTGGATGAGCAGTACCGGGCGGCCTGTGCCAGCCTGGTAGTGGGCAATACGGTGACCGCGCCAAGTCAGGAAATTGGGCGTAACAGGAAGTAAGGGCAAGAGGTTCACGGAAGCATACTTTCTGAATAAGCTAGACACTCTATACTATAATACCAGATATGCTATCGACTACTGAGAACATGACCGAGCACAAGCCGACACCACCACCAATCCAAAGCTTTGCGGTCGCACCGCTCGATCCCTATGCCCAGCGTCTCACCAATGGCCTTGCCTACTTGGGGGGGCTACTGGTCTTGCCGTTGCTCTTCGCCTACTTGGCTAATCTGCGTTGGGAAGGGCTGTTGGTGCCGATTGCACTGGCCTTGGCGCTGGCGCTCTTTCTGCTGCTGACCTATGCATTTCAGCCGCGGGCCTATGTGGTCGAGGCAAACCAATTGGTGTTACGACGGCGGCTCTGGCGCTCGTTACGCATTCCCTTGGACGAGATTAGTGGTGCGTCGTTGGCCGGTTCGTTAGCCGATGTGCCACGGCGGGGCTTGCGTTTTGCCTTTAATGCGGGCATCTTTGGCTACCAGGGGCCATACCGCCTCGATCCGTATGGCGAGGTCTTTTTTGTGGCCACCAACACAAGCCGCTTGGTTGCCGTGGCGCGTTATGGCCAAAATCCACTCATTCTGAGTCCCGACCGTCCTCGATCCTTTGTCGAAGCGCTCAATGAGCAACGCACACAACAGGCGATGCAGAGCCTCAATGCAGATGAGGCAGATGAGTTGGAACGCTAAAAAGAGGTACCGAGCATTGAACCACAGAGGCACCGAGGGCACAGAGGTTGTAGTGGTCTGATTGCTGGGCCACAAAACTCCTCTGTGTTCTCTGTGTCTCTGTGGTTCAACCCTCTGCATCTCTGCTTACACCGTAATGGCACTCCCGCGATTGATGCGCCCGGAGTAGCGGCTGTCCTCTGTGGGGGGCAGGGGTGCGGTGGTGAGGACGACCGCCTGGATGAAGCGTTCGAGCTCTTGGTTGCGCTCGGCGTCGCTGCGTGGCTCTTCAGCCCGCGCCTGGCGCGTTAAGTCCACTTGGTTGACGAGGATGCGGTGGACGGTGCGCTCGCTCTCGGTGCCGACAGTGGCTGTGAAGGCGTGCAGGGTCGTCTTCACGAAGTTGGCCAAGGCGAACTGCTCGGTCGGTGAGGTGGCGGTAGTCTCAGGGGTGACCATCGCCAGGGCAGCGCCGTCAATCAGGCTGGCTTTGCGGGCTACACGGAAGTGGTGGGTGAGTTGCTGCTCACACAGGTCGGCAAAGCCCTGCTCGTCGAGGACGGTGCTCCAGTCGCTGTCTACGCGGCCAACGAGGGGCGCGGTGGGCAGCGGGCGGAAGGGGGTACTCACAATCGGCCCAGGGCGACCGTAGGTAGCCATAGCGCGATCAAAGGCCCCTTCGAGATCGGTCCCTGCTGCGATGCACTTGATCCGCCCGGCATCGGCGTGGTCGCGCAAACGCTCGCTCAGATTGGCAATCCCGGCCTCGGTCTCGGTGATCAGTACTACCTGAGCCGCGCCGTGGCGCTCCAGATAGGCCCGCGCCAGCACCTCAAGATGCTCGTCTAGGTACTCACCCACGAGGTAGACGGTGCTTCCAACCAACTGGGCCATGCGCTCGGTACTCGCTTGGCCGAAGAGCTCGCCACCCACAGGTGTGCGCTCGTAGCGCAAGCCGCCCGAAGGATGGAAGGTCTCACCACTGACCGCTCGGTCGGCGAGGTAGTAGACGGTTGCAATCGCCACATCATACTCGGTAGGCATGCGTTGCAGGTAGAGCATGCCCATCACGCCGTCGCGCACCTTGCGCGCCTCGCGTTCAATCTGGGCACGGGCAAAGAAGGGCTCAGGCGGCTGGATGGAGACCAACTCCTCACTCGACGCATGCTTGGTGGTTTCAGTCAGGTAGCCGCCAGTCTTGAGCCGTTCGAGCAACTTCTCGGCGATGCTCCTGTTCATCAAAAAGACACCCGAAGAGGCACCGAGGTCGCCATCTTTCACAAAGCTGGCAGCCATACGGCGCAGCGCAGGCGGAGCCGCCTCATCTTCGGAGAGCATCGCAACCTTATTGCTCGTCAGGCATGCCAGCAGGTCAGCGACGGAGTGATCACTATCGCGGCGGGCCTGAATCAGAGCCCCGTAGATGTCATTGAGCCGCTTATTCTCCAGGATCAGGCGGGCGCGGCGCATAAAGAGCCCGGGGCGCTCACCGGAGCCTTTGAGCCGGTCGCCTTCAACCGGGCCGGGCGCGAGGGCATTGATCTGCACCTCAGGGCCAAGGAAGCGCGCTAACGCCTCGGACAAGGCGCGCTGGCCCGCCTTACTCACGGCGTAGTCGGCGCGGTTGGGGTAGGAGATAGCGGCATACTTTTCGCCCCCGAAGTAGGAGGAGACATTGAGGATATAGCCGCTGCCCTGCTGCTTCATCAGCGGCGCCAGCTTGCGAATGAGCGAGTAGTTGCTGATCAGGTTGGCATTGAGCGTATGCCGCCAACCCTTGATCGGCATATCAAGCACCATCTCCTCTTCGCCCGCAATGCCCGCATTGTTGAGCAGGTAATCTACCCGCCCAAAGGTGGCCAGGGTGCGTTCAACCAATGCAGCCATATCGGCTTCACGAGCGACATCGCAATCGGGGAAGACCTGAACACGCGCATCGGCATCGTTGTAGCCCACTTCAAGCAGTTCACCAACAATGCTATTGCGGATCTGATCGAGCTTGACCTTATCGCGGGCTGCGAGCATCACCCGTGCCCCGGCGAGGGCCAGCAGACGGCCCACTTGGCCACCGATACCGGCGCTGCCACCAGTAATCATCGCCACCTTGCCCAAATGGAGCCCAATCAGGCTCTCGGCCCAACCAAAGGAGGGCCGTCCAGAACCGGTGGTTGCGGCCAGATTGGTGGGGAGGTAGAGATTAATCTCTTCGATCTGGCGATTACTGAGCAGCAACTGGGCGGTTGCAGCACAGGCAAAATCGAGGCTATCATCCTCGTGGTTGACATAGCGGATGATCTGATTGGCCCAGATGGGGGGCAGGGGCTGGCCCAGTTCATCGGGGGCGCTACGTTCGTGATCCAGATGGGCCTCGTGGCGCCAGACGCGCACCAGTTGCTCGATGCCAGCGCGGGCCACATCGGCCAACACATTGCCCCGGCGGTCATCGCCATTGCTCATAAAGATAACGCGGGGCTGGTAGCTTGGCGCACCGGGCGCAATCCGCACCTGCTGCCAATGGTGGGCAAGGCGTGCGGTAATAGCGACCGTACCGGCGATCTCCTCGTTGAGAAAGGCGTTCGCCTGCTCATCAGGCGCGGTGACGACGCGCTCGGCGGGGGCTTTCGCGCGTGCTGGCAGGATAATCGCACCGTGGGGCCCGCCGGTATTCTCCAGCATCAGCGCGAGGGCGGCATCAATCGTTGTGGGCTCACGCGGATCGAGGTGAACAATAATCGGTGGGATGAAACTGGCCCCAGCGAAGCGGCGGCTCTCGGCCAAGGAGCTCTCAAGTAGAGCAATCGCCTCACGCGAGCGCAGGCCAATCACCGCATCGGCACCACAGGAACGCAGCACACCAGTGAGGGCCATCACATCTTCAAGCTGGTCACCCGCGCAGATCAGCACCACGCGGTTCGATCCATCCACCGCCCGCAAGCCAGGACGAGCGGTAAAGGTTGTATGGCTCTCGGCAGGCAGATCCATACCATTGGTCACCTCAAGCGACTCACCACTGAGCGCGGCGGCATCATCGCTGGCAAGGAAGAGCGCCGTACTCGCCACATCACTGGCATGGGGGAAGGAGCGCACCGGACGGCCTTCAGCATCAGGGCGACCGAGGCGCATCACATTCAAAAACTGGTCAGCCGTGGTCTGCGCGGCTTGACCCTTCAGTTCGTCCATCGCCTGAAACGCACCCCGGATACGTTCACCCTCAATCGGGCCGGGGTAGATCAGATTGACGCGCACACCGAGATCACCCAGTTCGCGGGCCGCCGTTTGGCTTAACGCATTGAGTGCAGCCTTGGGCACCACATAGGAGATGCGACCGTAGTAATCGGCACGCGAAAAGATGGTCGAGACATTGATGACACTCCCACCAGGGGGCATATGGGGTGCAACCGCACGTATAAAGTTCCACGCGATCCCCAGGACACTCGCCACCGCGCCGGTAAGCGATGTATCGTCAAGGGCATCAGTTCCAAGGGGAATCTGGACAAGCGGTTGATGGGGGCCATCGCCACCAGCATTATTGACCAAGACATCAATGCGTCCAAGTTGGCGCACCACATCAGCCACACCAACCCGTACAGCGGCGCTATCGCGCCCATCCATTGTGATCGCAACGACGCGCTCTTCGGCAACCCCCTCTTGGGCAAGCAGTTTCGCCCGAAAGGATTGGAGCTTTGCATCATTGCGTCCACTGATCACCACTGTCGCCCCCTCATCCAGGAAGCGCCGGGTAATCACCTCGCCAATCGCGCCAGCGGCACCAGTGATCATGGCGATCTTACCGTTCAACCGCCCAGCAGCCGTAGGTGCTGTCATCGTTACAACCTCGTATTATGACCTAGTGAAATTTGGCACACACGCTACATATTGTGCCTGATCAGGCCATGAGATTCACCGCCCATCCGGGTAGTGGGCGGTGACGCAGATGGGGGGGAGAGGGGGGAGAGGGCACAGAGTTTTTCACCACAGAGGCACAGAGGGCACAGAGGGTGCAGAGGGTGCAGAGTTTTTCACCACACCTACACCTCATCATAAGCCCGCGCATAGAGTTCAACAATCTCCTGCTTGGTGGGCTTACGGGGGTTATTGCCGGGGCTGCCGCTATCAATTGCGGCATCGGCCATGCTGGGGGCCAACTCCATCAGGCGTTCGCGTTCGACGCCGAGCTCGCGCAGCGAAGGGATGCGAATATCGCGCACAAGGCGGCGAATGGCCACCACCACGCGGTCGGCGGCATCCATGAGCGAGAGGCCGTTGATGTTTTCGCCCATGGCTTGGGCGATACGTGCGTAACGCAGTGGGTCGCCAATCAGGCTAAAATCGGTAACGACCGCCAAGAGGGCCGCGTTGGAGACACCGTGGGCAATGTGGAAATTGGCCCCGATGGGGCGCGACATGCCGTGGACGAGGGCAACCGAGGCGTTGCTAAAGGCGATACCGGCCTGCATGGCGCCGAGCATCATCTGTTCACGGGCGGCAATGTTGTTGCCATTGGCCCAGGCTTGGCGGATGTTCTGGCTAATCAACTCAATCGCCGAGATGCAGAAGATGTCGCTCATGGGCTGACGCTTGACCGAGACATAGGCTTCGATAGCATGCACAAGCGCATCTACACCCGTCGCAGCCGTCACCCCTGGAGGTGATGAGATAGTCAGCAAGGGGTCAACAATGGCCACCGTCGGCATCAAATAGGGGCTACCAATCAGCATTTTGACATCGGTCTTCTGATCGGTGATCACGGTAAAGAGGGTTGCTTCGCTGCCGGTACCAGCGGTAGTCGGAATGGCCACAAGGGGCACGCCGGGGTTATTCAGCTTGCCAAGGCCCTTATACTGCTCAATCGAACCCGGGTTACTCACCAGCACCGCAATCGCCTTTGCGGCATCAATCGGGCTACCGCCGCCGATTGCAACCACAATGTCGCATGCATTGGCCTTATAGACCTCCAACCCCTCTTGGACATACTCAACCACTGGCTCGCTATTCACGCCAGCATAGACAGCGCTGCCAACATCACTGGCGGCAAGCAACTCTTCAACCCGCGCAACGAGCCCAAGGCTCGCCATAATCTTATCGGTCACAATGAGCGCCTTGCGCCAGCCGCGCTTCCGGCACTGCTCACCCAACTGCTCAACGGCGTTTGAACCGACCACCATGTGTGCGGGCGTGATAAACTCGCGTGGCTGCATCAGGACAACCTCCTTACGGCAACGTAGATTGTTGCAAAGCAAAGCTATACGCCTAAGTGTAATATACGTTGTAGGCTGCGTCAAAGGTATCTCCTTGATGCAACCCTAAGTTGACGCCCGCCTCAATATGACGTACCCTATCTCATGATAGACCTTCGGGGCATGGTGCAATTCCTGACCGGCGGTGATGGTGGTTTTTCCACACAAGCCCGCGAGCCGTAATACCATTTACGATTGTAGATTGCAGATTGCCGAACATGGCGTCCCAATGGGCGTTAGCGTTCTTGATCATGCGGCATGTTCAAGGGTAATTGGTATAAGGCAGGACCTGGTGCGATTCCAGGGCCGACGGTATAGTCCGGATGGGAGAAGGTCGGTAGTGCTACATGCTGAGGCGAGTCGCTTGTTGCATGCTGCTGGCGCGGCGCGGGCGTTGTTACGCTCTGGCGCATGTGGTGGCACCATGTCCAAGCGTCGGATGCCCCTGTGGAGCGTTATACCATTTACGATTGCAGATTGCAGATTGCCGAACATGGCGTCCCAATGGGCGTTAGCGTTCTTGATCATGCGGCATGTTCAAGGGTAATTGGTATTA
>NZ_NQWI01000255.1 GCF_002532535.1 Candidatus Viridilinea mediisalina
CATCGTAGTGCCGACTTTAGTCGGCTGAGGTCTTTGGCAGCGATGGGAAGCCGACTAACGTCGGCACTACCTACGGCGCAAACAGGAACGGGCGAGCAGGCGGTAGCGCCGCGCATGGCGCGTCCTGTTTTCGTCGTGTGCCGTGCCAAGCCGAATTGCTTGCTGCAGTTGTTGCAGGGCGGTTGTGTGGTCGCCCAACAGTGCCGCCGCTTCGCCGTAGGCGCTCCGCAAGGCACCTTGCAGCCGATCATCTAGGGTGTCGAGGGCTAGGCTCTCGATGATCAGCACCATGGCCCGCGCATGGCCTTGGCTCAGCAGACGCCAAGGCTGGCTACTGAGTAGCGTTGCTGCGCCCACGGTGTCGTCGCCCCATGCGTAGTGGCGCGCCGCCGCCAAGAGTGTCTGCTCCGTCTGGGCGTAGTGGGTCGCCACCTGCTGGTGCATGCTGCGCCGCATCCGGCAGGCAAGCCCTTCATAATAAAAATGCTGCACGATTGCATGCAGCATGTAGACCCGTTCATCATTGCGTTCGCTTGTAATCAGCAGGTGGTGTTCAACCAAACTCTTCAGGGTGCGCCGCAGGCGCCGAGCGGGCACCAGTACCTCTAGCACCTCGCGCGTGCCCCCTTCATCGCGTAGCAACGCCACCGCCTCTAGCACCTGGCGCTCCTCCTCTCCCAACTGATCGTCCAACTCGCGCAGCAGGTAGTCTTCAACCGCCGTGCTACTCAGCAGCCGTTCGCGCAGCGTCTGCGGATCGCGGATACGCTCGGTGGCGGCATTGGCCAACACCAGAAACTGGGGGTTGCCTGCGGTCAGCGTAACCAGCGCCGTCAGCAGCTCCTGGTTCTGCTGGAGGCGCTCGTGGCTCAAGAGCAGCGCCGCCGCCTCATCATCAAGCCCGCCCAGACACTGGTTCAGGGCGAGCGCTTCGCGCAGCGCCGCGCCGCGCGAGGTGATGATTAGCTTGAGATCGCCCGCCAGCGCGGCCTGCTCAAGTCGCGCCAAGATGCGCGCCAACTCGTCGTCGCCCTCAATCCAGTGGCGATCATCGCAACAGAGCAGCAGACGCTGCCCCCGCGCCAACTGGATCAGTTGCTCGACCAGAAGCTCCGGGCTGGGCAACTGGCCGCCCCCCTGCTGGGCGCGTTGCAGTTGCTGCCACACCAACCCGCGCCCCAAGTGGGCCAACCAACCCGCCAACTGCGTCACCAACACCTCCGCCCGCTCGCCGACGCGGAAGCGGTGCCAGAAGGTGCGCTCGGTGGGTGCGACCCGCTGGGCTACCGTGACCGCCAGGGTGGTCTTGCCCATACCGGCCATGCCACTCAGCCCAACCAGGCCCGTGGCGGTGAGCTGGCCAACCAATTGCGCCAACTCCGTGGCCCGCCCCACCACGCGATCCACGGCGGGCGGACGCTCCGCTGCGGGCGGCGGGGCGACATTGAGCGAAACCAGCAACTCATCGAGCGTCGCCAAGAATGCATCAGCACTAGGACGCTCCTTGACATCCACGGCCATGGCGTTCGCAATGAGCCGCCGCACCTGGGCATGCAGGTGCGGCGGCAGATCGGGCGGGCCATGGGTGCGCGGCGGATGCAACCCCGTCACCAACTCATAGAGCATCGCCGCCAGCGCATAGACATCGGAGCGCGGCTCGGGCTGGCCGTACCAATGCTCCGGCGGCGTATAGCCCGGCGTACCGCCAATCGCCACCACCCGATCCGTCGCCGTATCGGCCACGGCACGGCGGGCGAGGCCAAAATCGATCAGCCAGACGCGCCCGATCTCATCGAGCATCACATTCTGCGGCTTGAGATCGCCGTGCAGCACCGGGCGGGGGGTGCGGCTGTGCATATAGGCCAGCGCCGAAGCAACATCGCGCATATAGCGCAACGCCTCCAGTTCGGGCAATGGTTCACTACGGCGCTTCAGCAACTTCAACAGATCGGTGCCAGTGACATACTTCAGGCTCTCTAGGATTTCCCGGGCTAAAACGTTTGTGCTTCAGTAGACATGGCTTCCTGATGCGCTAAAACAGAGGCGG
>NZ_NQWI01000055.1 GCF_002532535.1 Candidatus Viridilinea mediisalina
ATCTCCTATCTCCTATCTCCTATCTCCTATCTCCTATCTCCTATCTCCTATCTCCTATCTCCTATCTCCTATCTCCTTGCTGAGAGGTGTCAATGTCTGTTCAAGAGTCGCTCTATTTCTTGCGGAATTTACAGGGTTCATTCACGAGTATTGGCGCACTGCTACCCACGTCGCTCTACGCAGCCAGAGCCATGGCAGCGGAGTTTGCACGGCGCGTTGGCCCGCGCACGGTGTTGGAAGTTGGCGCTGGCACTGGCGCGATCACCCGTGCGATTGTGGAACACATGGGGCCGGAAGACCGGCTGGTGGTGTATGAATTGAACGAAGAGTTCGTCACATTCCTGCGCCAGCGTTTCGAGCACGATCCGCTGTTTCGGCGGGTGCGCGATCAAGTGACGATTGTACAAGGCGATGTGACCCTGATTGACCGCTCGCAGCGCTTCGACCATATTATCTCGGCCATTCCGTTCACCAACCTGCCAGCCAAACTGGTTGAGGCGATTCTTGACTGCTATCGCACTATTCTGAAGCCAGACGGCACACTCACCTATATCGAATATGCCTACCTACGTGCGCTGAAGCACCGTTTTATGGATGCTGAGCAACGCCTCCAGGTTGATGCCGCTAACGCTGTCCTTGATCCCATGCTGGAGCGACACGAATTTCGCCGTGACACCGTGCTGCGCAATGCGCCACCGGCATGGATCCACCACCTGCGCTTTGTCGAGCCACAGGTCGCAGAGGCCCGCAACTTGCGCCCGCTGGAACATGCCCGCCGGGTTGAGCTTGGCCCAAGTGGGCTCTCGACCGAGGCCCTGCCATGGCTCTTTGGCCTGCTTACTCTGGCGCTGCTCCCGCCACTGCGACGGGCACGGCCCTACCTTGCGCTGCTGGCCGCAGGCATAGGCCACTTCTTCCGCGATCCGCCTCGGCGGGTCATGGCGGACACCAGCGCCATCTACGCAGCATGTGACGGACGGGTGCTTACGGTGGAGCGCCTGCACGACGAGCGCTTCGGGCAGCAGGAGTGGTTGCGGATCGCGGTGTTTTTGGCGCTGAACGACGTTCACATCAACCGCAGCCCGGTTGCAGGCAAGGTTGAACGGCTGCACCGCGAGCATGGCGGCTTTGCGCCTGCCGACGCCGCCGATGCCGAGCATAACAACGCGCTCTACACAACCATCCAGGGGCCACGCGGTCGGGTAATCGTGGCACAACGCTCAGGGTTAGTGGCACGCCGGATTGTGACCTGGGTTGAGCCGGGCACGCTGGTGGCTCAGGGTGAGCGCTACGGGCTGATCCGCTTTGGATCGCGCACCGATGTCTACATCCCGGCAGACTCAGCCGAGCCGCTCGTGCGCCCTGGTGATCGCGTTGTGGGCGGCGAGACCCTCATTGCACGCTATCGGTAAGGGGGTTCTTTGTTGTTGTTTGGCGGCGAAGCCGCCAAACAACAACAAAGCCTTTGGGGCGCAACCCCAACCATTAGGTGCGGCGCAACCGCTCCCGAACCTCAGTTGGCAACCGCTGGAAGAGCCAGATCACCGGCCCGGAAAAGATATAGAGAAGCGTTAATACCCAGATTGTCCATGAGATGCTGGTGAGGGCGCCAATGGCAATCAGGGGCAGCAGCCAGAGTGCTGTGGGCCGCAACGCGGCCAGTTTGGGGTAGGGAAACATGCTGACCATCAGCACAGCGAGCAGAATCACGAGGCCCAGAACCCAGTAGGTATCGAGCGCCGAGCCTACAAGATAGTTTGCTGCGACAATTGCTGCGACCAAGGTGGTTGGAATGCCCTGAAAGTAGGCTGGGTTCGGCTCGGTACAGTTGAAACGCGCCAGCCGGATCGCGCCGGATAGGGTGTAAAAGCCACCTGCAACCAAAACAAGCCATATTGGCGTTGTCGGTGCAACCCAATAGTAGATCAGGGTTACGCTTGCAATAATGAACGAGGTCATGTCGGCCAGCGAGTCAAGCTGTGCGCCAAAAGAACTGGTCACCTGCCAGCGTCGCGCCAGCGAGCCATCGCAGCCATCAAGCAGCACACAGCAGAGGAGTGCCCACGCAGCGAGCGCCGTAGCACCATGTGCGGCGGCTATCAGCGCGAATAGTCCCAACAGCAGGTTGGAACCAGTGAAACCTGTGACAATGATAAACCGAAGGCGCATGAGCGCGGGTACGCCGTTAAGAAGCATGGTTGAGCACCTGCTTTCTTGGGGACTTATCGCGTACTTCCAAATCGTTCTTGCGAAGCATTGTAACACATAGATTATGAAAATGACATGGGTATGACCAAAACATGTCGATTAAAAGTGCGCGAGGGAACCCGCTGTCCTGGCGTCCTCCTACTCCTGCAAGGCATACGCACGCACCGCGTGATAGATCGCACGCGGAGTGCCATCAGGGGCGACAAAATTCCAGGCATCAGGGTGCGAGCGGGTGGTAAAGGGGGTTGAATGCTGCCAGAGGGCCACCGCATCAAGCCACGGGTAACTCTGCGCCAACTCATAGGTCGCAATCGTCCAGTTGATCCGTTCGGCAGGCGTAACCGCCCCATTCCAACGGGGATGGTCGTTGTAGCCCCCTTCGGTGATGATCATATGTTTATGCCCATCGCCAAACTGCTCCATCATGGCGCGTACCAATTCAATGCGACGAAAATTGACCCGTTCGGGGGCTGGTTCAGCAGTAGGTGGTTCCAGCCCACCATAGGCATGCACCGCCCACATATCAAAGTAGGGTGCCGCCTCGGCATCATAGAGTGAGGCGAGGTACTGCATGTCATCCATACGGGTACGCCCATCATCGAGGGGACTGCCGGGCGAGAGCGCCCCGGCAACAATGATGGCATCGGGCGCAACCGCTTTGACCTGCGGGTAGACCACCTTGAGCAGTGCGGCATAGGCCCCCGGATCGGGGGGCCGTTCGCCCCATTCAAAGCTAAGGTTCGGCTCATTCCAGATGATGATATGGCGCACGCCCTGGGGCGTATAGCGAGCGGCAAAGGCGGCGACATAGTTGGCATAATCGGCGTAGTACTCAGGATCAAGGTGGCGGTCAGTACTGCCGGGAGGCCGTGCCCAAGCGGGCACAATATCAAGGCGCGCAATCACCTGCAAACCCTGACGATGGGCATGCTCAATCACCATATCGGCCCCAGTCCAATCGTAGCCATAGCGCGAACGGGGCTGCACATAGGCCCAGGGAAAGAGATCAACCACCCATGAAGCGCCCATTTCACGCACCTGCTCCAAGGCTTGCTGGATATAGGCTTCATCGCCTATGCCCGTCAGGCGGGTATGCAGCCCAATGATCGGATTGTGGCTCACCACCGTCTGCTGCTCTGGCAGATTGAGCGGCTGAGGCAGGCGCAGATGAAAAAACTGAAGTGCCAAGAGGGCAATGAGGAGTGGTAGAAAGAACAGACGAACAGAGAACAGGCGAACAGGGAACAGGCGAGCAGGGAACAGGCGAACAGAGAACAGGCGAGCAGGGAACAGGCGAACAGAGAACAGGCGAACAGGGAACAGGCGAACAGGGAACAGGCGAACAGAGAACAGGCGAACAGGTGGGGGCATGGTAGGGGACCTTATCGCTAGGAAGGGAGCGCGCGGGAACTTGGTTCCCGCGCATTCCATGAAGCCTTCCGGTGGGGGTTTGGGGCGAAGCCCCTTGCATACAGATCTGTAGGCATGCTATAACCAAAAGAGCTTGTTTTCTAGGAAAATGATACACGAGGTATACATGCTCGCGCCTGATGCGCTTCTACGCGAACAATATCGGATTACCTATGTACTAGATCAGCAGTCAGAGGCGATCATCTATCGGGCCTTTGATAGCGAGGCGGATCGGCGGGTGTTGATCTGCGCCTTACCCCAAGCCGATGGGTATGCGTTGGGCAATGTGGCCATGTGCGCAACCCAAGTCGTTGCGGCGCAAGGGCCACATCTCTTGGCCCTTGAGAACCATTTTGCCCATGACGGAGCTTACTATCTGGTTTGTGCTGATCCAGAGGGCCAAGACCTAGAGCGGGTTGCACGGGGGCGGGGTAGCCCTTTGCCCGAAAGCGAGGTACTTGCGCTGGTGGAGCAGTTGTTGGCGACGCTTGAAGCACTGCACAACCATACTCCGCCCTTGCGGCTAACATCATTGACCCCTACTGATCTCTGGGTTGATGCAGCGCAGACCCTGTGGCTTACTCCTTTCGCGCTGGTACGAACCAGTCGGCATGAACAGGCATCCTACCATGCTCCCGAATTGAATAGCAACAACGCGGAGGCCAGCGTAGTCAGCGATGTCTACGCCAGCGGTGCGGTCTGTTACCAACTGCTTACCGGCTGGGCCCCACCCTCAGCCGCACAGCGTGCTGCGGGGGTGCCCCTCAACCCACCCCGCATCCTCAACGCGCACATCTCTACCCTCGTTGAGCAGGTGGTCTTACGGGCGCTTGCGTGGGAACCAGCGCAACGCTACGCCCAGATCGCCGCACTGCGTCAGGCGCTTATAACCGTACAGCAGCTCGATCCGCCAACGGATGGAGAAAGCGACACCCCAGCCCTTGCAGCCGTTGCGCATACCAGCGCTACCCCAGCCACTGACGCCCCAGGCACAGACGCCCCTGCCGCCGCTGCCGTGCCACTCGGTCCCCCGCCCCCAGCCCCACCACCTGTTCCAAGGCCGCCCTCATGGTCGGTACCACCACCCATCAGCCCCCCCGCAAGTACCACAGCAGCAACAACCGGCTTCCAACTGAGCAACGGCTGTCTCATTGGCATCGTCATCTTGCTGTTCCTGATTGCGATTGTCGTCACCCTTCTGGCCCTCTGGGTGGGCCTGATGATTGTGCGGTAGGGGGGCGGAGGAACATTTCGCCCATGAGACCTAGCATGTAGAGCACGGTGCGATCGTTGGTGTCCTCATGGTGGCTGCACGCGCTCCACCTGCCAGGTCTGAGGGGCTGCTCCTTGTGCAGGGGGAAGGCACCGCTATTTTTTTGCGCTCCTTTGCGCTCCTTTGCGCTCTTTATGAGAAGCTGTCTGAAAAGCCGGGGGGCACACGCTGGAGTGCCGGCTTTAGCCGGCTAAAGCCGGCACTCCAACGCCAAACTATAGACTTTTCAGACAGCCTCTAAGGTTGCACCGCCTGCTGGCTCATGGTACAATCCGCGCACGAGGGCAGGTCGCATAGTCTGGTCTAGTGCGCGGCACTGGAAATGCCGTACAGCGGCAACGCTGTCGAGGGTTCGAATCCCTCCCTGCCCGCCAAAGTGGAGGCGGACGCCAAGGAGTTGTTTGCATGCAAACAGTTCCTTGGCGTCTGTTTAGGTTGTAGCAGTTGCGGTAACCCATCTTTTGGAGTGTAACATGACGACATCTGCCCGTTCGCTCGATCTCTCCTCGATTTACGCAACATTCTCTCAAGAGGTTATCGCTCGCGTGCGGATTTCTCTGCCTCCACACGCTTACACCTACCGTGACTACCTCAGTCTCCCCGCATCCCAACGCTCCAATGATGAAATGGACACAGTAGCTCAGCAATTTTCACGCTATGTATTAGAATGGCTAGGATTTTCGGAAAGTTCCTGGTCATTTGACCGCACTGTTCCAGGTCAGCGAAAGAACCGTCCCGATTATCAGGTTTACAGCCAAATTAGCAGTATTCGTCGAACAGCTTTCATTTGGGAGAACAAGAACACAACACATGAACTTGCTGCTGAAGATCTGGCACAAATGCGGCGCTACAGTATGCGAACAGCGGGATACGCTGTCTGGTGTAATATGCGGCGCATCCTTGCAGTACGGTTTTCTGCTGATGACACGCTTACTTATACGACCCTCGCGGATATTGATGTTGTCGCTCTGAGTGACCCCACGCCCCCGGATGATGTGCGAATAGTGCAGACGACCCAGCTTGCCCATTTCAGTCTTCTCTTTCGTGCGGCGCGGTTCAATTCCTTCGCGGATCGTATTAAGCATCTTGCGGTGGATGAGGCCACCTTTCTCCAAAATGCAGAACGCCTCGATAATGAAGAGCGAATCCAGAGCTTTATTGCGGGAAGTCGTGATGTACTTGATTATCTCCGGCTAGCCGCACTCGCACGTATCCGTGAAGGACGAGTGCAGAAGCAGGATGCGCTTGCAGAGGAGCAGCGACTGATTGGAGAGTGGAACGATGCTACATCCACGCTGGTGAGTGCAATCGCCTCGTGGCTCCCAAAGTTTGCCGATGAGTTGCGTAGCACGGTCGAAAGATTAACAGCGCGGGTTGGGATGCTTTCGCGTGAGGATATCCAACAAGTCGTCGTTCACGTCGAAGAAAACATCCCCTCGCGTGGTCAGGCAGCACGACGCTCCGTATTGGAATCTTGGGAAGATGTCGCTGTTCGGGTCAACGTTGCCATGCGTTCCCTACGCTTCCATGGTACCGCACCCTATGTCGTAGCGGACGCCTATCAGGTATGGGGCGAACGACAGACTGATCGCGCTGATGTGACGGAGGAGCGATTTGCTGAGCAGGTTGCGTATGTATTCTTCGTGCGCCTGCTCCTGATCCGCATTCTAGAAGACAAACAGGTTATTCCGAAGCGCCTTGCAAGTGATGGCGGATTTATGGCGTGGGATACCTATGTCAAGGAGCGATTCTCAGAACTAGGTGAGCAAGGAATTCTGAGCGGAAACTATTACCGACTTCTGGCGCAGAAGGCAGGTCACTACTATTTACACTTCTTCCAGCAGGCAGTATTTGACTGGTTTATTCCTGACGATTACTTACTGATAGAAACATTGTTTTTCCTCAGCGGTTTTTTGTTCACAGACGTTCAGAGTGATATCATCGGCTTGACCTACGAGTCATACATTGATCGTCAGGCACGAAATCGCAAAGGTCATTTTCTCACGCAACCTGCTGTTGTGGAATACATGCTCGACGTCGCCGGTTACAGCGGGCCAGAGATTTTAGGCCGAACCTTCCTCGATCCGGCAGCCGGAAGCGGTAGTTTTCTTGTTCATGCTGCACGACGCTATCGGCAGGCGCTTGTTACCCAGATATGTACGAGTACTCGCATCGCTGTGAGTGAGGCTACACTGGCTGAAGATCCTGAGCGTCGCACAGCATTGGCCTATCAGTTTCTTAACGCATTGACAACACTGTTTTTTGGATTGGAAATCAACCCTTTTGCTTGTTATCTTGCTGAGATGAATTTGCTCATTCAAGCACTTGATGATCTAAGTGTTGTTCAGGGGCAATCAGTAGATTACCCGATTGAGCGATTTCATATCTACAACACCGATAGTCTTGCTATGCCGCGCGAAGTATTGGGGCGGGGCGACTTAACCTCGCTGACAATTCAATCGCTATCTATCATGGATCGGTTAAGCGAACGAATTATTGACGAGGCATACCCAATCAAGGCGCGTATCGATTCATTTGCTGCTGGCTTTTTCTATGTTATATCGAATCCACCCTACATCAGTGCTGCTCGTGTAGACCTCGCCACGAATTATCAGACCCACCCCTTTTTCGAGATCGTTTTGGGCGGTACCACCAATACCTACCTGCTCTTCCTCCGCCTTGGTATGTACTACGTAAGCTTTGGTGGCCGGATGGTTTTCATTGTTCCGTTGTCTATTATTGGCGATGAAACAGCCGCCGAAGCCCGGCATCAACTCACGAGACCACCCTTTCGTCTCAGCACCATCCTACGCTCGTTTACCGGGAACATACTCTTTCCAGGGGTGGATCAGGCAGTGGCAATCCTGCGTATTGATGCCGACATTCTGCCAACAGAAACAAGTACGTCTCTGATGCAAAAAATGGTACAGGTTGGGGGTGGAGCAACAGTGCCGGAGCTGCGTGAACGTACTACGACCGTGCCTATCACAGATGTTGTAGCTAATACGCCAACATCTCCGGCGTGGAAGAATGCCTGGCTCGTGTCCACTGAGCCAACTACCTACCAGATTTGGGCACATCTCCGTACCATCGCAACGCATGTTATGGAGGAGTTGTGGTTGGGTAAATTGGAAGTCCGTAAGGGTGATGCAGCATCGAATCATCTCAACCCATTTCGGCAAGGTCGTAATCATTCGCCTGTGGTGGGTGACCTTGCTATCCAAAAAGGCGAAGATGTTCATCGATATGCACCACTATCTCCGCATCCTTCGGATTGGGTGCGACCAAAAGCATCATCACCTACAACCAAGATTGATCGCTCAGTTCAAGCAACGCTTCAACGTATCCAAAGCCTGACACAGCCAGAAAAAGGCTTTACTATTCGCAAGATCGCTCGACTAAATACCCGTGAGCGACTCATTGGAACGTGGTTTGAGCGGGGACCAGACAAACTCATGCTTATTCCTGATGATCAGTGGCGCTTTCGGATATTGTCTAGTGGAACAGAGGATTATGCAAAGGCGCTTTTGGCACTGTTGAACAGCCGGATGATCGCCTACCTCGTTAACCTATTCAGTACCAACAATAACGTAGCGCAGAATGATCTTGCCCGTTTATTGATCCCCGAACCATCAACATTTCCCGTACAAACGCTTGCGGTGTTGGCGAATCAGGCGCTTACGGCTCGCGATGCGTTAGAGCAGAAGTATGTCCTGAGCTACGGTGCAAAGCTACCGGATGAGGACAGTGGCACAGTATTCATTTCTCCAATTCGGGTACTCCAGCAACACCCCCATATTCCAACTCTTTCGGTAACTGATCTTGTGGCGCGGGGAACGATTCGTAAAATGGGTGCTGCCAGCAAGATGCGATCTGTTATGCAGCATGGAAGGATAAGCTACGTGGGCATCGCTCCTGATGCGATAGCAGCTTATGATGCATTCTTTGATGAAGCAGCGCGAGAAGATCAAACGTGGATAGCGATTCAAATGAGACGCATGCCCGATCCAGCAGCGGCGGTGATATGGTTGCCTTTGTACCGACAGGTACTTGCTGATGCCCAAGCAGCATGGGATCAATTTGTGGCGATCCAGGAACAGATAGATGACGCGGTATACGCTTGGTATGGACTGAATAGTGAGGCTGTTTGGTGTGCAGCCATACATGATGGATTACCCTGGTCACGTCGCCGTTCCCGAGTGATGCCTACCACAGAGTAGGTTCTGGCTTCGCTAACGAAGAGCTTGGGGATGCCTATGGATGGCCCTCACCCCCTACCCCCTTCGGCAAGCTCTGGTTCGACAGGCTCACCAACCGGGCACCGCCTCTCCCGCGTTGTGGGAGAGGGGCGAAGGCAACGCGGTTTTGTTGCGTTCCTTATCTAGGGAGAAGTTGGTAGGTGGCGCGGCGCATGGCTGCGGCAATGTAGGCACTCAGCATAGGGGTTCTTCCTTTCGTTGCTTGGGTACCCGCGTCGGCACGGGGGGCTCGTGCGTTTATTATAGCAATCCACACACGAAACATACTGCGTTCCTATGCTATCATACTTAGTGGCAGCCACTCACGGTGATCGCAAGTAGTGGTGTTCCGGAACACCCCACCATGGCGTGCCCAAGCTTTTAGGAAGCGTATGCGACGCAAGATTATTGTTATTGGTAGCGGCTTCGGCGGCTTGAGTGTGGCGATTCGCCTTGCTGCACGCGGCCATCAGGTGAGTATCCTTGAGAAGCGTGATAAGCCCGGTGGCCGTGCGTATGTCTACCAGACGAAGGGGTTTACCTTCGATAGTGGCCCAACGGTGGTGACCGCCCCTTTTATGTTTGATGATATTTGGAAGGCGGCGGGCCGACGGCGTGAGGACTATTTTAAGCTTCAGCCTTGCGATCCCTACTACCGCATCTTCAACCATAGTAAGCAGGGGCGCTATTTGGAGTATGGGGATGATGAGCAGGCGCTCTTGGAGCAGATTCGCAGTTGGAATCCGCGTGATGTCGAGGGCTATAAGAAGTTTATGGCCACGACGCAGGCGATCTTTGAGAAGGGTTTTGTTGAGTTGGCCGATAAGCCCTTCTTGCGCTTCACCGATATGCTGCGGGTCGCCCCCGACTTGGCGCGCATGAAGTCCTATATGAGCACCTATAGCTATGTTGCTCGTTTTATTAAGAATGACTTCCTGCGCCGCTGTTTCTCCTTCCACCCGCTCTTTATTGGTGGCAATCCCTTTGATGCCTCTTCGATCTATGCGATGGTACACTACCTTGAGCGTGAGTGGGGGGTACACCATGCTGTAGGCGGCACCGGCGCGATTGTCACAGCCATGGAGCGCCTCTTTAAGGAGTTGGGCGGACGGATTGAGTACAATGCCGAGGTGGACGAGATTCTGGTCGAGAAGCGGCGGGCGGTGGGTGTACGCATGCTGGACGGTAGCGAGCGCCGTGCCGATTGCATCGTCTCGAACGCCGATAGCGCCTACACCTATCACCGCCTGATTGCACCACGCCACCGCCGCGTCTATACCGACCGCGCTTTGGCACGCAAGAAGTACAGCATGTCGCTGGTGGTGATCTACTTAGGGATCAATCGGCGCTACGACGACACCGATTTGGTGCAGCACAACATTGTCTTTGGCAAACGCTACAAAGGGCTGCTGCACGACATCTTCAACCGCCGCCGCCTCAGCCGTGATTTTTCGCTCTACATCCACCGCTCGTCCCATGCCGACCCCAACATGGCCCCGGCGGGCTGTGAGTCGCTCTACATCCTCTCGCCCGTACCGCACATGGGCTCAGGCGTAGACTGGTCGCAAGTCGGGCGGGGCTACCGCGACACGATCATCAAGTTTGTGGAAGACCACTATATGCCCAACCTGAGCAAGCATATTGTGGCTGAACACATGGTTGATCCGCGCTACTACCAGAATGCGCTCAACACCTACCTTGGTTCAGGCTTCTCCATCCAGCCGATTCTCACCCAGTCGGCCTGGTTCCGGCCCCACAACCGCTCCGAGGATGTAGACCAGCTCTACTTTGTTGGCGCGGGCACGCATCCTGGTGCTGGGTTGCCCGGGGTGCTCTCGTCGGCGATCATTGTGGAGAACTTGATCGGCTCGGCGTAGCAAGGTGCAGATTGCAGATTGCAGATTGCAGATTGCAGATTGCAGATTGCAGATTTTTGGGGGAGGCGAAGCCTCTGACGTTAACCCTCCGGTGGGGGGTTGGGGGAGGCTTCGCCTCCCCCAAAAAATTCTTTTTGTCCCGTGTTGGCGGCGAAGCCGCCAACACGGGACAAAAAACGGGGTTTGGGGCGTAGCCCCAAGCGCGGGTTATAGGGCGGCAGCCCTCAAAGGTGACCATGAAGCTATGGCGCAAGCCACAATAATGACGTACACTGGTAAGACACCCTAAAAAAGGAGCTTACTATGACAACTTCAATCTCAATTGCCCGCCTGCTGACCGAGGCGGGCTTTGTTAACCCCGAAGCACAAACCCAGGCGCGGGCAATCATGGAATCCTTTAACCTGACTAATCCGCGCAAGCAGCAGATTGCGGCAGATAAGTTGCCCCGTGTGCGGGCGCTCTTTAACGAACAATTACGGCTCACCTGCGGCGATCCCGATTGTGAAGCCTTGGCAAAGAGTCAGTGGCCCGAAAAACAGCCGATCCAAGTGAGTCCCGAAGCATGTGTGATTTGTGCCAATTCAAGTCAACAACGGGCGGCCCGTCTGCTGGCGGCGGCGATGGATAAGGTTGGTTACCACCATCTGCTCATTCTGGGTGGCACCCCGCCCCAACATACGACGCTGCGCGAATTGTTAAATGGAACCCCATTAAGTATCCGGGCGGTAAACGGCAGTGGCCGTGCCCACTCTGCGACCGAAGCATCACGTCAATTAGCCTGGGCCGATATGATGGTCATCTGGGCTTCTACGCCGCTGCACCACAAAATCTCGGTACCATACACGAGCCAGGCACCTGCCGGGATGGCGGTGATTACGGTACCGCGCCGGGGCGTCGAGTCGCTCTGTCGGGGCATTATTGAGGCGTTGCCGTAAGAAGCGTAAAAGGGCACGGCGGTGCCGTGCCCTTTTACGCTTCTTACGTATAGGGCTGCCGCCCTGAAACCCGCTTTGGGGCTACGCCCCCATACGCATTACGCTTAGAAGCTGTCTGAAAAGCTAGTGGGCATGCGTTGGAGTGCCGGCTTTAGCTGGCTGAAGTCGGCACTCCAACGCCAGTTCAGGGCCAGCATGGTCGTCAGCGTGGTCCCCACCAGCTTGATGATAAAGGAGGTCGGCTCGCTCTGCTGGCTCAGGTAGACATGCACGAGGGCGAAGATCGCCAGCAGAATCCCCAGCGCAATCCCCGCATTGGCCAGTGCGGTCGGCAGCAGGTAGTAGGTACGCAGTAGATTAAAGATGCCCAGCCCAGCGAAGAAGAGAAAGATGAGGAGAAACTGGCTCAAGGCGCGCACCGCAGAGGACTGGCGCCAGGCTCGTAGCGGGTGGCGCCAGAGCGGGGTGTCAGGCGGCGCGTGGGCGCAGAGCTGGCGCAGAAAGGCGAAGGGGGCCAGCAGCAGAAAGCCCAGCAGCAGATAGTCGGTCCAGTCAATCCGATAGATCACCACCCCCGCTGCCAATTGCTGGTAGCGCTAGGCCACATAGCCCGTCTCCCAGGCAAGATAGAGGCCAGTGAGCAGCGCGACGAGCAGCGCTTCGCGGCGCAGCGTAGGCGTCGGCGTCGGGAAGCGGTAGGCAAACTGGATCAGAACCAACTCGCCGCCAGCAGCGGCACCTGCCACGCGACCGCATAGAGGCGCTGGCGCGGCAGGGCGGCATCCAGCAAAAAGGTGGCCAGCGTGAGCCCGCCGAAGAGCAAGAAGGCGAAAGCCCATTGGGACGTTGGCAAAGCCCGCTGGCCCCTCATGCCGCATAACCAAGAACGCAAAAGCCCATTGGGACGCCATGTTCGGTAATCTACAATCTACAATCTGCAATCTACAATCTACAATCTGCAATCTACAATCCCAAAGCAACCAACGAGCGCTCGACGAGGTTCACGACCGGCATTGGCAAGAGGCCGATCAGCAGCGTTAAGCCAGCGGCCAAGGTAATATTAAGGTGCAACCCCCGATCCATTGCGGGTTCCACCGGGCGCCCCGGGTCGCGGGTGAACATGCGTAGTACGACGCGCAGGTAGAAGTAGACCGCTATTGCGCTGGTGAGCAGGCCAATGAGTGCCAGCCAGCCGAGTCCGCCTTCGTAGGCCGCGGTGAAGACGTAGAACTTGGCGATGAAGCCTGCGGTTGGTGGTACGCCAGCCAGTGAGAACATGAAGATCGCCATGGCGATGGCGAGAAAGGGCTGGCGCTGGAAGAGCCCTGAGAAGTCGTCAAGGCTCCATGCGCTCTCACTCCGCTGCTCCAAGGCGATAACCACCGCAAAGGCGCCTAGGTTGGTGAGTGCATAGGCCAACATGTAAAAGAGAAAGGCTTCGACGCCGCGCTCGGTTGCTACAATCACGCCGAGCAGCACGTAGCCCGCATGGCTGATACTTGAGTAGGCCAGCATGCGCTTGACGTTGGTCTGGGTGAGAGCCCCTAGGTTGCCGACCAGCATGGTGACCGCAGCTAAGACGCTGAGGACGGGCAGCCAGAATTCGTAGGCCAATGGGAATGCACTGCCCAGGATGCGTAGCAGCACGGCCAGTGCAGCCGCCTTCGTCCCAACGCTCATGAAGGCCGCCACTGGCGTAGGCGCACCCTCATAGACATCGGGTGTCCACATGTGAAAGGGTACCAGGGCGATCTTAAAGCCAAAGGTGATCAGCAACAGCCCCACGCCCGCAAGCAGCAGCACCTGCTCGCTCAAGACAAAGGGCTCGGCGGCAAGGTAGGCGTTGATTGCCGCCAAATTGGTGCTGCCGGTTGCCCCATAGATCAGTGCAATCCCGTAGGCAAAGAAGCCCGCCGCAAAGGCCCCCATGATCAGATACTTCATCCCCGCCTCTTCTGAGGTGACGCGAGGATAGGCAAAGCCGGTCAAAATGTAGAGTGTGAGCGAGAGTAGTTCGATCCCCAGAAAGATTACGATCAGATCGGTTGCCTGGGCCAACAGAATCATCGAAGCGACGGCAAAGAGGATCAGCGGGTAGAACTCACCCTGTTCGATACCATGACGCGGGAGATACTCAAGCGCCATCGCAATCGTCAAGCCCCCAATCAGCAGAAAGAGCCACGTCAGCGTCAAGCTGTAGCGGTCGAGTACCACCATATCACTGAAGGTGCTCCCGTCCACATTCCAGAGCGGCACGGCAACCAAGGCGGTCACGGCCAAACCAGCCAGCGCCAGATAACCCGTCAGCTTTTTGCGCTCATCGGGGATGAGGAAGGCATCCACCAGCAGCAGCACAATCGCCCATGCCGTAATGGTAAGCAACGGCGCAATGAGCGTGAGGTCTACAGGAGGGATCTGGATGGGCTCCATAGGGTATTACCAGTTTCTTTGCAGAGCGGCGGGGAGTTTTCCGGTAGCGAGTGTTTGGAGAGATACAGAGCTATGAACCACAGAGGCACAGAGGCCACAGAGAGGTGTATGCTCAGGCAATGACCGTGTTGGCACGCTCTTACAAACTCTGTGCCCTCGCTGCATCTGTGGTGTAATGCCTCGGTACCTCTTCCCACTAAAAGGCGGCCTCAGCGCCCAGCCGCAAGCAGCACGAGGCTATCGAGGGCTTCACCGACGCTGACTTGCATGGAATTGAAGATGAAGGCCGGGTAGAGGCCAATCAGCACAATCGGGACGCAGAGGATGGCGAGGGTGGCGATTTCGCGGCGGCTGAGGTCTTTCAGTTCGGCGTTGGCCGGTTCCAGTTCGCCCATAAAGACCCCTTGGAACATTTTGAACAGGTAGACCGCTGCAAGCACGACGCCTAGCACGGCAAAGCCCAGGAAGGGCCAGCCTAAATCGGGGGCGAGAAAGGCACCCTGCATAATCGTAAATTCACCAATGAAGCCGTTGAGCCCCGGCAACCCGGCTGAAGAGAGCGCTACAAGCAGGGTGATCGCCGCATAGACCGGCATGATCTTCCAGAGGCCGCCATAGTCCTCCAGTTCACGGGTGTGACGCCGTTCATAGAGCACGCCGACAATCAAGAAGAGTGCGCCGGTCGAGAGGCCGTGGTTGATCATCTGCAACACGGCACCACTGACCCCCTCCATGTTGAGCGCAAAGATGCCCAGCACAATGAAGCCCATGTGACTAACCGAGGAGTAGGCCACCAACTTCTTCATGTCGGTCTGGGCAAAGGCCACAATCGCCCCGTAGACAATCCCGATGATGGCGAGGATGGCAATGGCGGGCGCGGCCCAACGCGAGGCTTCGGGGAAGAGCGTGATGCAGTAGCGGATCATGCCGTAGCCGCCAAGCTTGAGCAAGACCCCCGCCAGTACCACCGAGCCAGCCGTGGGTGCCTCAACGTGGGCATCAGGCAGCCAGGTATGGAAGGGCCAGAGTGGCACCTTGATCGCAAAGGCGAGGAAGAAGGCACCAAAGAGCATACGCTCGATGCCGGTCTCAAGGGTGAAATTACCGCTCCGCAGATCGCTCACAATCCGGCTAAAATTCATACTGCCAACAAAGTTGGGATCGTGAGCCACCAGCGCCTGGCGGTGCAGCACATAAATGCCAATGATCGCTAAGAGCATCAGTACCGAACCGGCAAAGGTGTAGATGAAGAACTTGCGTGCCGCATAGATGCGGTTTTCTCCACCCCAAATGCCGATCAAAAAGGTCATCGGAATGAGCGTAAATTCCCAAAAGATGTAGAAGAGCAGCAGGTCTTGAGCGACAAAAACCCCCATCATCGCCGTTGTCAACAGCAGCAGCAATATCTGGAAGTTACGCACCTCTTTGTGTACCGAATCCCAGGTAGAAAGCACCACCACAGGCGTCAAAAAGGTGGTCAGCAGCACCAGCCAGAGGCTCACGCCATCAAGCCCAATGCTATAACTAATGCCCCAGGTAGGCAACCAAGCCAACTCTTCGGCGAACTGCAACTCTGGCGCAAGGCGCGTCCCGGTCAGATCAGCGGGTGCATAGCCCAACGGCAGCGCCAGCGAAACCACGAAGGTCGCCAACGCCACCCCAAGCGCCACACGGCGGGCCAACTCGTCAGCCCCACGCGGCACCAAGAGCAGTAACAGCGCACCTAGCGCCGGTAGCCATAGGACAATTGAGAGAATTGGTAGACTCATGGTTTAGAAAAGAGGAATTTAGAAAAGTAGGAAATAGGTATGAGTGAGGTGTCGAGGATTTCACCACAGAAGCAGCGAGGAGACAGCGTTTGGAACGGAGAGAAAACCAACACTGGTGCTTGCTGTACCACAAATCTCTCTGTGTCCTCTGTGTCTCTGTGGTGAATAACTCTGTATCTCTACAACCTACCGCGTCACAAACAGCATAAAACTCAACACCAAGACCGCCCCCATCGTAAAGACAAGCGCATAGGTTCGCACATAGCCATTCTGGAGCATCCGCACCTCGGTGGCAGCCCACGTAAAGACGCGCCCGACCCCATTGACCATGCCGTCAATCCCTTGTTTGTCGAAGACGTTGGCCAGCGTAGCGCTAAACGAACGGAAGGGGGCAACGACCATGCGATTGTAGGCCAGATCTACATACCAAGCCTCCTGCATACCATCCCAGATGTCACCAGTATAGCGGTAGGCCGGGTCAAGCCCACCGACCTTGACCTTCGCCGCGTTGCTGGTGTAGGCCCACCAGCCTAAGTAGCCCATCCCGACCGCCCCGGCGGTGGCAAGGATGGCGACCACAAGGTTAAATTTGCCCGCCTCTTCGTGCAGCACGGGCTGGAGCCAATCGGTGAGCAAGTGGGCTGCGGGCATGCCACTGAAGAGGGTCGGGATGTTCATAAAGCCCGCCACAATCGCACCAATAGCCAGAATGATCAGCGGCACGCGCATGGTTTGGCCGCTCTCGTGGGGGTGGTAGTGGTTATCGCGCTGCTCACCGTAGAAGATCAGCGCCACCTGCCGCCCCATGTAGAAGGCGGTCAGCAACGAAGTGAGGAAGAGGATCGCCAACTGCGGCCAGTAGCCATAGGCTGCTGCATGGGCCAAAATCTCATCCTTCGACCAAAAGCCCGCCAGCGGCACCACACCCGCCAGCGCCGCCGCACCAACCATGTAGGTCCAGAAGGTCGTTGGCATCGCCGTGCGCAAGCCCCCCATCTTCCGCATATCCTGGGTCTCGTGGGTGCCGTGAATCACCGAGCCAGAGCCGAGGAAGAGCAGCGCCTTGAAGATGCCGTGGGTGAGCAGGTGGAAAATGGCGGCAGCATAGGCCCCCATGCCGCAGGCCGCCACCATAAAGCCCAACTGCGAAACCGTAGAGTAGGCCAGCACCCGCTTGATGTCCCATTGAGCAATTGCCGCAGTAGCAGCAATAAAGGCGGTAAAGGTACCAATCCAGACCACCCAACTCTGGGTTGCAGGCGAAGCGGCAAAGAGCTGCTCGGTGCGCGCCATCATGTAGACCCCAGCGGTGACCATGGTAGCCGCGTGGATCAGCGCCGAGACCGGGGTCGGGCCTGCCATCGCATCGGGCAGCCAGACAAAGAGGGGCAACTGGGCCGATTTGCCAGTTGCGCCAATCAGCAGCAGGAAGGAGATGCCGGTAGCAATGGCAATCGGCTGCCAATCGGGGCCAAAACGCAGCCCAAAGATCTCAGGCATACGCTCAAGGAACCCCGGTACCCAGCGGCCATTGATCTCCATACCATAGAAATTGAGCGTCCCAAAATTGGAGAAGACCGCCAGCATAGCCAGAATAAAGGCCGCATCACCAATTCTATTCACCACAAAGGCTTTCACCGCAGCAGCAGCGGCCTCTTTACGCTCAAACCAGAAGCCAATCAGCAGGAACGAACAGAGCCCCACCCCCTCCCAACCCAAGAAGAGCAACAGGAGATTATTCGCCATCACCAAGAAGAGCATCATGGTGACAAAGAGATTGAGGTAGGCAAAATAGCGCACCACCCGAGGATCGCCGTGCATATAGCCAATCGAATAGATATGGATGAGCGCCCCCACCCCCGTGACCAGCAGCACCATCACGGCGGTAAGCGGATCAAACATGATCGCAAAAGGCACACTGAGCGAACCAGTAGCGATCCACTCCCAAGCCATCGATTGCACGCGCCGTTCTGCCTCCGGCAACCCAGCGAGCAGCACCGTCGCCACCAGCGCCAACACAAACGAAGCGACCACCGTGGCACTCGCGAGCATCCCCGCCTGGCGCTCTTGCCGGATCACAAACAGATTAAGCAAAAAGCCTACAAAGGGCAACAGTGGGATGAACCAGATTAGCCAAGTAAGCATCAATCAACCCCTAACTCTCGACTATGTCTATCGAACTTTCGGCTATCGGCTATCAATTTTTTCAGCTACCCCTTCAACACGCTCACCTCATCCACATCGGCGGTACGTTTTGAGCGAAAGATCGCCACCAAGAGCGCCAGACCAACCGCCACCTCAGCGGCAGCGACGGTAATCACAAAGAAGACGAGAACTTGACCGTCCACACTGAGCCGTTCGCGGGCAAAGGCGACAAAGGCCAAATTGGCGGCATTGAGCATCAGTTCAACCGACATGAAGACGACGAGCGCATTCCGCCGCACCAGCACCCCCAACACCCCAATGGCGAAGAGGGCAGCACTCAGCAGAATGTAGTAGGCCGTTGGAACCATGGGCGCACTCCGTAATTATAGAGCAGGCGTGAGGCGTGAGGCGTGAGGCGTGAGGCGTGAGGCGTGAGGCGTCTGCGCGTCTGCGCGTCTGCGCGTCTGCGCGTCTGCGCGTCTGCGCGTCTGCGCGTCTGCGCGTCTGCGCGTCTGCGCGTCTGCGCGTCTGCGCGTCTGCGCGTCTGCGCGTCTGCGCGTCTGCGCGTCTGCGCGTCTGCGCGTCTTCACCTCCTCGCGTCCTCGCGTCTGCGCGTCCTCGCGTCCTCGCGTCCTGCCTCCTCCGAACGGTGACGTCCGCGCTGGTTTAGCACCACGACGCCAATCACGGCAACCAGCAGAATGATGCCGGTAATCTGGAAGGGCAGCAAGTAGTGGGTGAAGAGCAGCGCCGCCAGGGCCGCTGGGTCGCCAAAGGTAGCCAGAGCCTCACCACCGGGGGGCGGCGCAAAGGCACTGGCACGCAAGGCGGTAGCCATGGCAACGAGCATCAACACCACCCCCAGACCAATCCCCAAGGGCCGCTGCCACGCAATCTGATCAGGCGCATCCTCAATCCGCTCTGCCCCCAGCAGCATCACCACAAAGAGGAAGAGTACCATAATCGCCCCGGCATAGACCGTGAGTTGAATGGCAAAGAGAAAGGGCGAATAGAGCAACAGAAAGAGTACCGCTACCGCACCAAAGTTGAGCAGCAGAAAGAGCGCACTATGAATGGCATTCCGCGCCACAACCATTGCAACTGCACCAATCAGTGCAATGGCGGCAGTGATGATGAAGATGAGAGTATCCATGATCTGATTCTAACTTATTGTTCGCTTATTTCTCATCAAGTCTGTAAGGGAAGCGGATGTTGTTGATTGCCCCGTTGCGTTGCCACCCTGAGCGAAGGTTTGTAGGAACGTTCCTGTTTGCGCCGTAGGTAGTGCCGACTTTAGTCGGCTTCCCATCGCTGGCAAAGACCTCAGCCGACTAAAATCGGCACTACGATGCATGCAAACCATGTGCTATTCAGCATGACAGGCTGCTGGGATGCTTAAAAATTCCTAATGCTACCTTTTCTTTTGATCCACGCTGTGCCTGTACAAGATCGCTGAGTGATTGACCTCCTGTTCGGGTAAACACGGCATGAATCTCTTCAAGCGACATGCTCGCCTGAGATGCTAGGTGCTTGAGTTCTGGTTCTAGCTCGACAAGGAGTCCCGCTTCGCGTAGTACCGCCATTGCACGCTCGCGCTCACCTGCTGGTGCCGCCGGAAGAAACCTTCTGGACAATGTCTCTTCTATCAACTTCTCAATGGGATGACCTACGTTTGCGGCTTCCTGTGTGAGTCGAGCATAGAGTTCTGGTTGTAACTCAATGGTTAGGGTGGTCATCAAATACCTCGTGTCGCCAAACGTAAGCGAACGGTTATAAATCAATCTGCGCCGGGGGGCTAGGACGACGCTCGATCTGCTTGAGGACAGGTGGTGGCTCGCCGTGGCCCTGGTCTTCGGGTACGAGCAGCATCTCCTTGGTAAAAATCGAGGCCCGCCGGTCGTAAAACGAGAGCTCGTATTGGTGTTCCAAGACAATCGCGTTGGTTGGGCAGGCATCCTCGCAGTAACCGCAGAAGATGCAGCGCAGCATATTGATCTCATAGGTTGCCGCGTAGCGTTCGCCAGGGGAGCGCGGGTTATCGGGCTCATTCTCGGCGGGAATGACCAAGATTGCATCGGCGGGGCATGCGGCAGCGCAGAGCGAGCAGCCGATGCAGCGTTCGCTCCCGTCAGCAAAGCGCTTGAGTTCGTGCCGCCCCCGGAAGCGTTCACGCACCGGGCGCTTCACCTCCGGGTATTGCACCGTCACCGGCTGACGAAACATATACTTGAGGGTTGTACGTAGACCCTTAACAAGTTCTCCAAACATTAGCCCATCTCCTTCAAGTCCTTCACATAGGTCACGTTATCTACGGGCTTGGGCACCCGATTGATGCCCATCGCAATCACAAGTGTGAGTACACCCAGGGCCAGCAAGACGAAGGAGGCGAGCGTTTCGTTGGGAATGAGCACAAAGGCAACCGCAGTGTACACGATGTTGAGCAGAGCAAGGGGCAAGAGCCACTTCCACCCCAGATCCATAAGCCGGTCGTAGCGCATGCGCGGCCACGAGGCGCGAATCCAGACCGAGAGGAAGAGGAAGGCGACCAGTTTGAGCAGGAAGGCGCCGAGCGAGGCCAGCCCAACCGCGATGCTGGCAGCCATGGGACCCGCCAGGTTTTCCACCCCCGCCCCCAAGGTATAGAGGCCGGGGAAGCGCCAGCCCCCCATAAAGAAGATGACCGCAATCGCGCTGACGGCAATCAGTTTAATGTACTCGGTCATGAAGAAGAGTGCAAACTTCATCGAGCCATACTCTGTATTGTAACCGCCAACCAACTCCTGTTCGGCTTCAACCAGATCAAAGGGTAAGCGCACCACCTCAGCGGTCGCGGCGATCATAAAGATCACAAAGGCCAAAAATTGGGGCACAATCCCCCAGAGGCCCGCTTGGGCCACCACGATCTGGTGGGTACTAAAGGTGCCATAGGTCATGACCACTGCCAGCACCGCACACGCAAGGGCTAGTTCGTAGCTCACCAAATGGGCCGCCGAGCGGATGCCGCCAAGCATCGAGTATTTGTTGTTGCTGGCCCAACCGGCCAGTGTAATGCCATAGACCCCAATGCTCGTGACGGCAAGCAGATAGAGGACACCAATGTTGATTTCGGCTACCTGCAAGATGTTCTGCAGCGGCGTAGTTGCCTGGGGCTCGAAACATGCCTGCCAGTTACCACGTATATCCAAGCAGCCAAAGGGAATTACGGCCCAAATAATGATCGCCGGTATTACCGCCATTGCCGGCGCCAATAGATAGACCGCCCGGTTGGCTGCCGAGGGCACGACATCCTCTTTGAAGAAGAGTTTGACCGCATCGGCCACCGGCTGAAGGAAGCCATTTGGCCCGGCGCGGTTCGGCCCTATCCGATTCTGAAAGCGCGCCAAGAGCCGCCGCTCGAAGAGCGTGAGGTAGGCAAACGCCGTGGTTACCCCGAGGGCAATCACGAAGCATTGGATGATCAGGATAAGCAGAGCGATCCAATCCATTTATACTACCACCTTCACTAAGCTAACCCGCGTGCGCGGGCCGGTCTGGATGCGGCTGAGGCAGAGCCCTGGCAGGCCAGCAGGAACCATGACGAGGCCAGGGGGCAGGTCGGCGTGTACACGGGCGGCGGCACTGAGTTCACCCACCGCCGAAACAATGCGCACGCGGTCGCCATTCTGGATGTTGAGCTTTTCGGCGTCGCTCTGGCTGATCACAATGGCGGGTTGGGCAAGCTGCCGTTCCAGCAATGAGCCGCGTAGCAGCGGATCGCCGCCGTAGGCCAATGGTTGCGCCAAAAGCAGCAACGGGCGCTCGTCCTTCACCACCGGGGCCGGACGGGGGCTCAGGCTCAGGGTGAAGCGCCCAGTGCTGATCAAGCTCGGCAGGGCGATGCCGATACCCTCGGTGTTCTCGTAGCTCGTGCCATCGTAGAAGACCGCTTCGTTGGCTTGGCGGCCCCAGACCCCCGGGTTGCCAGTGGCAGCCAGGGCTTCGTAGGTCACCCCGCCATAGCTAGGCACGCGCTCGGCGATCTCGGCGGCAACCTCATCGGGCGTGAGGTAGTCCCAACGCGGCGGTTCGGGCGGCCTGGTCACCACCTGCTCATTCTGGCCTTTGGCCGTCTTCGCACCTTTGGCTGCCTTGGCGGGCTTTGCGCCCTCCGCCTCGACCCGTGGGTGCGGCAGCACCATCATGTCGGCGAGCATCTGGGCCACATCTTGGAAGATCTGCCAATCGGGGCGGCTCTGACCGTGGGGCGCACGGGCGGCGCGTGAGCGCTGCACCCGCCGCTCGGCGTTGGTGTAGGTCCCATCGCGTTCCGCAACGCTGGCAGCGGGCAGCACCACATCAGCCATACGTGCCGTCTCGCTCATAAAGAGCTCTTGCACCACCACAAACTCTGCGGCGGTAAGCGCCTCGCGGGCATCGGGCAGACAGGCAGCCGGGTCGAGGCCCGCGATCCAGAGGGCGCGTACATGGCCATCGCGGGCGGCGCTCCAGAGCTGCTGGGCCGGTAGGCCGCGCTGAGGCATCAAAACATAGCCCGGACGCGCATCGGGGCGCACGCCGAGATCGAGGGCCCCACGGCTGTTGCCGCCGGGCAGCAGGGCAATCATGCCACTGTTGGGCTTGCCTACGTTACCACTGAGTACCGCCAGAGCGCCCAGCGTCTCGATCAGCGCCAAGCCAGCGCTACGCGCCTCTGCGCCATACATAATCAACCCATGCTCGGCCTCAAGCAGCGCCGTAGCCAGAGCCACAATCTGCTCATGGGCTATACCGGCGGCTGCGGCCAACTGCTCAGGCGTCTGGGCCAGCACCTGCTTACGCAGCGCATCGAGGCCACTATGCTTCAGTTTGATCCGCTCGGCAGCACCACGTTCCAACAGTTCGCGCACCAACGCCCGTGCCAACGCCAACTCGCCCCCAACGCTATAACGCAAAGCCTGCGTCGCCGAACGTTCCAACTTGGTAGCACGCTGATTGGCCACAAACAACTGGGCCCCCCGCTGAACCAGCGCCCGCAGGCGCAACAGATAGAGCGGTGCCTCCTCTTCGGGATCGGCCCCAAAGACCAAGACGGTCGTTCCGGCCCCCAACTCCATCAGATTGGTACCCTTACCAACCGCCAGCAAACCACCCAGATCATCGTGGTCGCCATCATCAGGGCTGCCAAGGTGGTGATCAAGATTATTGCTACCCAACTGTTCACGGAAGAGCCGTTGGAAGAGGTAGAGATCCTCATTGCTCAGGCGCGGAGCCGCCAGACCCGCAATCGCACTACCCCCACGGGCACTCTGCACCGCCGCCAGCTTTTCAGCCACCAGCGTCAACGCCTCCTCCCAAGAAGCCTCAACAAAATGGTCACCGTGGCGGATCAGCGGCGCATGCAGGCGACTCTCGTGTTCAATAAAGCGATGACCAAAGCGCCCCTTATCGCAGAGCCAAATATCATTCACCGCCCCATTCTCACGGGGCATCACGCGCATCAAGCGGTCGTGGCGCATATCAAAATTGAGATTGCAGCCAACCGGGCAGAGGGTACAAATCCCCGGCTTAGAGCTCAACTCCCAGACGCGGGCCTTAAAGCGAAAATCGGCAGTCGTCAGCGCCCCCACGGGACAGATGTCGGTCGTATTGCCCGAAAACTTACTTGCAAAAGGCGGATCACTCTTCGAGACAATCATCCAATTGCGTCCGCGATGATCAAAGCCCAACACCGAATCGTCAGCCAATTCATCCTGGAAGCGCACACAGCGCGAACAGAGAATACAGCGTTCGCGGTCGAGCAGAATCAGATCGCCAAGCGGCACCGGCTTCTCAAAGTGTACCTTATCATTATAATCAAAGCGGCTCTGCCCCGGCCCCCACTCCATCGTCAGATTCTGCAGAGGACACTCACCGCCCTTATCACAGACCGGGCAATCGAGGGGATGCGACGTCAACAGAAACTCAAGCACACCCTTCTGGGCAAACTGCACCTCTTCCGTCTTGGTGTTAATCACCATACCCTCACTAACCGGCGTCGTGCAGCCCGTCTGCAACTTAGGCATCAGCGCAATCACCGGCTGCCCCTGGGCATCCATGAGCGGCTGGCGGGTCGCAGGATCAAGCTTCGGCATCCCAACCTGCACCAGACACATGCGACACATGCCCACCGCTGGCATACGGGGATGGTAGCAAAAGACCGGGATCGCAATCCCGCCCATGCGGGCCGCATCCACCACATTGGTGCCCGCCGGAACGCTAAAACTGCGTCCATCAACGGTAATCGTCACATCTGGCATAGGGAGGTTTCTCTCTAGGGTTTATGCAGCCATCTCTTTTATTGCGCGTTGGCGACTACGCCGTCTGGCGGGGGTTTGGGGGAGGCTGCGCCTCCCCCGAAAAATGTTTCTTAGTTGCGTTGTTGCGGCTTCGCCGCAACAACGCAACAAGAAACTATGACATCAATTAGTTCGTAGCGATTGCCGTTATCGGGAAGGGCTTCTAGGTCAGCGATGACCCAGCGCAGGGCAGTATGCATCGCTCCCTCCTCTAGCCCTTGACAATCGCTTCAAACTCTTCGGGGAAGAGTTCCAGGGCGCTCTTGATCGGCATGACGGCGCTCTCGCCCAAGAGGCAGAAGCAGTTGCCCTCCATTTGGCGGTAGATGCTGTGCAGGGTGGGGATGTCGTTGGCTTCGCCGTGGCCCTCTTCCGCCATGCGGTGCAGCACCTTGACGAGCCAGTGGGTGCCTTCGCGGCAGGGCGTACATTTGCCACAACTCTCATGCTTGAAGAATTCGTCCATTTTATAGGCAACATGGGGGGCTTTTACGCTGTCGTCCAGCACAATCACCGCGCCTGAACCAAGCATCGAACCAGCCGCCGCAACCCCCTCATAGTCCAAAGGCGTGTCGAGATGCTTGGCGGTGAGCCAAGGGGCCGAGGCACCCCCAGGGATAATAATCTTCACCGGGCGCCCGCCGCGCATGCCACCTGCATACTCAGGGCTTTCGATCAATTCGCGCAAGGGCACCCCGAAGGGCAGTTCATAGTTGCCAGGACGATTGACATGGCCTGAAATGGAGAAGCATTTGGTGCCCGGACTCTTCTCGGTGCCGTGCGAGCGGTACCACGCCACGCCCTTCTCGATGATGCGCGGCACATTGGCGAGCGTTTCGACATTGTTGATGATCGTCGGCTTGCCATAGAGCCCTTCCACCGCCGGGAAGGGCGGCTTGAGCCTCGGTTGGCCCAATTTGCCCTCCAGCGATTCCATTAGGGCCGTCTCTTCACCACAGATATAGGCACCGGCTCCACGATGGATATAGATGTCAAGATCGTAGCCCGTCCCTAGAATGTTTTTACCCAAAAAGCCCGCTGCATAAGCCTCTGCAATTGCCTGTTCCAACAGCAGCGCAGCGGAGGCAAACTCGCCTCGCATGTAGATGTAGGCGGTATGGCACTCAATTGCATAGGCCGAGAGGGCAACCCCCTCAATCACCTGATGGGGATTGCGATCAATAATCTGGTGGTTATTGAACGTCCCCGGCTCCGACTCATCACAATTGCAGAGCAGGTAGCGCGGATAGACCCCTTTGGGCAAGAAGCCCCACTTCACCCCCGTAGGAAAGCCCGCGCCGCCACGCCCACGCAGACCAGAATCCTTCACCTGCTGCACAAGCGCAGCGGGCGTCTGCTCGCGCAACGCAGCCGCGTAGGTCTCCCAGCCCCCAACCCGCCGATAGACGGCAAATTGGTTGATGTCGGGGTGGTTCAGTTCGCGCATGATGATATATTCGCTGAGGGGCATGGGTGTACTTTCTAGTAGGAAAGTAGGAAAGTATAGGTGTACTGGCTTACAGTCTTTAGATGTCGCAAACCTATTTGTTAGGGAAGGTTTCAGAAACAGCCTTTCAGCTTTACAGTTGGAGTGCCGACTTTAGTCGGCATCCGGGGGTTGTCGGCGACCTCAGCCGACTAAAGTCGGCACTCCGTCGGAGGCCAAACTATAAAGTGGCCTGAAACCCCATCCCTAACACCAATTTTCTATTTCCTCTCTCCTCGCTCCTGCTGGTAAGGGGCATCGCGGGGGATGTGGACAATCCCTTGGGGCCCAAGCAGATAGTCTTCAGCAAAGCGCCCCGAGACGCCACGCTGTTTTGCTTCGGCGGCACGGGCACGCAGGTTGTTCAGCAACTCCTCAGCCCGCTCGGCATGCACATCGTAAATATAGTCGAGATTCGCCTGCACCACGGGCGCACGGTCGCACGAGGCCAGACACTTGACCCGTTGCAGGGTAAACATACCATCAGCGGTCGTCTGCTCCTCACTGATGCCCAGCGTAGCCTTGAGCGCCGCGATCAACTCTTCAGCCCCCACATAACAACAGGGCACATCGTCGCACACCTGGATCACCCATGTCCCCACCGGGCGATCATAGAAGAGCGTATAGAAGCCGACCACCTCAAAGACCTGGGTAGGCGGCAATTCAAGAATCTCGGCCACCTCACGGATCGCTTCTGGGCTCAGGTACCCATAGGTATCCTGGGCCAAGTAGAGCAACGGCAGCACCGCGCTACGCTTACTGGGGTAACGCCCAATGATGGTTTCGATTTCAGCTTGATGGGTTTGGAGGAGCATATGGTTTTGTGATTACAGGGAGGGGGGAGGAGAACAGCAGAACAGGGGAACAGGGGAACAGGGGAACAGGGGAACAGGGGAACAGGGGAACAGGGGAACAGGGGAACAGGGGAACAGGGGAACAGGGGAACAGGGGAACAGGGGAACAGCAGAACAAAGAACAGGGGGGGAGCAGAATAGCAGGACTAAGAATAGCAGAACAAAGAACAGCAGAACAAAGAACAGCAGAACAAATATTACCAGATTATCCACACATGAACGGAAGGCAAATTCTGTTCCTCTGTTCTTTCGTTCCTCTGTTCTTCCGTTCCTCGGTTCTTCCGTTCTTCCGTTCCTCTGTTCCTCTACCGGTCTACCTCCCCCAACACCGGATCGAGGCTAGCCACAAGGGCGACGAGGTCGGCCATGAGGCGACCTTTGGCCATGTGGGTGAGGGCTTGCAGATTGATAAACGAAGGGCCACGGAAGTGGACACGCCAAGGTTTGGGGCTGCCGTCGCTAACCACATAGCAGCCCAAGACGCCACGAGGACTCTCGATGCTCACATAGCTATCACCCACCGGCGGCTTAAAGCCTTCCGTCCAGAGCTTAAAGTGGTGGATCAGCGCCTCCATGCTATGGGTAATCTCCTGCTTGGGCGGCGGTGCCACTTTGCGGTCGTGGGTCATGAAGTCGCCGGGCGGCATAGCGCACAGACGCTCCCAGGCTTGACGGGCAATCCTCACGCTCTCGCGCATCTCGGCCATGCGCACGCGATAGCGGTCGTAGTTATCGCCCTTCTTGCCAACAGGAATGCGGAAATCGTAGGTCTCGTAGCCGCAGTAGGGCAACGCCTTGCGCACATCGTAGGGTACGCCGGTGGCACGCAGATTTGCGCCACTGAGCCCCAGGGCCACCGCATCTTCCGCATTCACCACGCCAACATCAACGGTACGCTCAAGCCACAGGGGGTTGCCAGTAAGCAACGCCTCATACTCATCAATGCAGTCAGGCATAACCTGGAGCAGCGCATCCACCGTGGGCAAAAAATCGGCGGGCAACTCGTAGGCCACGCCCCCAATGCGGATGTAACTGGTCATCATGCGCGCCCCAGAGACCAACTCGAAGATGTCGAGGATCTGTTCGCGCTCGCGCATAGCATAGAGGAAAACACTCATAGCCGCGAGGTCGAGCGCGTGGGTACCCAGCCAGACCAAATGGGACGAGATGCGTTGCAATTCTACCAGCAGCACACGAATGACCTGAGCCCGTTCAGGAATCTCGACGCCCATCAACTGCTCAACGGCCAAGGCATAACAGAGATTATTGGAGAGTGGCGCAAGATAATCCATGCGGTCGGTCAAGACCACCGCCTTCTGGTAGGTCTTGCTCTCCATCGTCTTCTCGATGCCGGTATGCAGGAACCCAACATCAGGCGCAAGGTTGACAACCAATTCGCCATCAAGCTCAACCACAACCCGCAGCACCCCGTGGGTACTAGGGTGATGGGGCCCCATATTGAGCACCATCGTCTCACTGGCCCCTGCGAGGGCGGGAGCCATGATCTCTTGGGGCGTCGGGATTTGGATGGTCATAGGCGCAATCTCAATTCCAGGCAAGGCGCATGGCCCTACTCTTTAGCAAAGGGCTTCTGGGCATAGATGCGATCTTGGTTGAAGGTAAAGGCGATCTCCTCTTCAACCAAAGGATGATCCTTCCGTTGCGGATGGCCCACCCAATCATCAGGCAACAGAATGCGGGTCAATGAAGGATGGCCCGTGAAGCGAATGCCCATCAGATCGAAAGCTTCACGCTCTTGATAGTTTGCCGTAGGAAAGATCGGAGTAAGCGAATCCAGCGTGGGATCGGCTTCAGGCAGACCAAGCTTGAGGCAGACGCGATGGATATGCTGCATACTCACCAGGTGTACTACCACCTCAAAGCGGGGGGTACGCCCCAGATAATCTACGGCACAGAGATTCTCAAGGAAGGTATAGCGCAACGCGGGATCATCACGCAGCCACTGGGCCACCGCCACATAAGCTTCGCGGCGCAGGTTGACACGCAGTTCGCCGTGAGCCTCATCGGTCGCTAAGATCGCGTCACCAAAGCGGTCGCGCAGATGTTTAAGCAGAGTCTGGTTATCCATAGGCCCACCTATTGCTACCTACTTCTTCGCCACATCCACCTGCAACAACGCATGCTGCAACGTAATCGGCGCTTCCTTGACACCACTAATCTTTTCGCGCTGCACCTTAGCGTGGAGCATCATAATGCCATCAATCAGCGCCTCGGGCCTAGGGGGGCACCCAGCGACATAGACATCCACAGGCACCACCTCGTCTACACCTTGGACAATGGCATAATTATTAAAGATACCACCACAGGCGGCGCAATCGCCCATCGCAATCACCCACTTGGGATCGCTCATCTGATCATAGAGGCGGCGCACCACCGGAGCCATCTTGCGGCTAACCCGCCCGGCCACAATCATGAGATCAGCTTGACGGGGCGAAGCGCGGTTGATCTCCATCCCAAAGCGCGAAAGATCATAGTTAGCACTCTGGGCACCCATCATCTCAATCGCGCAGCAAGCCAAACCAAAGAGCAGCGGCCACATCGCATTGGTACGGCCCCAATTGACCACATGCTCAAGCGAGGTAGTCACCACCCCCAGATCGGCTGCTTTCTCTTCTATTCCCATTTCAGTGCCCCTTTCTTCCATTCATAGACAAAGCCCACCACCAGCACCATGAAAAAGACGCCCATGGCGATCAGGCCGGGCACCCCCAGTTCGCGGAAGACGAGGGCGTAGGGATAGAAGAAGATGACCTCAATATCGAAGATGATGAAGAGCATCGCCACGACATAGAACTTCACCGGGATGCGCCGGATCGCGGCCCCAATCGGCTCCATGCCCGACTCATAGGGCGCCAGCTTACGGGGCGTGCCGCGCTGGGGGCCGAGCATAGCCGAAACAGTGATCACAAAGACGGCAATGAAGACCGCGATGCCAAAGAGAATCAGAATGGGCACGTAGGCAGCGAGCATAGATACGCTCCAGAGGGTGCATGCGGAAAGGCTTCAGAGCCATGGTACCATTCTTACGTGGATGCGTGAGGCGAAGAAGCGAGGGCTCCGCACCCTCACGTCATCGCGTCCTCGCAAACTGCAAGGAGGCTACGAACCATCCCTTAACACCGTTATAGCTTATATCAGGAATTATACCCGCGATTATACTTGTGTCAACGGACACAAAGCAAGGCAAAGCAATGTGCAAAGGGTTGGAAAGAGGGGGGGAGGGAAACAACATGCTGGGTGCGCGGGCCTTCGGCCCGCATGCGGGCCTTTATGGGCCAACAAGAAATGTGTTTGTTGCTGCAACGCCCCAGACCTGGCAGGTGGGGCGCGTGCAGCCACCATGAGGGCGTCAACGATCCCATCGCGCCGCACCTGCGAGGTCTCATGGGCCGTTGGACACCCCTTCAGACCTGCCAGGTGTGCGCCGTTGGGTCTTTGGGGCTACGCATGGTGGCTGCACGGCGCCCACCTAGCAGGTCGTTGGGTCGCGTTGCATGAGAAAATTCTTAACACCGCATTCAAAGCTTCCCAAAAACTGTATAGCTGAAAGCCCCACAACACAACGCCCCCCGTTGGCCCTGGCCGACGGGGGGCGTTGTGTTGTGGGGCGCAACTTCGCAGGCTACGATGCCAGTGGGCATGTCTTGCACCAGATGACCGGCGCGGACACCCATGTGATCTACCGCGTCAACTTCTGGCCCATTGGCAGATCTCTGCATCTGGCTTCTCACATGCGATAGCCAATAGTTAAAGCAGTGCGCAAGGCGTTCGCACGACGCAGCGGCCCCTTCATCGATGGGGCAGACCTACTACCAGCGCGCCAAAAGCGAAGCCGCCGCAGGGCTGACGATCGCGCCGATCACCCCGTACATCAAACCGACCAGCCCCTTCTTGGCAACGAATGAACGGATATTCTACTATTATAACGCCGTTCTTCTATGACGCCGATCAGTAAGGTGGCGTCGGTGGTTCCAGCAACGGTGGCGTGGTTCGTTGCGCCAACCAGCGCTGGAGGGATGTCTGGCTCTCATTGGACGCTTTTCCGCTCAGCAGGTGTTCGACCTTAATGTCTTCATCCAGATCCGGCCAGTGAATGCCAACGCCGTCCCCCATCAACCGCCAATGCTGCCGTTCTTGGGGGGTACCGTTGACTAAGCGTGGATACCACGTCAGCGGCACGATGATCGTGCGCCCGTCCTGTAAATCAACCGTGAGCGCATCCTCGGAAATCGTGACCTGTTGGGCACGTGCAATGGGGACATCACGGGTTACAATGCTCATCCCATCCTCCCAAGAGTGTCGCGTGGTGTTCCTCGACAAGGCGCTGCATCCGGGTCAATTCACGGCGACTGAAGCCACCACTCTCGGCCAGCCGAACGGGCGTGAGCCAGAATTTGGCAATCTGGGAGTCCCGTTCTATATGCACATGGGCAGGCTCACTACAGTCCGCCGAGTAGAAGAAGAAGCGATAGGGGCCGATACGCAAAATGGTGGGCATGGCCTCCTCACGTCCAGACAGCGCGATAGTGCATCCACGATACAAGGGAAGCACGAAGCTGTCAAACCTACGATACACGCAGAGCCATTTCGATGACGGATCGGTGTGTATCGGGGCGTCGGATGGATGGGGGGCTATCCATGTTTTTGCGTGCTTCGGATCATCGGGAAGATCGCCACCACACGGTACAGCCCGCGATTCGGAGACGTGATGCCGCCACGATATGTGCCGGAACGCTGCCGCCCAAAGCTGGGCTTCAGCGGCACCGCTGGCTGCTTTCATAGATCGAGGTGAGCGACGGCACGAGACGGCGTGATAAAAAACCGCCAACTCACGGGACGCGCCAGCGGCGTCCGCTGCGACCCATGTTGGGCGGGCGCTTACAAGGTTTAATGGCAATAGCGCAAAAGGAGCGCTGTTGGGGAAGCAGATTTTGTTGCGTACCCCATTACTTTGTCACTCTGAGTACCTCATGGCCCGCAGGCCAGTGGCACGGAGAGAAACAGCGTGAGTGCGCTGCCCCTCCGCTGGCTGAGCTTGTCGA
>NZ_NQWI01000256.1 GCF_002532535.1 Candidatus Viridilinea mediisalina
ACCCGTGAAGCACTCGCGCATGCCTTGCGCTCCATCTTCGACGCCCGCCTCACCATGCCGGTGCTACGCAAGCTCCTCGTCATCTTCAGTGGCGGTGTCGAACTCTACGACCTCATCGTCTCCGAAGCATCCTCGCTGCACAGTGTCTGTGTAGACCACCACCTGATTGACTTGGGCCAAGACGAAGCGGTAGCCCTCATCGCCGACGGGCTGGTTGCGGCGGGCCTTGATGTGGCCCTCGCAACCGGCATGGGCCATGTGGTCTACAGCCGCGTCGCGGGCCACCCCTACCTGACCCAACGCCTCGGCGCACTGCTCCTGGATGCGTACCAGCAGGGCCAGCCCCTCAATGCGGAGGCGGTAGTCGCGGCAGAAGTTCGTGTACGCCAGGGCGATACGTTGCTACGCCGCATCCATAGTGACCTGCGCAAATCTGACTTGCTTGATGCGGCACGGCGGCTGATCAGTGATCCGCCGATCTTCACGCGCCTCGATGACGACATGGCACGCTTGGAGTTGATCGGCCTTGCGAAACAGACGGGTGATCGTTGGGCAGCGCGCAATCTGCTGTTGGCCGAGGTGTTTGGTGGCTGGCTAGGGGTTGCAGTGCAGAGCGTGGAATCTCCCGATCGTGCAGAATCTCTGCCAACGGAGCAAAACATTGCTGCGACAGCAACACCAACCCCTCCCGCCTCCCGCCGCTCGTCTCTCGCCTCTCACCGACCGCGATCGCGACGAGCCAGCCCGAGATGGCCCCCTCCCGCCGCTCGTCGCTCGCCTTTCGCTTCATCCCACCCCTCATCCACATCCCCGCCGGCCCCTTCCTGATGGGCAGCAGCGCTGCGGATGCGTTGGCTTATAGCGATGAAAAACCCCAACACCCCCTCACGCTGCCTGACTATTGGATCGGCAGAACGCCGATCACCAACGCGCAGTTCCGCCCTTTCGTGGAAGGGGATGGCTACACCAACCGCGCCTACTGGACGGATGTGGGCTGGGCGTGGCGGGAGGACAAGAAGGTGAACCAGCCGGACTATTGGGCAAATGCGGAGTGGAATGGCGACGACTACCCGGTGGTTGGCGTAAGCTGGTTCGAGGCGGTGGCCTACTGCCGCTGGCTAAGTGTCCAGACCGGCCACGAGTTCCGTCTGCCCTGCGAGGCGGAATGGGAGAAGGCGGCGCGTGGCCCTGATGGGCGTATCTGGCCCTGGGGCAACACCTGGGAGGCGGGGCGCTGCAACAGCAAGGATGCGGGCATCGGCAAAACCACCCCTGTCGGCCACTACCCCAACGGGGCCAGTCCGTATGGAATCCTCGACATGGCGGGCAATGTCTACGAGTGGTGCGCGACCAAGCTTGGTAAAGGCTATCCCTATCGGCTTGAGGATGAGTGGGCGGCGGCGTATGTGGAGGAAGATACGAGCCGGAGGTTGCGAGGAGGGTCGTTTTGGCGTGAGGCCAAATACGTGCGCGGAGCGTACCGCGACAGCAGCAACCCGCGCTACCGCAGCCGCAACGACGGGATGCGGGTCGTCAGTCATGCTCCCGTGGTGGGGAGGGATGAAGGATGAGGGATGAAGGATGAAGGATGAAGGATACATGGAAAACGCATGGCATCCCGTCGTAAGGGAATGTAGGGGCGTAGCAGCGGCCCACCCAAGCATCGCGCAGGCGGGAACGTATGGGCCGCTGCTACGCCCTTTCCGGGGTAAGGATAAGAAGCATCGCGCAGGCGGGAACGTATGGGCCGCTGCTACGCCCTTTCCGGGGTAAGGATAAGAAGCATCGCGCAGGCGGGAACGTATGGGCCGCTGCTGCGCCCTTTCCGGGGTAAGGATAAGAAGCATCGCGCAGGCGGGAACGTATGGGCCGCTGCTACGCCCTTTCCGGGGTAAGGATAAGGGAAGCAGATGTTGTTGATTGCCCCGTTGCTTGTCCACCATGAGCGAAGATTCGTAGGAAGGTTCCTATTTGCGCCGTAGGTAGTGCCGACGTTAGTCGGCTTCCCATCGCTGCCAAAGACCTCAGC
>NZ_NQWI01000056.1 GCF_002532535.1 Candidatus Viridilinea mediisalina
AGATTGTAGATTGCAGATTGCAGATTGCAGATTGCAGATTGCAGATTGCAGATTGCAGATTGCAGATTGCAGATTGCAGATTGCAGATTGCAGATTGCAGATTTAGCCTTGGGAGCCATTATACCATTTACGATTGTAGATTGCCGATTGCCGAACATGGCGTTCCAATGGGCTTTCGCGTTCTTGATAATGCGGCATGTTCAAGGGTAATTGGTATTACTACTTCCTCAAGTATACCACCTGCAATCTACAATCTACAATCTACAATCTGAAATGGTATTAGGTGTTGCACCTCATGCGTGGGGGGACTATAATAGTAAGCAATCTTTCTCTTCTGTCCGTTGGGGGGGCTTGATGCCCAAACTATTTACCCTTCGCTACTTTGAGGTGCATCTATGGGACTGATCAAGAAGGCTGGCACGAAGACGTTTACTCCGCCGCCCGATGAGCAGCGCCCAGCAACACCCGACGGGGGCGATACACGGCGTGGGTTGACGCCGCCTCCGGGTTCCGACGGGGGCGATACACGGCGGGGCTTGACGCCGCCCCCTGGTTCCGACGGGGGCGATACACGGCGGGGCTTGACGCCGCCCCCTGGTTCCGACGGGGGCGATACACGGCGTGGGTTGACGCCGCCTCCGGGCCCCGACGGGGGCGATACACGGCGGGGCATTAAACCTTTGCCCAAACTTGAACACGATACCAAGCGTGGGCTTAGGCCATTAACTGCTGCAAAAGGCACTGGCACCGGAGCGACGACTTCTACCGATATTTCCTCACTCAATCTGCTCAATCCAGGCACCATTCTGCAACAACGCTACCAGATCGCTGAACCCATTGGTGTCGGCGGTATGAGCGTAGTCTATCGTGGGCGCGACATGCGCTTCAAAGATGTAGCCCGCTACTGTGCGATCAAGGAGATGGCCCAGAGTGCGCCCGATTCCAATACTCGCCTGCTCAACCTCAAAAACTTTGAACGTGAGGCGGGCCTGCTGGCGACGCTCCAGCATGCCGCGATTCCGAAAGTCTATGACTTCTTTGAAGAGGGGGGCCGCGTCTATCTGGTGCTTGAACTGATCCCCGGCAGTGACCTCGAAACGGTGCTGGAGGATGCCAAAGGCCCGATTGAAGAGCAGCGTGTGGCCCGTTGGGCCGTGCAGATCTGTGATGTCTTGAGCTACCTGCACAACCATAAACCGGAGACGATTGTCTTTCGTGATATGAAACCTTCCAACGTTATGGTCGCCGATGATGATCGGATTGTGCTGATTGACTTCGGGATTGCGCGTAACCTTAATCGTACCGACCGCAAAGGTACCATGATTGGCACTGAGGGCTATTCGCCACCTGAGCAGTACCGTGGCGTCGCTGAAGCGGTTGGTGACATCTATGCGCTGGGGGCGACCTTGCACCACCTGCTTACCGCGACCGACCCGCGGCTTGAAACGCCCTTTACCTTTCAAGAACGCCCCATCCGCCAGATCAACCCCAACGTCTCCCACGAGATGGAGGCGCTGGTGGTGCGTGCTCTTGAGTATGATATGGATGCCCGTTGGACGAGTGCCGAAGAGATGAAGCAGGCGCTTTTGCCGCTCCTTGGCTTGCCGCAGAGCAGTATGCCAAGTGCTGCGCCAAGCGTTCCGGCGGTCATGAGAGGTATTCCGACCACCGAGTTGGTCTGGAGCTTTACCAGTGAAGATGAGATTCGCTCGTCGCCATGCCATGCGGGTGGGATGATCTTTGTGGGTTGCTATGATACCAACCTCTATGCCCTTGATGCGGCGCGGGGTGAGTTTCGCTGGAAATATGCGACTGAGGGCGGGGTGAGTGCGTCGCCCTCGGTGTGGGACGATAATGTGCTGATTGGCTCGGAGGATGGGGCGGTCTACTGCCTTGATATGCGCCGTGGTTCGCTGCGTTGGACCTTCCGTACCGCCAAGCCGGTACGCTCTTCACCCCGGGTGATCGACCGCGTGATCTTTGTGGGTTCCGATGATCAGCATATCTATGCGATTGATGGCCTGCGAGGGAGTGCTATGTGGAAATTGCGTACCTGGAATCCCATCCGTTCCTCTGCATGCATCAATGGTCCGGTGATCTACATTGGGGCCGATGATGGCCATGTCTACTGCATTGATGCTCGCACTGGTTCCACCCGCTGGAAGCAGCGTACCCAGCAACCCGTGCGCTCCTCGCCAACCTTTGCGGAAGGCTTGGTGCTGGTTGGTTCGCTCGATCAAAATCTCTACGCCCTAGATGCTGAGGGCGGCTGGCCTGCGTGGCGCTTTCGTACCGGCCACTACATCAACTCTTCGCCGACGGTGGTCGGTACCCGCGTCTTCGTTGGAGGGATTGATGGCTTCTTCTATGCGCTTGATGTGAAGACGGGTCGCCTCGCGTGGAAGCATGAAGTGGGTGCCCAAATCACCTCTTCGCCCTGCGTTGAAGCCGGACGGGTCTACTTTGGATCGGTGGATGGTTTTGTCTATTGCCTCGATGCTGGTCAGGGTACCCTGATCTGGAAGTATCCCACCAACGCTGCGATTGTTTCGTCACCCACCGTTGTTGAGGGCGTGGTCTATATTGGTTCAATGGATCACAATCTGTACGCCCTCAAAGCATAGTGCGGGCTTAAAGGTTCGTAGCGACCTTTAGCCGCTGGTGAAACTATGGTTTTTCTACCTGGCTCTGATGCTGATGCGAGCGAGAAGCAGCCCGCTGGTTCGCCGCCAAGTGAGCAGCCGCTAACAGCGGCTGGTGCCGAAGTTGCCCCGCCGGATACATGGTGGGAGAGTTCTGCGCCTGCGCCTGATGCGGCACCGCCTACCAATCAATCCGCTGAGGTGCGCCTCGCTATCACCGAGCCCTTTGCCCGCGAAATGGTTGCGTCTGCTGAGGTTGAAGACGAAACCCAGGGCGAGGCTACGGCTGGGCACGAAACCCAAGACGAGGTTGCCACTGAGGAGCATGCTGGTGGCGCTGCGCCCACAGAACCTGATGCGGCTTTTCCGCTTGCTGATCCGCCTGATGATCCGCCCGAAGTGCCAATGGCACATTCACACGCTGCTGCCGATGGAACACGCCAGCTTACCGCGACCGCTGCGCCGGCGCTCTGTGCCACTACATCGCACCAAGGGCTGGCGGCGGCGGCCATGCGCGATATTGGGCGCATGCGTGAGATCAACCAAGACAGCATCTTTGCGCTGCTCACGTCGCTGCCTCGTGAGGGTGGTGATGTGCCGATTGGCCTCTTTGTGGTTGCCGATGGTATGGGCGGCCACGAAGGGGGTGAAGTTGCCAGTCGTCTCGCGGTGCGAACCATTGCCCACTCCGTTTTGGCCCAACTCGTCCTCCCCGCCCTTGATGGCAACATGGATGGCGCCCTACAGCCCATGATGGTCTCCGCCGTCCAGGCGGCCAATGAAGCGATCTGGGATTCCGCGCAGGTCGCTGGTACCGATATGGGCACCACATGCACCGCTGCGCTGCTGGTTGGGGGGAGCCTCTACATTGCCCATGTGGGCGATAGTCGGGCCTACCTCTTTGAGCCAGGCGGCTTACGTCAGCTCACTACCGACCATTCCACCGTGGGGCGGCTGATTCAACTCGGCCAGCTTGAAGCCCACGAGGCGCGTGACCATCCGCTACGGAGCCAACTCTACCGCACCATTGGTCAGCAGCCCCAAGTCATGGTAGATTTCATTTATCAACCCATTGGTGCCTCATCCCACTTGCTGCTCTGTTCAGATGGACTCTGGGGTATGGTTGAAGAACCGCTCATCCAACAGACCCTTGCCAACTGCTTGTGGCCTCAGGATGCATGCCACGAATTGATCGCCTTGGCAAACTTAGCTGGAGGCGAGGATAATATCGCGGCAGTGGTTGTTTCACTGCCGATGGTAGAGAGGTAGTATGAGCGCAGGCATTCAGCTTCGCTCGACCTTGAGCCGTAGTATCCTGCCTGAAAGCAGTGAACCACAGTTGATCTACGTTCTGCTCGAGTTGAGCGCCCAAGGCGTGCCGACAACCTTGCCCAAGCTGCCGTTGAACCTCTGTCTCGTGGTTGATCGCAGCAGCTCGATGCGCGGTGAACGCCTGCAATATGTCAAAGATGGGGCCACGCGCATCATTGAGATGCTCAGTGATGATGACTACTTTGGCCTCGTGACCTTTAACGACCGCGCTGAGGTGGTTGTTCCGGTGCAGCGTGCGCGCAATAAGCAGGAACTTAAACGGCTCGTGGGTATGATCGAGGCCGCTGGTGGTACCGAGATGGCTACGGGCATGGCGCTGGCGCTCCAAGAGATCCAAAAGCCCATGCTCTCGCGTGGGGTTAGCCGCATCCTGCTGCTGACCGATGGCCGTACCTATGGCGATGAGGGCCGTTGTGTCGAAATTGCCCGCCGGGCCCAAAAACGGAGCATTGGCGTGACCGCCCTTGGGGTCGGCGGTGAGTGGAATGAAGATCTGCTCGAAACGGTCGCCGCCCGCGAAAATAGCCGTACCCAGTATATTACCTCTGCCCTTGATATTAGCAAAGCCTTCACCGATGAGGTCAAGCGCATGTCTTCCATTTTTGCCCAAGACATTGGGCTGCGGATTGAGATGCGCCCAGGAGCGTTGCTGCGTTCGCTCGACCGCGTGCGCCCCTTTATTGCCCCCATTACGGCCAGCGAAGAACACGACTCGCTTTGGGCAGCCAATATGGGTGATTGGCCCGGCGCTGATCCCCAAGCTATTTTGCTGGAAGTGGTGGTGCCCCCGTTGACGGTTGGCGATCATCCGCTGCTGCGCCTCACCATGCGCTATAGCCTGCCCGGCATGAACCTCAACAATCAACAGGGCGAATTGGTGCTACGCATTGGTATTCGCCCCACCGACCAAGTGAACTATGCGGTGGATGCGACAGTCAAACACTGGCTTGAACGGCTTGTGGCCTATCGCTTGCAAGCAGGCGCATGGCAACAGGTCGAACAAGGTCAGATCGAAGAGGCCACCCGTCGTCTACAAATGGCAGGCACACGCCTCTTTGAAGCAGGCGAGATTGATCTGGCGCGCACCGTGCAGGATGAGGCGACCCGCCTGCTCCGTTCGGGCCAGACGAGCGCCGAAGGGCGCAAACGGATCAAGTATGGAACCCGTGGCCTCATGGATCAGGATAAATCGTCGAAACGTTAGGGGTGGCAGGAGACGCTATGCAACAATGTAGTCATTGTAACGCCCAGCAACTTGATGGCGCTATCTTCTGCTCTGAGTGCGGCGCGAGCCTCTTGGCCGCTCCGACGCGCCGTGGTACTACGGCCTCACTCAATAAAGCTGCTAGCCCTTCCGGTCTGGTGGAAAAGCTTGAACCCAATGTGATCGAAGCCCCTGTGCCAGTGGTTGCGCCCAATATCTCGTTGGTCGTACTCAACAGTGGCCGACGGATTGAGCTTGAAGGCGGTCAAGATCTGGTGGTCGGACGGAAAGATAACCAGCGCGGCATCTTTCCTGATGTGGACTTGGGGCTTGATGGTGGCTACGATGCAGGGGTCTCGCGCCGCCACGCGATCATTACGCCCCACAATGCTGGCTATGTACTTGAAGATCTGGCCAGCGCCAATGGCACCTTTGTGAATGGACGCCGCCTCAAACCCCAAAAGCCCGTCGCCATTAACCATGGCGATGAAATAAAATTCGGCACCCTTATTTTACGCTTTGAAATTGCTTAAGGAAGCTGTTATGCCTAAGACCGTCATTCTGCATCTTAGTGGCGAAGATCCGGTGTTGGCCGATATGGATCAAGAGCCGGAACCGGGTGACTTGTTCATCCGGGTGACCAATATGCGTAAAAAGGATGGCAAGCCCGTGCCCTACCTTGCCGCTGGTGTTCAAGCCGTCATCTACCCTTGGCACCGCATTACCTTTCTTGAGATTATGCCCAGCGAAGAGGAGCGTAGCTCGGTGGTTGATTTCTTCCGCATGTAGTGCCACTGGATGGCTCGCATCTCGTTAATCATGTAAAGAGTTTTGGAAGAGATGCAGAGGTTTTCACCACAGAGACACAGAGAACACAGAGGTTTTGTGGTTGGGAGCATATACAACCGTGATTGCACTCACTTCTACATCTCTGTGTCCTCGGTGCCTCTGTGGTGAAATACAGGGGGGACCTATGCTCGACTACCCAGGCCAGGCTGATCGCGCGGTGCAACTTGAGCGCAGCGCCCTCTTTGTGCCAGCGTCGCGCTGGCCGATGATCGAAAAGGCGGCCCGCAGCCCTGCCGATGCAGTCATTATTGACCTTGAAGATGCCGTAGCGCCCAGTGAGAAGGAACAAGCCCGCGCCAATCTTGTGCGGGCGCTGCGCGACCTCGATTTTGGCCCGCGTCTGCGTATCTATCGCATGAATAGCCTGGATACGCCCTTCGCCTACCGTGACCTCACGGAAGTTGTTGAGGTGGTTGGCGACCGCGTGGATCTCATTCTTGTGCCCAAGGTCAATAGCCCCGATGATCTCCGCTTTGTCGCTCGGCTCTTGGATCAGATTGAGTTGGGGCGCAGCCAAACGCGCCCAATTGGGCTTGAGGCGCAGATCGAGACCGCCAATGCCTTCCTCTACGCCCGCGAGATTGCGGCGGCCACCCCTCGGCTTGAGGCGCTCATCTATGGGCCTGGCGACTACGCTGCGGCGCTGCGGGCACCCCTTGCGAGCATTGGCGAGCGCGATGCCCACGATGAACTCTACCCGGGCCATCGCTGGCACGCGATTATGCATACCATTGTTGCAGCGGCGCGTGCCAACGGCCTGCGCTGTCTTGACGGCCCCTTTGCTGGTCTACGTGCCCCCGAAGAACTCGAACGGGCCAGTCGCACCGCACGCGCCATGGGTTTTGACGGCAAACAGTGTATCCATCCCGCCCAAATTGCCATTGTCAACCGTGTCTTCAGCCCGCCTCCGAAGGAGGTTGCCTGGGCCGAAGCGGTGATGCGTGCCTATGCCCAAGCGGTGGCCCAGGGGCGCGGTGCCTTCAACCTTGATGGCAAAATGATTGACGGTGCCAACATTCGTATGGCGCAGATCATTGTGGAGCAACAGCGCAAAATTCAGGCGCGGGGTGAGTAGAGAGTTTTTGCAGAGATACAGAGGATTGAACCACAGAGGCACAGAGAACACAGAGAAGCAAGCGTGTGGGGTGACGCAATCAGAGATACAGAGGATTGAACCACAGAGGCACAGAGAACACAGAGAAGCAAGCGTGTGGGGTGACGCAATCACACAGGGTTGGCACTCCCTCCGTTCCCATCTCTGTGCCCTCGGTGCCTCTGTGGTTCAATCCTCTCTGTGCCCTCTCTGTGCCCTCGGTGCCTCTGTGGTTCAATCCTCATGGCCCCTTACTCAGCGTTGCCAAGAAATCGCTATTGCTTTTGGTCTTAGCCATGCGGGTGAGCATCAGTTCGGTACCCTCATTATCGCCAAGCATGCCCACCATGCGGCGCAGGGTCCAGATTTGGCGTAAGACCTCGGAACTAAGCAGTAACTCTTCGCGGCGTGTCGAAGAGCGTTGGATGTCGAGGGCGGGGAAGATGCGCTTCTCGGCCAATTTGCGGTCGAGGTGCAGCTCCATGTTGCCGGTACCCTTGAACTCCTCATAGATCACATCGTCCATGCGGCTGCCGGTATCCACAAGGCAGGTGGCGATGATGGTCAGCGAGCCGCCGCCTTCGATGTTGCGGGCAGCCCCAAAAAAGCGCTTGGGCGGGTAGAGCGCCACGGGATCAATCCCACCGGAGAGCGTTCGCCCACTGGGGGGCATATCGAGGTTGTAGGCCCGTGCGAGGCGGGTAATCGAATCCATCAGAATGACCACATCGTGGTTGCCTTCAACCAAGCGCTTTGCGCGTTCAAGCGTCATCTCCGAGACCTTAGTATGGTCTTCAACCGGCTCATCAAAGGTAGAAGCAATCACATCGCCGCGCACCGAGCGGCGCATATCGGTCACCTCTTCAGGCCGTTCGCCGATCAGCAGCACCATGAGGTAGCAGTCGGGATGGTTGCTCGAAACCCCATTGGCAATCGCCTTGAGCAGCATCGTCTTGCCTGCCTTGGGGGGCGAGACAATCAAACCACGCTGGCCGCGCCCAATCGGGGCAACGAGGTCAACGAGGCGGGTATGCAGCAGATTGGGCTCAGTTTCGAGCTTCAGTTGGTGATTAGGAAAGATCGGGGTAAGCTGATCGAACGAGGGGCGCTGGCGCGCCGTCTCGGAGTCAACCCCATTGATCATCTCAACGCGCAGCAGCGACCGAAAGCGTTCACTCTCTTTTGGGGGCCGCACCTGGCCCCAGATGCGATCGCCAGTACGCAGGCCAAAGCGTCGAATCTGCGACTGCGAGACATAGACATCATCGGCTCCTGGCAACATGCGCTCACCGCGCAGAAAACCAAAGCCATCGGGAACAATATCAAGAATCCCATCACTGAAGGTAATACCCTGCTCTTCAGATCGGGCTTGAAGCAGCTTAACAATCAGGTCTTGCTTCTTTAGCCCACTGTAGCCAGTAATATCTCGTTGACGGGCTAACTCACGCAGATCGCTAAGCGTCTTCGTCTCAAGTTCGCCAACGTTCACGTTGGTGGTCTCCGCAAAAAGGGCGCTACAGTGCCTGCTACGAGCGAACAGTAGCATGGGCACAACAAAGCGAGTAGAGCCATGCCTCGCACAAAGCGCATATGAGAGCATACGTAGGGCTTATTCGGCGTTAGTATAGCATAGAGGTTAGGTTGCTGCAATATAACCGATCCATACATATTTGTTCCCCTGTTCCCTGGTTCCCCTGTTCCCTTGTTCCTCTGTTCCTCTGTTCTCATGGTTCGTCATGGTTGCGGAGAGGCCCATAGGCGTGTACTATTAGTATAGAGGTCCATTCTGGAGAGACAGGTTCTTCATGCGTATTCTCTTCTATACCGGCAAGGGCGGCGTGGGCAAGACAAGCGTCGCCGCCTCGTCGGCTCTACGCTGCGCTCAGCGCGGCTATCGTACGATTATTCTTAGCACGGATGCGGCCCACTCGCTCGGTGACTCACTCGGCGTTGAGCTGCGTGCCGAGCCGCTGCTGGTTCAACCGAACCTGTGGGCCCAGGAGATTAACGCCCTCCATGAATTGGAGTCGAGTTGGGGCCAGGTTTCTAAATATCTCTCTGAACTCCTTGCTTGGCAAGGGGTCGAGACGATTGCCCAAGGGGAGTTGTCGGTCATTCCGGGTACGGAGGAGCTCTTTAGCCTTTTGCAGATTAAGCGCCACTACGATGAGCAGAAGTATGATGTGTTGGTGGTAGATGCTGCACCTACCGGCGAGACGTTGCGCCTGCTCTCGCTACCGGACATTATGCGCTGGTGGATCGCCCGCCTCTTTCCGATTGCGCGGGCGCTGCTCAAGGTGGTGCGCCCAATGGCAAAACGGGTCACCGATATGCCGATTGCTGCCGATGATGTACTCGAATCGGCCCAAGATGCAATTGATGCGCTGGTGGATGTGCGCCATATCCTGACCGACCAGAAGGTGACGACGGCGCGCATTGTGATGAATCTGGAGAAGATGGTCATTCGTGAGGCGCAACGTAGTTTGACCTACCTGAGCCTCTTTGGCTACGCTGTGGATGCGGTGGTGGTCAATCGCATTCTGCCGCCCAATGTGGATGGTCACTTCACGGCATGGCGCGAGATGCAGCAGGGCTATGCGCCTCAAGTGGATCAACTCTTTGATCCGTTGCCGATCCTGCGTGCGCCCCATTTTGATCGTGAGATTATTGGTGCGGAACATCTGAACCAATTGGCCGACCATCTCTTTGGCGATCAAGACCCGGCTCAGTTTCTCTATCGCGGGCCGGTGCAGCGCGTTGAGAAGATGGAGGGTGGCTATGATCTGATTGTGCCGCTGCCCTTTGCTTCTGAGGATCAGATTCACCTGGCCCAGAGTGCCGATGAACTGCTCATCTCGGTAGGCTGGCACCGCCACCGCATCGTTCTACCGCAGAGCCTTGCGCGCCTGCGGGCGCTTGATGCCTACTTTGAGGAGGATGCGCTGCGTGTGGTCTTCCGTAAGCCTGCGGCCTGAGAGGGCGTAGAGGAGAGGCGAGGGGACGAGGGCACAGAGGTGTTCACCACAGAGGCACAGAGGGCACAGAGAGATGCGGGTTCACAGGCAGACGGAATATTCTTTCTAGGGCTTGGGGATGGGGATGCCATAGATGGCCCTCACCCCCTACCCCCTTCGGCAAGCTCTGGTTCGACAGGCTCACCAACCGGGCACCGCCTCTCCCACGTTGTGGGAGAGGGGCGAAGGCATCTCTTGTTTGTTTTCGTTCCTTTGCAAGCTTTTTGCGAGCTTTCAGCGCCTTTCTTCGCGCTCACGAATGTGGCTCAAGAGTTCGCGGGTACCGGCATCAACGAGGTTGAAGACCTGATCAAAACCGCCGGTATAGTAGGGGTCGGGGACTTCGCGGGTGCCGCAGTTGGGTGCGAAATCGAGCAGCAGTTGCGCCCGTTGCACCCCTTCGCGCCCAAAGTGGCGTAGGTCGGCGAGGTTATCCTGGTCCATGGCGATCAGGTAGTCAAACTCTTGGAGGTCGGAGCTACGCACTTGGCGTGCCCGCTGATTGCCTACCGCCACGCCGTTGCGCTCGAGTACCGCGATGGTTCCGTGGTGCGGGCGTTCGCCAGCGTGCCAACCGCCAGTGCCCGCCGAATCGATGAAAAACTGCTCGGCCATGCCCGCCTGCTCAACGTGGTGGCGAAAGAGCGCCTCGGCCATTGGTGAACGGCAGATGTTGCCCATGCAGATGAAGAGGACTTTGATCTGTTTTGCTGCTTGCATGTAGGGTTCCTTTCGCTTTTGATAGTCTTTGGTACAATCAGCCCTATGCTTGATCATATCATCAATGAGGCCATTGCGGCCCAGATTTTCCCGGGCGCGGTTATTCAGGTGGCAAGCGGCGACCACCTGCTGCATGCTGCTGCCTATGGTAACACCATGTACGCCGATAGTGGTTCGCGTCCGGTGGCCCTCGATGACATCTACGATCTCGCGTCGCTCACCAAGATGGTGACGGCGACGGCGGCGCTGATTTTGTACGACGCGGGCGAGTTGCGGCTAGAACGTTCGGCGGCTTACTATTTGGCCAAGCTCGCCGCCACAGAGGTACAGGTGCGCCACCTGCTCAGCCACTGCTCGGGGCTCGATCTGCGCCTGGCCCCGCTGTGTAGTGGCGGGGCCACTGGCCTCCGTGCGGCGGTCTGGGCGGCCCAGCCTGTCCATCCGCCAGGTAGTATCAGCGCCTACACCAACATCAACAGCCTGCTGCTTGGTGAGATTGTCGCGGCGATTGCGGGCATGCCGCTCGACCACGTGCTCAGCGAGCTTGTCCTTCAGCCCTTGGCCATGACACGTACCTGCTTCTGCCCAGCGCCTGAACTGAAGCCGCAGATCGTGCCGACTGAATGGGATACGACCTGGCGCGAGATGTTGCTGCATGGCGTGGTACACGACGAGAGCGCCTACGCTTTAGGCGGCGTCGCGGGCCATGCGGGGCTCTTCGGCCCGGCGAGCGACCTGTTGCATTTTATGCGCCCGTGGCTGGAGGGGGGCGCGTGGCAGGGGCGACAATTCCTGCACGAGGCGACGGTGGCGCTGGCGCTGCAAGATCAGCTTGCTGGCATCATCTCCGTTGGGGGCAACATGCTCAAGGGCGGCTTGGGCTGGATGCTCGAGCGACGCAACTTTATGGGCAGCACACCGCCACCGGGCAGCTTCGGGCATACCGGCTTCACCGGCACAGCGATCATCGGCGTGCCGAGCCAGAACCTGGCCATGGTCTTCCTAAGCAACCGTACCTACCCACAGCGCACCCCGCCGCCCTACCGCCACCAAGCGGTGACGGGGGAGGCACTGATGGCAGTGTTGTAGGTGGGGGAGGTGGATTTTCTAGGTCTTCCTAACGCACAACTAAGGGTAGGAAGACGCGCTGCACTGGGTCTTCCTCTTCTTCCTCTTCTTCCTCTTCTTCCTCTTCTTCCTCTTCTTCCTCTTCCTCCTCTTCCTCCTCCTCTGGCTCTGCTTGGGCCTCAAGGCTGAGGGTGGCGGCGGGGTTGGGGTTGTCTGCTGCGTCGTGGGCGACGCCGGGGGCGAGGTAGATGCTGATCGGGCCGGCTTGTGCGGCGGTGAGCAGGAATTGGTAGGTGGCGTCGTCAATCACGGTGAAGTTGCTCAACAGCCCGTTGGTGAGGCTGATGCTTTCGCTGCTGAAGCCTCGCACCGCTTCGCTGAAGCTGATCGTGATGGTGATTGGGTTGGTGACGGTGAAGCTGGTTGTGGGGGCGCTCAGGCTGACTTGGGGCGGTTCGGTGTCTTTGAAGGTGATGGCCCGTGTGACGCCGGGTAGGCCGCTGAACTCGTCTTGGCGGGCGCGAACTTCGATGGGGCCGCCTTCGGGCAGGTTGTAGAGATCGAAGGTGGCGCTGTAGCGACCATCAACGCAGGCGATGACCCGTTCTTCGTCGGCGACATAGATGGTGACCGGCCCCTTTTCGGTGGCACAGTCGCCCCTGATGTTGTAGCGGTGGACGTTGGCTGCGTTGATGGGGGCGAGTGGTTCGATGCTGGTAGTGGGCGGGAGGGTGGTTACCATCCAGCTATGGCTGGCCGGTGCGCTTTCTAGGTTGCCGGCCTGGTCAAGGGCGCGCACGCGGAAGGTCTGGAGTCCCTCGCCGAGGCCGGTGAGTTGGTGCGGGCTGCTACAGGGGGTGAAGGGCTCGTCATTGAGGGCGCATGCGAAACTGACGATACCGCTGCCGTCCCCGTCGTTGCCAATGAAGCTGAAGGTTGCTTCCGTTGCGATGGTGGGGCTGATTGGCCCGCTGGTGATGGTGGTGGTTGGCGGTACCGAATCGTAGAGCCAGGTGATGCTGTTGCTGCCGAGGCTGGGATTGCCCGCAGCGTCGTGGGCGGCGGCGGCGGCGACGGTGATCGAGACCATGCCCTGGGCTTGGGGTAGCAGCAACATGGTGTAGTCGCTCCCACTGCCACTGATCTGCGCTACACGAGCATTGCCTAGCTCGATGGCGGTGGGGTTGAAGTTCTCCACGGGTTTGTCGAAGCGCGCAGTGACGGTGATGGGACTCTGGTTGGTGGGGCTGTTGATGAGGCTGTTGATGTTGAGGATGGGCATGGATGTGTCCACTTCCCAGGTATAACTGGGTGGATCAGAGGTGCGATTGCCCGCATGGTCAACCGCTTGCACTACGAAGTGATGCAGCCCATCCGCGATGTTGCTGAGGGTAAAGGGACTGGTGCAGAGGATGAAGTCGCCGTGGTTGTGGGCGCACTCGAAGCGCTGAATGGCCTCGTTGTTGCCATCAGGGCCGCTAAAGGTGAAGCTGGCTTCGCTCTGGTTGGTCAGGCTGAGGGGGTGGGTTATGAGCGTGACGATGGGCGGCGTGGTGTCGATGCGCCAGGTATAGCTGGCTGGATTGGGATCAATGTTGCCCGCTTGGTCAATGGCGCGTACCCTAAAGGTGTGTTCGCCCGCATCAAATTCGCCGGGGTTGTGAGGGCTAGTGCAGGCGCTAAAGGCGACATTGTTGACGGAACATTCAAAACTGGCAATACCGCTACCAATGCCACTGAAAATGTCATTGCCCCGGAAGGTGAATTGAGCATGGGTCTGGTTGCTCAGGCTGGGCGGACGGAACTCGATGAAGGTGCTGGGGGGCATGTGGTCTACGAGGTAGGTCGCTTCACTCGCTTCGCCATAGCCCTCGCCTGTGCTGGTCAGGGTCAAGTAGGGCGCAACGCTACTCTGGATGTTGCTCGTATTGATCAGGTCGAGGCGGATGTTGCCGCTGGTGTTGGCGACCGTGTTAACCGTAACGAGCCAGTTGGCCCCACTGGCGCGCACTGCGCTGATGCTGGCATTGCTTTGGCCATGTGAGGTGATCAGTCGCAGGTTTTCGGCACGAAAGCCGGTGACGGGCATGTTGAAGCTGATTTCAAACTCAATCTGGGCGGCGTTGGTGGGGTTAGGCTGGCGGCGCGTAATCGTGCTGACGTTGGGCAGGGCTTCGTAGGCACCCATGTCTACACTGCCACCAATCACTCTTGGGTTGCGTGCAAGATCCCAGGGGAGTGCTTCGCTGCGATTGTTATTCCCATTCAGATCGGCCACATCTGCGGGGAGCCGGTCGAGACTGCCTTGATTGATCGCGGGCGAATTGCCGCGTAGCCGCAGATCGCCCCCAGTGCTTGGGGCGGTTGCTACTGCGCTGACAAAGAGCGGGTCGCTGTTCAGGTTGCCCGTGCCAGCAAAGCTGCCTTCAAGCAGACTATGGCTGATAGCCATGCTCTGCATCACCTCATTGGCTATGCTTACATCGCCGGGGGCATGGTTGCCCCAAATGATGCTGTTGTAGATTTCAAGATCGCTCTTGTAGTTGTACAGGCCCCCGCCACGGTTGTTGACATGGTTGCCACTGATGGTCACATTGGTTAGCAGCAGGCCGCTATCCCAGTTGTACATCCCACCGCCGGCGCTCGGTGCTGAGGTGACGGGACCTTCGGCAGAGGAGATCGCGGCGTTGCCGCTGATCAGTACGTTGGTGAGCGTAACAACACTGTAGAAGTTGTAGATTCCGCCGCCCTGGCCCATGGCATGGGTGAGTTTGCTTGAACCCCGGTTTTCGGCAGATGAATCGGTGAAGTTGCCGCTGATGGTGCTATTGACCAATTCAACGTAGCTGTCAATCGTATAGATACCGCCACCCAGGGCGCGCGAGTTGGGCAGGGTGTTGCCGGTGGTTGCGGTGGCATGTGCCGTCATCTCGTTGTTCGTGATGGTTGCATAGGAGAGCAGTACACTGCCATCGCGCAGGTAGAGCCCCGCCCCATGGCTGTAGGCGTAGGCTTCGCCGCCGCTGGCGCTGCTGCTGATTTCGTTCCCATTGAGCGTCAAGTCAGCGATGGTCAGCTCGGAGTGGCGTGTGTAGATGGCGCCGCCGTGGCTTTCGGCGGAGGCGATAGGGCTCTCGGCGCTGGAACTGAGTTGGTTGCCCTCCAGTGTAGCGCGGCGGATGCTTGCCTGACTGTTGGTCAGGTAGATCGCACCCCCGCGTGCTGCGATGATGCCTGGGCCGTTGCCGCTCTGGGTCGCCCGGTTGTGGTTGAGCGTGGCATCTTCGAGCCGAAAGCTCTGGGGGCTGGCGCTGGTCTGGTAGAGCGCACCGCCATAGGCGCGGGCGCGGTTTTCGTTGAGGGTGACATTGATCAGCGTGGTTGGCCCGTTCGCTGTGTGGTAGTAGGCACCGCCCGCGCCGCCGGTAGCGGTGTTGCTGATCATGCTGGCGTTGGTGAGCGTCGTGTTGCCGCCGTTCTCTTGGTAGAAAGCCCCGCCCGCAAGGCTGGCGGTGTTGCTGCTCATGCTGACATTGCTCAGGCTGGTGGGGCCGCTGGCGCCAACGTAGCGAATCGCGCCGCCGTTGCCGCCGCTTGCCTGGTTCTGCTCCAGGGTCGCATCGTGCAACGTCAGACCAAGCGTATTGAGGAAGAGTGCGCCGCCCGCGCCGCCGTTGGCCCGGTTGCGGTTGAGTTGCACGCTGCTGAGGCTGGTGCTGCCACTGCTGCTATTGTTGAAGACCGCGCCGCCGTTGCCTTGGGCCGTGTTGTCGTTGAGCAGCACATTGCTGATCGTCAGTGCGCCAGTGCTCTCGCGGAAGATCGCGCCGCCCGCGCCACTGGCCGTGTTGTTGCTCAGGCTGCCATTGGTGAGCGTCGTGGCTTGGCCATGGAGTTGGCAGAAGGCGCCGCCCGTGCCGCCGTCGGCCCGGTTGCCATCCATGGTGACCGTGGTGAGCGTGGTGACCCCGGCATCCGTCTGGTAGAAGGCGCCGCCTGCAAGGCTGGCCGTGTTGCCGTCCATCGTGACCATGGTGAGCGTCGTGGCCCCGGCCTCTGCTTGGTAGAAGGCACCGCCGTCGCCATCCTCAGCGATGTTGCGGTTCAGCGTGACACTGATCAGGCTGGTGCTGCCGCCGCCACTCTGGTAGAAGGCACCGCCCGCGCTACCGGCGCGGTTCTCGTCAAGGCTGACATCGTTCAGATCGGTGGTGTCATTGCCACCGCTATAGGAGATCGCCCCGCCAGCGCCGCCCGTCGCCGTGTTGTTGTTGATACGGGCGTTGAACAGCGTTAGGTTATTGGTCTCAAGGAAAAGCGCCCCGCCCGCGCCGCTCGCCGTGTTGCGGTTGAGTTGCACGCTGGTGATGCTGGTGTTGCCGCTGCTACCATTGTTGCTGTAGACCGCACCGCCATCGCCTTGGGCTGTGTTCTCGTTGAGGAGCAGAGCGCTGAGTGCAAAATCGCCACTGCTGCTCTCGTTGAAGATCGCGCCGCCCGCGCCGCCCGCCGTGTTGTTGTTGAGCGGTGTGTTGCTGATGGTGAGATCCCCCGTGCTTTCGCGGAAGATCGCGCCGCCCGCACCGCCCGCCGTGTTGTTGCTCAGGCTGCCATTGGTGAGTGTGGTGGCTTGGCTGTTCAGTTGGTAGAAGGCGCCGCCTGCGCCGCTGGCGCGGTTCTGGTTGAGCGTCACACGATCCAGGTTGACCGCCCCGGCATTGCGTTGGTAGAAGGCGCCGCCCGCACCGCCGTCGGCCCGGTTGCCATCCATCGTGACCGTGGTGAGCGTCGTGAGCCCGGCCCCCTCTTGGTAGATCGCGCCACCCGCGCCGCCCGCTTGGTTTTGGTTGAGCGACCCACCGCTAATGGTGAGGTTGGGATTGCCGCCTAGCACATTGCTCTGGAAGATCACTCCGCCGTCACCGCTCGCTTGGTTTTGGTTGAGCGATGCATCACTAATGGTGAGGTTGCCGCTTGCGCTGCTCTGGAAGATCGCGCCGCCGTCATCGCCCGCTTCGTTCTGGTTGAGCGATCCACCGCTAATGGTAAGATCGCCGCTTAAACTGCTCTGGAAGATCGCACCGCCTGCGCCGCTTGCTTGGTTCTGGTTGAGCGATCCAGCATTAATGATGAGATCGCCGCTTAAACTGCTCTGGAAGATCGCGCCGCCGTCACCGCCCGCTTGGTTCTCGTTGAGCGATGCATCACTAATGGTGAGATTGCTGCTTACGCTGCTCTGGAAGATCGCGCCGCCTGCACCGCCTGCCGTGTTGTTGTTCAGGTTGCCACTGGTGAGCATGGTGGCCCCACTGTTAGCTTGGTAGAGGGCACCACCCGCGCCGCCTGCCGTGTTGTTCGTCATCGTGACGGTGAGTAGTGTCGTTGCACCCACATTCTGCTGGTAGATTGCCCCGCCCCGCCCTGTGCCATTCGCTCGGTTGTTGCTCAGGTTGCCATTGGTAAAAATCAGCGTGCCACTGGACTGATAGAGCGCCCCACCATCGCCAGCCAGCGTCTGGTTGTTGGTAAAGGTGACCGTATGCAGCACGAGGTTGCTGCCCTCCGCATACATACCGCCGCCCACATTCTGGGCGCTGTTGTTGTAGATGTTGGTGTTGCTGATGCGAATGGTGCTAACGCCAGTAACCGCACTATAGATCCCGGCACCACGGTGGTAGGGGGCGCTGCCATCGGCGTTGCCGCCGGTAATATTGAGCCCATCGAGGATCGTATTGGCCCCCAAGGTGACCACTTGGTAGCTATTGCCTGGTGCGCCAAGATCGCCATTGAGGATGACCGGGTTGGCCGTCCAGTCGCGCTGGTCACGGATCGTCTCGGTACCTGCAAAGCCGCCATAGAGCGCCGCATTCTCCTGTAGGTGGAAGGTGGCCTGTCGTGTGTCGGAGAGCGTAGTGGTAGGCGTGTAGATACCCGCATACGCAGGTGGCCACGATAACATTCCACTTGGCCTTGCCGCAGCGTTCCCACTGATCGTCACATTGGTCAGGATCGGGTGGCTACCCTGATTGTACATCCCTCCGCCATCACCATTGTCAGCGAGATTGCCCGTAATCACCACATTGATGAGTGTAGCATTGCTATTACTGTTGTTGTAGATACCACCACCATCGTTGGCGCGGTTGCCGCGAATATCCACATTTTCTAACCGTGGGGAGCTATTATGGTTGTAGATACCACCGCCACGCAGAGAAGCATGATTACCACTGATAATGATGTTGCGTAGGGTAGGGGTCGTCCCACTATTAAAGACCCCGCCGCCATAGCCATTGTCCCCGCTACCATTGGCATTGCCACCCGTAATTGTGAAACCATCAAGGATTGCGTCGTTGCTGCCGGTGACGACGTGGTATGCATCGCTATCATCAATTGTATTATTACTATTAAGATCACCACTGAGAATGGTTACATTGATCACCCAATTGCGCTGCTCACGGCTCGTCTCGGTACCCGCAAAGCCGCCATAGACAGCCACATCAGTCCGAAGGGTGAAGGTGGCGCTGCGATTGCCGCTCGTGCCAGGCCGATAGGTTCCTGCCGTAACCCACACCTCCTGGCCCGCCGTTGCACTCTGTAGGGCGTTGGACAGTGTCATGCTGTTTGCCCAAGAGGTGCCGTTCTGCGAGCCACTGCCATTCGGCGTCACATATATTGGGGTTTGGGCGTAGGCACGGGGAACGGCGGGCGGCCAGAGGGCTGCAAGCAGCAGTGTGATGCTCAACAGGCTGATGGCGATCCGGGTGAACCAATTGGTATTGGCGTTCATGGGGGCGTCCTAACGCGAAGGGGGAGTCAGAGAGTTTTTGAAGAGCAGTAGAGGGTTGAACCACAGAGACACAGAGGACACAGAGAGGTTAAGAGCAGCAGAGGGTTGAACCACAGAGACACAGAGGACACAGAGAAGTTTGTGGTATGGCAATCGTCATTGTTGGCAGTCTTTCCGTTCTAAACTCGGTGCCCTCGGTGCCTCTGTGGTGCAATCCTCGGTACCTCTTCTTGTTGGTATTTGCAAACCCTTGTTCAGAAAATGCTCTACTCTGCCTCTCTAAACTCGGTGCCCTCGGTGCCTCTGTGGTGCAATGCTCGGTACCTCTTCTTGTTGGTGTTTGCAAATCCTTGTTCAGAAAATGTTTTACTCTGCCTCGTTGGTTGGGAATTCGTCCAGAAGATCAAAATCGGGCGTGGGCGAGTCTACCGGCGTGGGGCTTGGGACGATGCAGGTGAGGCTGCGTAGAATCTGGCCGTTGTCGCGGATGCGGACGCTGACCACGTAGTTGCCGGGGGTTTCGAGGACGCGCCCGAGTTGGATGCTGTAGTTTCCGTTGGCGTCGCTGAAGCCGCCTCCTACTGGGCGTTCGTCGAAGTAGAGTAGTAGGGGGGTGCCTGGTGGCGCTTGGCCGCTGATGCTGAGGCTGCTGCCTGCGATGCAGAGCGCTTGGCTGGTGGGGGTGGGTGTAATAGTCGGGGTGTTGGTGGGTGGCGCTTCGGTTGGGGGGATGCTGATCTCTACCAGCGGAGGTGGAATCGGGGTCTCGGTGGGCAGTGGGGTGGCCGTGCGCTCGATGCTCGGGGTGATCGTGGGGGTGCGCGTGGGGGCGATCAGGCTTACGCTGAGGCTGCGGCTGGCGCTGCCTAGCATCCAGTTGCGCGCAATCAGTTTGATCTCTGGGGGCGTGGTGAAGCCTTCGCCGATGATGTGGTAGGAGGGGTCGGTGATGCGTGGTACCGGCGTCTCGTTGATCAGCAGTTGTACCGTGGGGCCGTTGGTGACAGCCCAGCGGATCATGACCTCATCGCCCGCTACTGGCACCGTTGTGGTGGTACGTAGATCGATAATCTGGGGGCGATACCAGAACCAGAGGCTGGCGAGCATGGGAATGATGCTGACGACGATGAGCATAAACATCCAGCGTGCAAAGAAGACCTGTTGGGTTACTTGGCCGCTGTCGCTATGTTGGTTGCCTTCGCTTTGGGGGCGGGCCTGTACGCTGAAGCGGTGCTGTTGCGCTTTGCCCCACCAGAGCCAGTGGTTGGGGCGTACTATTAGGTTGGTGCGTTTGCTGCTGCCCGGCTCGATGGTGAGCGTATCTTCGCCAAATTGGTAGTTTAGTTGTTCTTCGTCGTCGAGCGCGTTGAGCGTAAAGGTCACCGGGGCGTTGCCTTGGTTGCGGAGTAGCACATTGTAGTTGGCTCGCATCCAACAGCGGCGCCGCTTGGGACTCAGGTTGAAGGCGCTACTCGCAAAGGGGAGTACGGTCCAGAGTGCAAGGTCGGTATTGGAGTGGCTGGGGTTCTCGCGTGAGCGGGCGCGCACCACGACCGGGTATTCCTTGGCGTGGCTCTCGGCCACTTGGGGCACGAGCAGGTTGAGTGTGACGACCTCCTGTTGCCCTGGGTTGAGCTGCACCTGGGGGTGAGCCAGTGGGTCGGAATGCCTTCAACACTGAGGGTAAAATGGTCAACAATGGTGCCCAGATTGATCAAGGTGACGCGGCAGCTTGCAGCGCGGCCCGGAGTCAGGCTCAAGCTCTCCTGTTCAAGGCGCACGCCAATGCGCTCTGAGAGGATCTCATCGCTGGCGGTTTGGCCCGTCGCAGGCGGATCGGCTGGGGGCGGGCTACTGGCCTGCTTGGTTGGCTGAGGCGCGGCTTGGTGCGGCATGGTCAGCACGAGCGGCTCGGTGGGGCTGCCTAGGCCAACCGCAGGCCCATTGAGTGGTTCGGGGGCATCGTGGAAGGCCGCGTGGCCCTTGGCGGCGGCTGGGGCGGCTGGCGCTGCGACCTCCAGGGGCACCGCTTCGGCGCGCAGCCAGAAGACGCCCATGCGCAGCGGTTCGTCCCAAGTCCAGACGCGCATCTCGCGGGGCTTGAGCGGCTTTTCGCCCACCATCACAATTGCCTGTTGGGCCAGGCTGGTAATAATGATCGCACTGCCGTCCCAGTCCAACTCCAACTGACGCGCCTCAATCTCATCGGCGTGCAGCGCAATGCTATTAGCCTCATCGCGCCCGATACTCAGCCCATCGCCGGTCAGATCGAGCGAAGCCAGGATGCGCCCATACTGATCGAGGGCATGAATACGCGGCTGCACCGGGCCAGTCAACAGGGGCTTGGTGGCGGCAGCGGGCGCAGTGCTGGCAGGGGCCAACGCGGGATGGGTCAGCAGCGCCGTCAACGCCTCGTGCAAATCCTCTAGGCGCGCAAAGCGTTCAGCCGGATTTTTGGCCAAACAGCGCAAAATGATCGCCTCAAAGCTTTCGGGCAGCGCCGCATTGACCGTGCGGGGGGGCAACGGGGACGTATAGACATGGTGAAAGACGGCATCATCCAGTGTACGCGCCTCAAACGGCACCCCGCCGGTCGCTAGTTCATAGAGCATCACCCCCAGGGCATACTGATCGCCCAAGCCGCTCACCTCAAGCCCTTGGCAGCGTTCGGGGGGCATGGCATAGAGCAGCGTATCGCTCCAGATCTGCTCCAAGGCATCATCGGAGGCCAGCAGCAGACTACTCAAGCCCACATCGGCCAGCTTCACCTGGTAGCCAAAGGCATCATCGGTGCGGCGGGCCAGCAGCAGATTGCTCGGCTTGAGGCCACCGTGGAAGCGTTGTTGTTGTTGCAAAAAGATCAATGCTTCCACCGTCTGCACAAGCAACTCAAGGGCCAGCAGCAGCGACCAAGCGGCACTGCCGCGCCGTTGCAGCAGGCTACTCAGCGAGCCATCAGGCAGCCACTCCATCACTACAAAGCAGAGGCCGTCCGCTTCGCCAACCGCTTCGAGCTTCACCAGGTGGGGATGCTGCAATTGGGGCAACTGGGCTGCCTGTTCATGGAACTGCTGGCGAAAGGCAACATCTTGGGCAAAGTGGTACGCGATCACCTTGATGGCACGCGGGCCCGCCAGATGCGGATGCTGGGCCTGATAGACCGGCCCTAGCTCAGTGGGGCCCAGCAACTGTTCAAGCTGATAGCCTGCCAGCTTCGTCCCCACCAACTCACTCGCCTCAAAGGGGCGCAGCGGCGTTGGTGGTACCAGCACCGGCACGTCTGGCGCTGCCTCAAGCTCCTGGGTTGCCTCAAGCTCCTGTGGCGCATCAAGCTCCTGTGCTGCCTCAAGTTCCTGTGGTGCGAACGCAGCAGCCTGGTGGCTCAACGGAGGCTGATAGGGCGCATAGAGTTGGGGGGCCCAAGAGCTGGGCAGGGCGGCGAAGATGGCTTCGGGGAGGCTTGGGGCGAGCGCAGGGTGGCCCTCACCCCCTACCCCTCTCCCACGTTGTGGGAGAGGGGCGAAGGACTCATGGTCTGCGGGGGTTGCTTCGGGTTCGGCTCTCGAACTTTCGGCTATCAGATTTTCGGCTATCGCAGGGTGGCCCTCACCCCCCGGCCCCCTCTCCCGCGTGGCGGGAGAGGGCGGGTGATACTGCTCACAGCTTGGGTATTGCCCTGCTGGCGCAGATTGCTCACCGGGGCATTGTTCTGGTTCAAGGTGAGCGTCAACGTCCCATTTTGGCCCGTATCAATGTTGCCCGTGCGATCCTGCACTTCCACCACCAACCCATCGAGCGCTTGGTCGGCGCGGTAGTGTTGCTGCACTCCTGTTAAGCGCAGGCGATTGCCTGTCACCGCAAAATGATCACTGAGGACAATCAGGCCATTGATCGAGGCGCGCAGTTGGTAGTTCTGGGCAGCCCGATCAATGCGGAGATTGCTGGTCTGGGCGCTCCCATCGGTCATCGCCAGTGTGATCGAACGGGCATAGCGCACAGGCTCATCAGAGGTGCGAAAGCCCGTGGTACTGCCACTCGGCCCACCGAGCAGCTCGAGGGTCAATTCGCCCGCGAGCCGACTATCATCCCCGGCGCTGGTGATCGCCCTGATGCGGATCTCCCCGTCAGCGAGGCTACTCACCGCGAGCGCATCACCACTGCGCGTACTCTGCGGTTGGTTCACAAAACGCAGGCCACTGGCGCTCACCTCAAGGTTGCGCGTGATCGGCTCATAGCCGGGCGAGCCAACGACGATCCGATAGGCACCACTGCGTGCGGGCACAGCCAGCACAAAGGTGTGCCGCCCCTGCTGGGCATTGGCCTGCAAGCGTTGCACCTGTTGATTTTCGGCATCAAGCAGGTTCAAGATCAAAGCTTGGTTAAAGGTGGCATCCACCTGGGTGGTTTGATCAACCGCATGAACGGTAACCTGCACGTTGCTGCCAGCGCGGGCCGTCAAGGTACCAGGCGGCGCAAAGGCGAGATCGCTGGCCCGAATGTTAAACTCTGCACTCAGGGCGTCCTCGGCCACCTGCTGGCTACTCGCCCGCAGGGTATAGTTACCAGCCCGGTCGAAGATCAGATTGGAGAAGCTGGCGCTGCGCGTACTCGGATCGAGCGGGCTCGTCAGGGTACTCATGGGCGACAAGCCCCCGGCGCCTTGGGGCCCGGAAGCGATGCTGATTGCCACCGTCGTGCCCCCGCCGATCCGCGCCGAATTGCCAAAGGCATCTGCGGCACGCACAATAACCGGACTGGGCCCACCGGCCATCTGCACCACCAGCGCTTGGCCCGCAGGCATCTGGCTCGGCAGAGCCTCAAAGAAGAGGTGGGTCGCCAAGCCCTCAATGATGCTAAAGGGTTCACTGTGGATAGCGGTAGGGCCGTTGCTTGCACTCACCTGCAAGACATAGCCACTACCGACACAATCAACCTGCACGTCCTCGAAGGTAGCGCGGCCATTCACCAATGCGGCCCGTGTGGTTCCGCGTAGTTGCACCGGGCTTATCCGGGTGCAGATCGAGGGATCAGTGAGCCGCAGTTCAATCTCAGCGGGCCGATTCGTCACTAGGTTACCATCGGGATCAACCAACTCGATCTCAAAGGTGGGCAAGGGTTCGATAGGACGCACCCCGCCCAGCAGGGGCGAACGAAAGCGCAGGCGTAAGCTACTGGCGGTAAGGGTTGGCGTCAGGGAAGGGCTTGGCGTTGGAGATGCCGTAGGTGTAGCGGTAGGCGAGGGTGTCAGAACAAATTCAGGAATAGGTGTAATGGTAGCAGTTGTCTCTCTCTCCGTGGGTGTAGAGGTGAACGCCTCCTGGGGTGGGAAGGTCGCCACTGGGGTTACCGTGGACGTGGGGATGGGTGTAGGGGTAGATGTCGCAGTGGGTGTGGGCATCGTAGTGGGCGTAGGCGTCGTAGTGGGCGTGGGCGTAGGCGTAGGTGCTTCGGTTGGCACCTCAACTGGAGCACCATTTGCCGCGCCACCACCATTACCGGCAGCACCATTGCCACCATTCGCTCCATTTGCGTCGTCAGGGGGCGGGGGTGGGGGCGGGGGTGCTTCGGCGGCAGCGGTCAACATCAGCGCCATCTCTTCACGCGCCTGATCGAGCGCTGCGGCCAGCGCTTCAAGTGTAGGATCAACATCTGCCTGGGCCGCCGCGATCTGTTCGGCAAACTCAGTTGCCTGCAGATCCATCTGATTCAGCATGGCTATGGCCGTCTGAGTACCGGCAAGAGCCTCTTCGAGTGAGGGTTCATTAGGTTGAACCAGCAACTCCGGGGGAATATCAGTGGCCAAAGGGGTCAAGCCGGCCTGTGGTCGTTCAGCGTCTACTTGGTCGGCACGCACGAGATCGGAGAGCAGTAGGCCAAGCCCTAGCAGGGCCAGCAGAAAGAGCGCTGCCGCCGGAAAGAGCCAGAGTCCAACGGGGCGCTGCTGGCCCAGTTGGCCTAGGGCAACCAGCGTCTCGCCCGTAGTCGGGCGTACCTGGACGCTAAAAGAGTAGTTTTGCAGCTTGCCATTCGGATTCTCACGCGCCTGCACTGACAATTGCAGGGCTGCATGGCCAGCGGGTTGCAGGTTAACCTGGTTCTGATCAAGTTGATAATCGAGCGCTGGTTCATCCTCACCCGCAGTGATCGTATAGCTCTCAGGCTGATTCCCAAGATTATCAATCGTGAGGGTGAAGGATGTAGCCGACGTACCGCGTACCATGCGCTTGCGGGGACGCAGATCTACATGGCTCTCATTAAAGGGCAAGACGGTCCAACGCGCCGCGACGGCACAACTCACACCACTCTTGGCGGGCGGACGGCCCCGAATGGCCAAATTGTATTCACCGGCAACACTCTCGGCCTCGCGGGGTACATGAATCTGTAGGGTCAGGCGCTCTTGCGCCCCAGGTTCCAGGGTGATGGGCCGATTGGGCAGATGAAGCCATGAGGCTGGAATGCCCTCCACCGCGAGCAGCACCTGTTCCGCTGTGTCACCATGATTACTCAAGAGCAGCACGGCCACACTGGTCTGCCCTGGCGTCAGTTCCAGCGTTGTGCGCCCATCGGCAATGGCGAGCGCGAGGTGGCTAGGGCTCTCATCATTAGGGACGGGCGCACCAGCAGCCTGCTGGCTGGCCTGGGCCTGCGCCATCCGTAGGCGGAAGGGGCCAACATGCAGGATTGAGCCCTCGGCCAGCGGCAGGGGCTGATTGGCAGGCAGCGGCTGGTTGTTGAGCAAGGTGCCGCCCCGCGTGCCCAGATCCACCACCACGACCTGCTCACCAGTGCGCTGCAAACGCAAATGGTAGCGCCCTACCCCTTCAGCCTCAAGCACCAACTGATTGGCTGCGGCTGAACCAACGGTCAAGACCCCCTCCGGCAAGGCCATACTGCGCAAGGTTTCACCCTGAGGACCAAGGACATCCAAGCGGAGTGGCGCGGATTGCGCCTGCGGGGCTAGGTCATCGCCATCAAACGCGAAATCGTGCGTCATGGCGTCACCTCAATTCAAGGATATAACCAATATGGGCAGGTTTATAGCTTTTGATCAGTGTTTCGATCAGATCACGATCAACACCATTGTTGTCGGGGACGGTTATGCGAACCCGCATAACCAGCGGTTGTTGCGGTTCAGTGGTGATTTCAGGTGTGAGGCCGGTCACCAATTCAATCAAGCGCACAAGGCCATAGCGGGTGCCGCGCCAGCGCATCAGATCAAGGGCTTCGGCTAACAGGAGGCGCTTGAGAGGTTCAGGCCAGAAGGGATTCAGCGGCAAATCTAGCCATGTTGAGAGATATTGTAGCATGGTCGGGGGACAAGTTCTAGGGTTAAAGTACATGGCGATGTGATCCTGCCGCTGCTCCAAGGGCTCCCACATGGCCTCAATGATCAGCAGGAAGCGTCCGAGGAAGTCATTCTCGTGGTAGATCGCGGGCAGGTGGTTCAGGTAGCTACTCAACGGCCCGACGGGGGGCAAGGGGGGGGTGTTGACATGTTCTTTGGGCAGGGTGCGGGGCAGCAGCGCAGCCACCAGTTCAGCCTGATCCAGTTCAACCGGCTCGCCTACTGGCGCTTCGGCCTCTTCTTGCTGGTAGGCGAGTTCAAAGGGGCCAATCCGAAAGACCGCCCCAGCCACCAAGAGTTGGGGCTGGTGGGGCAAGAGCCGCGCATCGGCAAACAGCGTGCCACTACTACTCCCTAGGTCAACCAGAAAGATCTGCGTCCCTTCGAGGCGCAACTCGGCGTGCTGGCGCGCCACCTGGGGGTGGGGCAACGAGAGATCATTATCGGGCGTGCGTCCAATCGTCAGGCGCTCATCGTGCAAGGAGGCCCGTTGCACCAACTGCCCTTGGAAGCGCACGATCAGTTCAAATGTTGGCATAATGCTATTTCCGATTGTAGATTGTAGATTGCAGATTGCAGATTGCCGAACATGGCGTACCAATGGGCGTTAGCATTCTTGATAATGCGGCATGTTCAAGGGTAATTGGTATTACAGCAACAACCATGAAGGTTTGGGACTTGCCTCAACATCAGCGAAATCTACAATCTACAATCTACAATCTACAATTCCCTCACAGCGTCGTAAGTTGCAGCACTTCCACCCGATGTTGGTACGAGCAGACGAGGGCACCATCGGGGACATCAAGCCGCCCTAGGACGGGCTGGCCCCCTTCGCTGCGCCCCGGTTCGCGCACCGTGACGCGCACTTCGTCTACAAATTCTACATTGGGAATACGTTGCATAAGAGCGAAGATCTCGGAGACATGCAGATCACGCCCAAAGATCCAGCCGGTGCCATCGGCCCCGCCAACCAGAGGATTGAGGTAGCGGTAGAGTGCCGCGTCAGCCAAGCGGTAGACTTCAGCTTCGAGGGCTGGGGCGCTGCGCGGGCGAACGCGCAGGCGCGCCTCGACCGAAATCCAGATGTACTGAGGCATGCGTACTTCGGGGCTGGTGCCGATCAGACAGCGATCATTGAGGTGGTTCTGCACACTGCGGAGCAGTTCGGTTGAGAGGATCAGTTGGTCGGGGCGAATAGCCCCATGGGGCGCATCCAGGTGGGGCACGAGCAGTACTACTACCCGCCCAGGCGCTATGTCATAGGCTTCCCCGGGCTGGGCGCCAGGGGCGAGGCAGCAGGCGCGGGCGACGCCATGCACCTGGGTGGCGAGAAACTCAAAATCATCGGCGGTCACGGCCCGCTGGCGCGTCCGCAGTACCTGGGGCACACGCAAGCGTGCATCATCGAGCGTCTGGGCATCAATGCCACCAGCGGCGGGCGCACGATTGCTCACCCGCGCCACATAGGGCATGCTGGTTTTCAGCACCGAGAGGGCGCCACGCGGCAGGTTGCCCACCACGCCGCCGCCATGCTGGTAGTGGCTGAAGCGCAACTCGCTGCCCTTGACCGGCACCTTGCCAAAGCGGTAGACGGTGCCATCAGGTTGCAGCAGGGCCGGGCCGAGCGTCAGGCTGCCATCAATGCTGTCAAGCGTATAGTGGTTACTGTCGGCATGCGAATCGGCAAAATCCTCGACCTCTTCCCACTGCTCCGCCTCGCCGCCTGGCGGTACAACCACCAAGTAGTCGCGGGCTGGATCGCGGTTCAAGACGGGGCGCTGGAGCAGCGTAAAACGCTGGCCGGGCGACCCATCACTGAGTCCCAGACGCTCATTATGGACACTGACGGCATGGCGAGCCAGCGCAGTACCGCCACGCGTCTCGACACGCAGGTCGGTGATGGCGGGCGAAGCGCGGTAGGAATTTGGCCCGCCTTGGGCCTCGGTGAGGCGGCAACGCAACCAGTAGCCACTCACGCCCTGCAACTCTTCATTGACCATGCGGGGCAAATGGAGGATAATTTCACCATTGCGATTAAAGCCACCTGTACCATCATATTCCAACTCACAATCGGCCCAACGTCCCGACGTAGCCCCCTGCCAAACCTGCCATTGCACCGGCGGATTATTGGGATCGATCCCCGCGCCACCAGCGGTCGTACAGTTGACCACCAGAGCCAAGAGATGGTTGCCATGATCCTCCTCAAACGCAAGGTAAAAGGCATCGCCGGGAGCAAGTTGGGCCGGAAAGAGATTGATCGAACGCTCGGTGAGGCTCAACTGGCGCAGATCATGGGTAATCCAGGCCGCATTACGACCAACCGGGCGCGTAAAGGCGCCGCGCACCTGCGGCGGGCGCAGGGTCAAATCCTGCTCGGTGGTAAAAATGATCGCCGGACTGGTCTCAGTCCGCACTGTGGCCAGCTCAGTGCCAGCAGGAATAAGCCGGTCGAGCTGCTGGGGCGCCGAGAGGTAGAAGGTGACCGGGGCTTGGGCCGCGCGCGGCGGGGCCAAACGCATGCCCAACAGCTCCAGAAACTGCAACTGCATCTTGGCGGGCACCTGATTGACGCGATAGAGCAGCAACTCAGTCATCCACGCAAAGAGCTCAATCAACGTCACGCCCGGATCGCTCACATTGTGATCGGTCCACTCAGGGCAATACTGCGGAATCATGCGCTTCGCCTGATCCACCAGGTCTTGGAAGCGCCGATCATCCAAATTGATACTAGGTAGTGGCACCGCTCACTCCTCTCCAGGGATACGATAGAACGGGAAGACCAACGAGCGGCGGTCGTGGGTCGCCTTGATCTCATAGCTTAACGTAATCAACAAGCGCTCAGGATGTTCAGGGTCGGCCCCTGCTTGCACCGTCAGCACACGAATACGCGGCTCCCACATTGCCAGCGCCTCGCGCACATAGTATTCCGCAAGGCCCGCCGTCGTAGCATCGTTCGGCGCAAAGACAAGGTCGTGAATTTTGCAGCCAAAGGTCGGGCGCATCAGACGCTGACCCGGCGGAGTAAGCAGAATAATGCGAATAGCCTGATCGATCTCATTACCGCCACGCACCAGCGCAAAGCGCCCACGGGCGTCTACATCTACCGGAAAAGCCAGACCAGCACCAATGAAGTCAGCGGGCATGGTTTGCTCCTTATTTTTTTCACCACAGAGACACAGAGAACACAGAGGGATTTTCTAGTTATGCAATCACCGGCATTGGCTCTCTCCCAATCAAACCCTCTGTGTCCTCGGTGCCTCTGTGGTGAATATCTCTGTACCTCTTTCCCGCCTCGCCATGTCAGCCTCCAATCAGCACATTACCCACCGCCACCACCGTGCCCACCGGCAGATCGGTGGGATCATTGCAGGTGAGCGCCGTATCACCAGCGCGGGCGGCGGGCTTTTTGTTGATCATCACTGTGGCACTGCCCTTGACAATCGTTGCCTTATTGGTGGGGGGGCGCTGAAACGGGCCGCCCTGGGGGATATGGGGCGGTGTATTGTCGGCAGTGCTGCCCAAGACTGCCGCAGGCATACCCCCAATCTTCACATTACTACTCAGCCCACCATTGATAATCCCGGTGAAGGGGTGGGGAATAGGCGTTGGCACCGGCCCCCCCGGCGTCGGAATCATAATGATGTGGATGTCCGACCCGATGATCTGATCGCCCTGTTTTGCTGCTGGTTGGCCCATCTGCTCGCTCCTTCTGTTCCTCTGCTCTTCTGCTCCCCTGTTCCCCTGTTCCTCAATTCAAATTAATCATCGCCCCACTCACGTCCACCACCGCCGAACTGCTCAACTTGGCCCCAGTGCTGCCACTCAGTTCAGCTTGGCCCGTGGCTTCAGCCTTGAGGCTGCCGGTCGCCTTGATGCTAATGTCGCCAGTGGCTGCGAGGTTTAGGTTGCCATCGGCCTTGATGCTGGCATCACCGGCCACCTTCAACGCCAAGTCGTCTTTGGTCGTAATGGTAATCGGCCCGGCTGCCTCAATCGTCAAGGAATCGTCTTCTACCTTAAAGACCAATTTATTGCCCTTGCTATCAACTACACTAATTCCGCCATCATCATCGCTATCATCAAGCACAATATAGTTGCCGGTACGCGAATAGATCACGCGGCGCTTGACGAGGCCCGAACCATCCACAAGGTCGTCCTGCGAGCCAGGGGGCGGGTCGCTGCCATTCCAGAGCGCCCCCAAGACGATAGGAGCATTGCTGCGGCCATGGCCAAACGCGACCAGCACCTCGTCGTCAATCTCCGGCAAGAAGTAGAGCCCGCGCTGCTTACCAGCTCCGCTTGACATAATAAATAGCCAGTCGGTCATCACTTCGGCACCGGCCTCGCCATCGTAGAAGAGCGGAAATTTCACCTTCACACGGCCAAGCTGATCGGGGTCTTGGTTGTCCACCACCAAGCCCAAGGTCAGACCCGCGCCGTGGGGTGTTGTCGCAGAGCCTTGATGATCCAGCATGCCCAGGATGCTACTAGGATGCAAGCCGCTCACACTAAACTCGGTGGTATAGGATGCACCCGGCACAATCTGATGGGTGGCACTGGTAACAAAATAGGTACCACTGAAGCGCGTACCGACGCCCGCAATGTCAACCGAAGCGCCCGCCTGAATACCCACATTGCCAAGCGCCACCCCCTCAGCCTCAACGAAACGGCTGAGGTGGCTATCGAGCATGTTTTGCGCCACCGCTTTCGCCTGGTCTTGGGTGATCAGCGCAGGATCGCCACGGCCATCCTTGGGCGTCACTGCTGCGATGAAATTCTTGGGTGCCACGCCGATCCCCGGCGGCAGCGAGCTAGAACTCGCAACGCCCACAACTGCTTGTTTGGCTGCGGCATCCCAACCGCGCACCGTCACCTCCTGCACATAGCCAGTGGCACTGAGGCGCGGGCGAAAACTGCTCAACTCGGTGCCCCACTCTAGCGTAAGTGTGGCGCTGCTGGTAGGTGGCTCAAAATGGAGCTTCTCGCCCACAACAAAGAGCAGAAAGCCGTGGGCGGCAGCCAACTCCTGAGCCAATGCCAGATTGCTGTTGCCAAGTTGCAAGTAGTGCTCATGCTGGCCGGGGGTCGAAGTGGCAGCAGCACGAAGGCCCACATCACCAGCGCAGGCGCTGACAATCTCACTATCACTCATCTGCGTAAAGGCGCGCTGATACTTCACCCGCGCCAAGCGGTGCAAGCGGTCGAAAGCACGCACAATCACCCGCTGGCCTTGCAGCCCAAAATCGGCCTCAAGTTCAACGATCTCCCCATCGAAGAGGGCTTCACCCTTGCCCGTATTGACCACGAGGGTCGTGCCGGGCAAAAGCAGCGAGTGATCCACCCATTCAAGGGCGGGATCGTGAAGCACCAGCGTGGCCATACTCGGCAGGTGCAGGCTCATCTCAACGCTCAGTTGATCAATGGCAGCCAAGAGGCCATCGGGCGGCGTTGAGCCACCCAAGCTGAGGGCCAAATTGCTGAGGAGCGTGTCGCTTGCCATGCTTCTCATTTCCTTCTACGTTAGGTCATCCGAAGAACATTTTTTGTTAGCGCGAAGAAGTTCTGGGCCGCGCCGCTTGGCTTCGACAGGCTCAGCCAGCGGCGCGGTGGTTGCTAGCCCAAGGCTTCTTTCTGCTAACATTTTTTGTTAGCGCGAAGAAGTTCTGGGCCGCGCCGCTTGGCTTCGACAGGCTCAGCCAGCGGCGCGGTGGTTGCTAGCC
>NZ_NQWI01000257.1 GCF_002532535.1 Candidatus Viridilinea mediisalina
AACGCCCCTCTCTGATCCACGGGCCTTGCCGCCGGGAGTAGTGCCAGTGGTGGTGGCGGTGCTGGAGGTGGAGTGATACCATTTTCGATTGTAGATTGTAGATTGTAGATTGCCGAACATAGGGTGCGCGAGGGAACCTGGTTCCCTCGCATCATCCCCCCGTCCAAGGGGGTGTAGGGCACCGCCCTACAGATTCCAGTCACACCCAATTGGGATTATGGTCACGCTCGTTTGGTATGATGCAGGAGATAGGTCATAGCACAAAAGTGATCCTGTGAGATTTCATCGCCTTGTCACCATCAATGACGCTCAAGCGCATTGGGAAATCATGTTCGGTAATCTGCAATCTACAATCTGAAATAGCATGATGCAACCACCTCCAACCCACCACCCCATCCGCGACCCGCTCCTCTGGCTGGCGATGCTCGTGGTTGGCGCAATGCTGACCCTGCTCAGCCTGGCGCGCTATTGGGGCTATAACTCTGGCATGCTCGATCTGGGCAATATGAGCCAGGCGATCCTGTCAGTGCTGCGCGGTGAGCCGTTGGTGTGGACGGGGCCATATGGCAATGGTAGCCGTCTGGCTGGCCATGTTGAGATCTTCTATCTCGCGTTTGTCCCTCTTGTTGCCATTTGGCCCAATCCGCAAGTATTGCTCATCGGCCAGGCGCTATTGGCGACGGTAGGGGCGATTCCGGCCTACCGTATCGCCCTACGCCAACTCGATAGTCGTATGGCGGCCCGTTGCATTGCGCTGATCTACCTCTTCTATCCGGTGATGCAGACGGCGGTGCTTTTTGATTTCCATGGCGATACGCTGGCGATGCCGTTGTTGCTCTTTGCGCTCGACGCCGCCGACCGCAAGGCATGGCGGAGCTATGGCCTTTGGCTGGCACTCGCGCTGAGTTGCAAGGTCTATGTGGCGGCACCTGTCGCCGGGATTGGGGCCTACCTCTGGCTCTGGGGTGGAGATCGGCGCGTCGGTTTTTGGACGATGGTGGCGGCGGTGGTGTATGGCGGCGTGGTCTTTTTTGGCGTGCGCGAATTCTTTGCTGACTCTCAGGTGGTAGGAGCGGCAGCAACGAGTTATGTGAACCACTACTATGGCGATCTTGGTGCTATTGCGGCCACATTGCCCGATCGCTTTTACCATGCGCTGCTGGTCTTTGGGCCGATGTTGCTGCTTGGTTGGCGCGGCTGGCGTTGGTTGTTGCCCGCTGCGCCTTTGACCCTGGCGGTGCTGGTGAGTACCGGGCCGGGGGCGGTCTATCAGTATAACTACCATCACTATGCGCTGGTGGTGCCTTTTGTGGTGTTGGCTGTTGTTGATGGGGCGCTGCGGGCACGGGCGCAGGTGGGCCAGGGGGCGCAGGCTTGGCGCTGGCAGGTTGATTTGGGCGCTACCACGGTCTTGGTGGTGTTGGCTTCGGCCCTTTTGGTACAGCAGCCGCTCAATCCGCGATTCTGGAGCCGTGAGGCCAATGGCGGCTTGCACCACTGGATCTATGGGCGCATTGAACGCGATGTGGTGAAGGATCGGGTGCTGGCTGAACATGTACCTGAGCATGCACCTTTGGCCGCTTCGATCTTTTTGGCACCACACCTCGCCAATCGTGATACGCTCTATGTGGTGCGCTACCCTCAAGATCTTGATGGAAGTCTGTTGCCAACGATTCTACCCCATGTTGACTATGTACTTGCCGATGCGCTCTTCGATTGGCGGGCACCAACGACTCATGAGCAGGTACAGATTCGTATGGCCTTGGACGCCCCCGATTTTGGCTTGGTGGTCGCCCGTGATGGCCTGCTGCTCTTTGAGCGTGATGCGCCCACCGAGGCTGTGCTGCCCCAAACGGTGACGCTGGTCAGCATGAGTGATCTGCCCGATCTTGAGCTTGCGCTTGGCCCGGCGCTACTACGCGGGGTTGAGGTGCTGCCGATCGAGGGGCGTCGTTTCCAGGCGCGCTTTGTCTGGCAACTGAATGGCCCACCGCCCGCGCATGACTGGGTGGCAATC
>NZ_NQWI01000258.1 GCF_002532535.1 Candidatus Viridilinea mediisalina
AGGGAAGACATGATGAGCACACGATGGATGCCTTGGCGCTACGTGCCGATGAAGGACGGGGCACCGCTCCGATAAGCTCCGGGGAGCCGCAAGCAGGCACCGATCCGGAGATTTCCGAATGGGGCAACCCATCCCCCCCGGGGGATACCGGGCAACGCTCGGAGGGAACCCGGCCAACTGAAACATCTCAGTAGCCGGAGGAAGAGAGAACCACACCCGTAGTAGTGGCGAACGAACCGGGTTTCTGCCTAAACCAGTGCGGTGTCAAGGCGCCAGCCGTTGCCGCACTGGGGTTGTAGGACCGTTCATTGGGGGTCTGGCGACCCTCGCCGCGTCCTCCTGGGCTAGCCGAAGCGGTTTGGAACACCGCACCAGAGCGGGTGAGAGTCCCGTAGGCGGCCCCCACCGACGCGTGAACGACTCCTGAGTAGGTCCGGGCACGAAGAACCCGGGCTGAAGCGAGGCTGACCACAGTCTAAGGCAAGCTACACGTAGCGACCGATAGCGGACAGTACCGTGAGGGAATGGTGAAAAGTACCCCGTCGAGGGGAGTGAAAGAGACCCTGAAATCGTGTGCTTCCATGCCGTGGGAGGGCTAGAACCTTCGGGTTACGCCTGACCGCGTGCCTTTTGGAGTATGATCCGGCGAGTTACGGTGCGTGGCTCGGTTAAGGCAGACACAGCCGGAGCCAGAGTGAACGCGAGCCTGAAGAGGGCGTCGGTCGCGTGCCGTAGACGCGAAACCATGTGAGCTACCCATGGGCAGGCTGAAGCGTCCCTAACAGGACGTGGAGGGCCGCACCGGTGTGGGTTACAAACCGCTCGGATGACCTGTGGGTAGTGGTGAAATGCCTATCGAACATGGAGATAGCTCGTTCTCCCCGAAATGCATTGAGGTGCAGCCGCGGCCTAGCGGCTCCTGGAGGTAGAGCACTGTTGTCGTGCGGGGGCTTCACCGCTTACCAAGCGACGGCAAACTCCGAATGCCAGGAGACCGTCACCGCGAGTGAGACGGCGGGTGCGAACATCCGTCGTCAAGAGGGAAACAACCCAGACCGCCAGCTAAGGCCCCGAAATGATGACTCAGTGGGAAAGGTTGTGGTGCCGCGCAGACAACCAGGAGGTTGGCTTAGAAGCAGCCATCCTTGAAAGAGTGCGTAATAGCTCACTGGTCGAGTAGCGCTGCGCCGATGCTGTATCGGGGCAAAGTCATCTGCCGACGCTGCGGGTAGGAGCAATCCTACGGTAGGGGAGCGTCGTCAACGGATAGAAGCCGGAGCGGAAGCCCCGGTGGACTGTTGACGAGTGCGAATGCCGGAATGAGTAACAGAGAAGTGGGGTGCGAACCCCCACCGCCGAAAACCTGAGGGTTCCGCCGCACGGGTGATCCGCGGCGGGTTAGTCGGGCCTAAGCCGAAGCCGAAGGGCGTAGGCGATGGACAACAGGTGCATAGTCCTGTACCACGCCTGGTTCGTTTGACCAATGCCGGAGACTGAGGGGGAGCCGCCGCGACGAGATGAGCGTCGTCCAAGCCGGTAGGGAGCCTCGGGACGAAATCCCCGGGGCGTTGACCGAGAGGTGATGGGAAGAGGTTCGCGAGAACTTCAACGGCGGGGCACCTGTGCAGGCAAGAAATGCCGGCTCGGGAGAACCAGCGTGACCGTACCGCAAACCGACACAGGTAGGTAGGTCGAGGAGACCAAGGCGGACGAGTGATCCCTCGTTAAGGAACTCGGCAAATTGACCCCGTACCTTCGGAAGAAGGGGTGCTGCGTTAGGGTGAAGCCGCTTGCCGGTGGAGCGCGAGGCAGCCGCAGGGTCCAGGCCCGGGCGACTGGATAACAGAACCACAGCTCCCTGCTGAAGCCGCAAGGCGACGTATAGGGGGTGATGCCTGCCCAGTGCCGGAAGGTTAAGGGGAGGGGTGCAAGCTCCGAACCGAAGCCCCGGTAAACGGCGGCCGTAACTATAACGGTCCTAAGGTAGCGAAATTCCTTGTCGGGTAAGTTCCG
>NZ_NQWI01000057.1 GCF_002532535.1 Candidatus Viridilinea mediisalina
GAGGGGTTTTCGGGGAGGGCTTCGCCCTCCCCGAACCCCTCCCTTTCACGATTCTTTGGGCGAGGGAACCGGGTTCCCTCGCGTGCGCCCCCGCTGGCGGCGCAGCCGCCAACAGAGCATCACAAACTAAAGCTACGATGGATCGCCCGCACGGCCTCATCGCCCTCGCTCGGAGCAACTACTAGTGAGATGTTATTCTCGGTGCTGCCTTGGGCCACGGCGATGATATTGACCCCGGCGTCGCCAAGGGATCCAAAGATGCGCCCGGCAATCCCGGGGGTGCCGCGCATCCCGGAGCCGACGACGGCGATGATGGTACACTCTATCACCCCAATGTGTTCCACGTCGTGCGCTGAGAAATCGTTGGCCAACTCGGCGCGCAGTTCAGCCACCGCAGCCGCAGCCTCCGTGCGGGCTACGGCAAAGCAGACACTCTGCTCGCTTGAGGCTTGGGAGATGAGTAGATTGTTGCTGCCTGCACGGGCTACGGCCCCGAAGATGCGCGCCGCTACCCCGGTGAGCCCCAGCATACCAGGGCCACCCACCGTAATCAGGCTCACATCCTTGATCGCGGTAACCGCCTTGGCCGTCCCGCTGCCTGGCTCGGCACTGATGATCGTGCCAGGATGGGCCGGGTTAAAGGTGTTACGGATGCGAATCGGGATGCGCCGTTGCACCAGTGGCTGTACCGTCTTGGGGTGTAGCACATTGGCCCCATAGTAGGCCATCTCACCCATCTCGCTATACGAGAGGCGCTCCATGGTACGGGCTTCAGGCACAAGCTTCGGATTGGCCGAAAGTACCCCATCCACCTCTTTCCAAAACCAGACCTCATCGGCGTCAAGCACGGCACCCAAGATAGAACATGAGTAGTCGGAACCACCCCGGCCCAGGGTGGTTGGCACCCCCGCCTTAGTCGCACCAATAAAGCCGGTCACAACCGGCACCTGACGACCAATCAACAGCGGTTGCAGGCATGCCCGTGCCTGTTCGCGCGTCTCGTTCATCAAGGGCGTAGCCATGCCAAAGCGATCATCGGTGACAATCAACTCAGTGGCGTCTAGCGCCAGCGCATCCAGCCCAGCGCCACGCAGCGCCGCCGCGATCAAGCGCGCATTCATACGCTCACCCAGGCCACTAAAGAGATCAAGGGCGCGGGGCGTTAGCTCACCAAGGATAGCAATGCTACGCGACAGATTGCTCAAATAATCGAGCATTGAGCGCAAATCCACTTCAAGGGTGGCACAATCGCTTGGTGTAGCCAGCGCAGCGGCGGCCTCCATGTGCATTGCCAGCAAGCGCGGCGCAACCTCCGCCGTCGCATCCCCATCGCCCTCAGCCGCTGCCTTCGCAGCAGCAATGAGCGTATCGGTCGTTCGCAAATCGGGGGCATTCATCGCCGACACCACAAGCACAACCTCGTGTTCGTGGTGGCTCTCAACTGCAATCTTGGCTACTTGGCGGATAGCAGCAGCACTACCGACCGACGTGCCACCAAATTTCATCACGACGCGCACGGTGCGCTCTCCTTGTGTATTAGGTGGAACCCCAGGCTCCACTGTTTTAGGGAAGGATACAGAAACGAGAAAATAGAAAATAGGTTTGCGACATCAGGATGCACTGAATACCTCCAAAAGGCTTCACGTCCTCGCGTCCTCGCGTCCTCGCAAACGGTAAAGCCGCCACGAAGCCATCTCCCTACTACGGAATCAAAAGCACCTTACCTGTGGTTTGGCGTGCTTCAAGGGCGCGGTGGGCTTCAGCCGCTTGGGCAAGTGGAAATTCGCGGTCAATCCGTACCGCAAGTTCGCCGTCGGCCATCCAGCGGAAGAGATCGCCCGCCCGCCACTGCAACTCCTCTTGATCAGCCGTGTAGTGCGCCAAGGTTGGCCGCGTGAGGAAGAGCGAGCCTTTGGTACTGAGCAGCAGCGGGCTGACCGGCGGAACCGGGCCGCTGGCGTTGCCAAAACTCACCAGCATCCCCCGTGGGCGCAGGCTCTCAAGGCTGGCCTCGAAGGTACTGGCCCCCACCGAATCATAGACTACATCAGCCCCTACGCCGTTGGTCAGTTCGCGCACCCGTGGCGCAAAGGGTTCACATGTATAGACAATCACCTCGTCGGCACCTGCATCGCGCACCAAGCTTGCCTTGGCTTCGCTACCGCACAGGCCGATCACGCGGGCACCGAGACGCTTGGCAATCTGTACCAACAAGAGCCCAACCCCGCCCGCTGCCGCTGTGATCACACAGGTATCGCTTGATCTGAGCGTATAGGTACTGTAGGCCAAGTAGTGCGCCGTTAAACCTTGGAGCAGGGCCGCCGCTGCGAGTTTCAGGTCTACACCGTTGGGCAGACGCACCAATTTGGCAGCAGGAGCCAATGCCAATGCTGCGTATGCACCAATGCCCGCCGGTGTGGCCACCCGCTCACCAACAGCCCAACCGTCTACGCCGGGCCCAAGCGCATCAATCGTACCGGCAAACTCAAGCCCAGGCGTAAAGGGCAAGGTCTGCGGATAGAGCCCCGTGCGATGGTAGGTGTCAATGAAGTTGAGCCCTGCCGCCGCAACACGGACACGCACCTGACCAGGGCCGGGTTCAGGTGGGGGCAACTCGCTCAACTGAAGCACCTCAGGGCCGCCCGTTATGGCAACCTGGATTGCACGCATCGCCTCTGCCATATTACACCCTTGCGCTGAGAGGAAAAATCAGCCTATACTATAACAGGAATCATACATATGCGTTGCATAATATTACACCTCCGGTGGGGGCGCGGGGGCGGCTCTGCCGCCCCCGCATAGCTTTTGTTTGGTGCTATTTGGCGGCGAAGCCGCCAAATAGCACCAAACAACGTGGGTTTGGGGCGCAGCCCCAGACAAAGCTGATACAATTATCACATGATTAAGGAGTTACCGTTGCACCTGAAGCAGAGTCTGCCGCCAAGCTACTTCAGGCGCTACGATGAGCGTGCTGATAGTGCCTTTTACCTCTACCCACGCTTCACAGCACATATTGATGATCGCGCAAGTGCTGCGGCAAGCCAACTCTTCCGCGAACTCTTGCCCCCCGGCGGGCGCGTACTCGACCTGATGAGTAGCTTTGTGAGCCACCTGCCACCCGAAGTTGCCTATCGTCAGGTGGTGGGCCTGGGCTTAAATGAGCAGGAATTGGCCAACAATGCCCAACTCGATCAATGGCTGATCCACGACCTCAATGCGAACCCGCAACTCCCCTTTGAGCCAATGAGTTTCGATGCGGCGCTCTGCACCGTCTCGGTGCAGTACCTCACCCAACCATTGGAGGTCTTTGCCGAAGTGGGCCGCGTGTTGCGCCCAGGAGCCCCCTTCATCGTCAGCTTTTCCAACCGCTGCTTTCCGAGTAAAGCGGTGCGCGTCTGGGTTTCAACCAACGATAAACAGCACGCGACCCTTGTTCGCCGCTACTTTGAACTCTCGGAGCAGTTTGAACGAACGACCTTCTATGATCGTTCCCCCTGCCGCTGGTTGAGTGATCCCCTCTTCGCGCTGGTTGGTTGGGCGCGAGCCTAAGGGAAGGATATTGGATATTGGATATTGGATATTGGATATTGGATATTGGATATTGGATATTGGATATTGGCATTCAGCTCATCCTGTATCCTGTATCCTGTATCCTGTATCCTGTATCCTGTATCCTGTATCCTGTATCCTGTATCCTGTATCCTGTATCCTGTATCCTGTATCCTGTATCCTGTATCCTGTATCCTGTATCCTGTATCCTGTATCCTAATTTCCTGCCCCCTGAAGCGCCACATTCCCCCCAACGCCCTATTGCTGGTATAATCAACCCCAGAACTCAATTATTGCCTTTGGAGATGATCTATGCCTCCGGTTGCCCCTCAGCCTGTCCAGATTACCTGCCCTGCCTGTAACACCCAGTTCCGCACGGGAATCTATACGCTGCTTGATGTTACCGTACAGCCTGAACTTAAGCAGGCATTCTTGAGTGGTCAGATCAATGTAGCCGTCTGCCCCAATTGCCAATCTGCGAGTATGCTTGCGGCCCCAATGGTCTACCACGATGCTGCGAAACAGCTCTGTTTGATCTATTTTCCCCAAGAGTTGACCAATCAACCTGAAGAGCAGGAGCGCTTTGTGGGTGAGGCGACCGCCTTTTTGATGCGCGGTTTGCCCAATGATGCGCCGCGCGGCCATCTGCTCGCCCCCCGCCGTTTCTTGACGCTCCCTTCACTCATGGATGCCATCCTTGAAGCCGATGGGATCAGCCGTGAAATGCTGGAACGCCAGCGCGCCCACATTGATCTGATTAGCGAACTGGCGGGTATGGTCAGCGAACCGTCCCATTTCACCAAAGTGGTTCAGGAACGCCGTGCCGAGATTACGCCCGAATTCATGGCAACCCTGAATGCCTTCATTGAGGCGACGCCCGCTGAACAGGGTGATACCCGCAGCTTGCTGCTGCAACTGAGTCAGCGCCTGATGGAACTCTTTGGCGCTGAGATGGGGGCCGCCGATGAGCAGGAAGTGGCTGAAGCCCTGGAGCGCCTCATTGATCTTGCCGACGATGAGCTTGAGTTGGCTGTCGCTGAGGTGCGTGGGGTGATTGATTATGGCTTCTTCCAGCAGTGGGCCGCGAAGATTGAAGAGGCTGAGGCCGCTGGCGATAGCGACCGTGTGGCTATGCTCACTGCCCGGCGCACGCGCATTGTTGAGATTGTTGAAGAGCTTGATCGTGAAGCTCAAGCGATGTTTGAGGCGGGTAGCCAATTGCTCGAAGAGATTCTTGGCACCCCCGATCCGCTCGCTGCGATGCATGAACGGGCCGAACGTATTGATGAAGCCTTCGTGATGGTTCTCTCGGCCAATGCCGCCGCTGCACAACGCGCCGAAAATCAGGAGATGATGGCCCTCTTTGACCAATTGGGTGAGACGGCCATGAACATCATTCACGAGCGCATGACCCCGGAAGAGCGCTTTATTAACGAATTGCTTCTGGCCGACACGCCCCAAGACGCCACGCGCATGCTGCGTACCAATGTGGCCAAGCTCACCCCCGAATTGGTGAAGCGCCTCAATGAACTGGCCGACCAAGAGCAGCAGCGCGCCAACAAGCCCACCGCCGAACGCTTGCGCCAGCTTGCACGCGAGTGTGGAGCTATGCTGTTTTAGGAAGTAGGAAGTAGGAAATGAGGAAATAGGTTTGTATTTTCTATTTTCTCTTTGCTATTTCCTTCCTTACCATTCGTGCCCCCTTCCTCCCGCCAGCGTATCCTGCTGATCAAGCCCGACCACTTGGGCGATCTGCTGCTGGCCACGCCTGCTTTGGCGGCTCTGCGCCAAGGGCTACCCCAAGCCCAGCTCACTGGGCTGGTTGGCCCTTGGGCCTACCAGATGTGGCAGCGTAACCCTCAGCTTGATGCGCTTACCACGTTGCCCTTTCCTGGCTTTACGCGCAATGCTGCACCGCGCCGCTCGCTGCGCCCCTACCTACTGCTGCTTCACTATGGGCTGTTGCTGCGCCGCCAGCGCTACACTGCTGCCCTGCTGCTGCGTGATGACCATTGGTGGGGGGCGTTGCTCGCGTGGGTAGCCGGTATTCCTCAGCGCATTGGCCACGCCCATCCTGCTGTGCAGGCGCTGCTTACGACCGCGTTGCCCTATGATCCGCGTGAGCATGTGACGCGCCAGGCGCTCGCTGTGGTGGGGGCGCTCGTTGGTCAGCCCTTGGCCCATACGCCCACGGGAAGCCCGCCGCTCCACTTTCAACCCACGCCCGCCGAACATGCCTGGGCCAGCCAGTGGGTAGCCCAACAACTTCAGTCGGATCTGCGGCTTGTGGTCATCCATGCGGGCACTGGCGGGCCGTGTAAACATTGGCTGCCCGCCCATTGGGCGACTGTTGCCGATCAGATCGCCAGCCAGCCCGCAACCCGCCTGCTGCTCACTGGTGGCCCGGGTGAAGCAGCACTCGTGGCGGAAATTGCCCAACGTATGCGCCAACCGGCGCTACAACTGGCCGGGCAGACCAGTGTGGGCCAGTTGGCTGCGCTGCTGGGCCGGGCCGCACTGGTGCTAGGAGTGGACAGTGGCCCGCTGCATCTCGCCGTGAGCCAAGGTGTTCCTACCCGCCACCTCTACGGCCCAAGTGATCATCTGCGCTTTGGACCCTGGGGCGATCCGCAGCGCCACCAGGTCATTCGCGCCGATCTTGCCTGTAGCCCCTGTGGGGTCTTTGCGGCATGCCCACGCGCCACGCTTGGCCCAGAATGTATGGCTGCCATCAGCCCAGAGCGTGTGGTATCATCCCTTGTATGAATACCAGAACCTACCCCGAAGGCGTCTTGATTCTCGACACCCACCATATGGGGCGACCCCATGTGGTGGCCACGTACGTGCTGCTCGGTGATGAGCCAGCCCTGGTTGATCCAGGTCCAGCCGGAACTCTGCCCAATGTTGAAGCAGCGTTGGCACAACACGATATGAGCTTGGCGGATATTCGGCACATTGTCGTGACCCATATCCACCTTGATCACGCCGGGGCGAGTGGTTTGATCCTTGAGCGCAACCCCAATATCCGTATCCATGTCCATGAGCGCGGCGCTCCCCACCTGATCGATCCTTCACGTTTGATCAAGAGTGCTGGGCAGCTCTGGGGCGATCAACTGGAGACCTTGTGGGGGCGCACTGTGCCCGCACCTGCCGCCGCGATTGAGACGCTCGTTGGCGGTGAGCGTCTGCGTTTGGGTGGGCGCATGCTGTGCGCCTATGATGCCCCTGGCCATGCCCGCCACCATCTTGTCTGGTACGATGAGCAGAGCGGTGCGGCCTTTGTGGGCGATAACACTGGCGTGCGTCTGCCGCTGGAACGCTTCACCCGCCCCGCCACCCCGCCGCCCGAAGTGGACATTGAGGCTTGGTTGAGTACCCTCGATATGATCGCAGCCCTCAACCCGCAGTGGATCATGTTGACCCACTTTGGTGCCTACAACGATGTCACCTTCCACCTTGCCGATGTGCGCGAACGGCTGCTCCGTTGGGCCGAACTGGTACGCCAAGGCATGGCCAGCGGTGCGAGTGAAGCAGCACAGATCGCCGCCCTCGAAGCACAGGCACACAAAGAATCGGCCCACCTAAGCGCCGAAGATCAAGCCGCCCTTACGCAGCAATCGGGTGAAGTGGAACTCAGTTGGCGTGGCTTGGCGCGCTACTGGGCAAAGCGTGCGTAGAGGAGAGGGAGAGGGCACAGAGGGTTTTACCACAGAGGCACAGAGGACACAGAGAATGAATTAGGAGCGCAGCCATACGCCCAAACCCTCTGTGTTCTCTGTGCCTCTAGGGAGAGGGCACAGAGGGTTTTACCACAGAGGCACAGAGAATGAATTAGGAGCAGCCATACGCCCAAACCCTCTGTGTTCTCTGTGCCTCTGTGGTGAATCACTCTAAAATCTCTCTAAACCTCACGCCCAAACCCTCTGTGTTCTCTGTGCCTCTGTGGTGAATCACTCTAAAATCTCTCTAAACCTCACGCCCAAACCCTCTGTGTTCTCTGTGCCTCTGTGGTGAATCACTCTAAATCTCTCTAAACCTCTAGCGCAGCGTCGCGTACCACTCATTCTGCAACTCGTGGAAACTCTTGCCATACACCCCTTGGTAATCCGCCGAACCGGGGGCACGTCCGCGTCCGTTGGCATAGAGGTAATTGAAGCGCTCCCAGCCATACGTACTCGTCAGGTAGTCCACAAAGCCCGTCCACATATCATAGACCGCATTGATGTCACTACGGTTGCTCATGGCGGCGAGGTTACCATTGTAGCCTGCATGGTAGAGGCTGCGGGCGCGGGCTTGGAACGAGGGCGCACCAGAGAGGCTGAGCCAATATTCACCCGTAATCCAGCAGGCCAAGCCTTCAAGCAGGATTAAATCGGAGCGGGATTGAGCATCTTTGCCATAAGCTTCCGCTTGGAGCGCATGGGCCAACTCGTGGGTTAGCACCACCAGGGCCGAGTGCTTATCTTCATTGCCATTGTAGTAGATGCGCACATTGGTTGGCCCATGGGTATAGGCAATCCCACGGGTACCGCGTCCGGGCGCTTGGCTGGCGGCATAGACTCCCACCGAGACCCGTTCGCTCAGGCTTACGGCGAAGCGGCGCTGCATATAGCTCAGGGCGTGTTCAGCCCTAACAGCCATCTCGACCACTTCAGGAGGCGAAAAGCTGCCCTGGCCAACAAAGAAATCGAGGCGGCGGCTCGCATGGACAAACTGACCAGGCAACTCAGGGCCGCGTCCGGGCAAGAAGCTGGTGGGCGCAACTTTCATCGCCGCGCTCTCGTTGAACTCGCGGCGCGCTAAGGTTGCTGTGGGCGAGATGGGCGTGCTGGTTGGCGTTGCAAGCTGCGTAGGAAGCAACGCTGCGGTGGGTGACTCAGCGGCTACCAGGCGTGGCGTATCGCTCACACCAGTAGGTGGACTACCCGGCGCTGCCGCACCAAGCATGATGACAGCAGCCAGAATAACGAGGACGCAGGCCAGCGCGACCGTGGCGCGGTGCGTACGTGACACCTTGGTTTCTCCTCAGCACAGACAGGGTGCTATGGTGCGGGGAGCTTGCCCCGCTGCTCATCGTGGGCTGTTTATACCATGTGTATGCTTGAGATGTCAAATAGTTTAGGCTGGACGTAATACATAATTCCTTGACAACCCCATAGCTCAGTGTTATGCTACTAGGCACAATTATTTTGCATACGTCGCGGTCGCGGAAGCCCGTGAAATTGCCAGGCGCGGTCAGGCGTTAGTCGCCGACCGCGTTCACGTTCTAGGTTGCCGGTGCGGCGGGTGCAGGTCTGCGTCATGACGCCCGGCTTATCTCAAACGCAGCGCCTGACTCCACGCGCAGGTATGGGCTGCACGCTCCACCGTGATGTTGCCCTACCACAGCGGAGGCCAGGCCACGAGAGGATGTGTGGTCATGGACGCTTCGATTGCCTCCGCTACTACGAGTACATCTGGGCTTGGCGATCATCGTAATGGGTCGCATGTATGCGCAGCAGTGCGCCGTTCGCAGCCGAGCGTCGAGACCATAAGTACGACCTTGCATCCAGTACTGCAATCGTCCACGCTGGATCTGATTGCCGCAGAACTTAGCCATCAGGATAACCCCGATGGCAGCGCGGATCGCGTGCGGGCCGATTATATCGCGGCCTACCAGAGTCCTACGGTTGAAGCGCTCGTTGCCCGCTTGCGTGACTATTTGCCCGACGCCGATACTGATCTGGTGCGTCGGGCTTATGCGTTGGCCCTGATTGCCCATACGGGTCAGTTTCGCCAGAGTGGCGAACCCTACATTGATCATCCTGTTGCGGTAGCCACGATTCTGCTCGATCTGAGCCTTGATGCTGAGTCCATTGCCGCTGCACTGCTCCACGATGTGGTTGAAGATACCGGCATTAGCCTTGAACTGCTCGGTCAGTTCTTTGGCACTACGATTGCCCACCTCGTAGATGGCGTTACGAAGCTCTCTGGCTTGGAACATAAGACCAAAGAAGAGCTTCAGGCTGGTTCCTATCGCAAGATGTTCATTGCTACCGCCGATGACCCCCGCGTGATCTTGATTAAGTTGGCCGACCGCTTGCACAATATGCGTACGCTGGGCGTTACCTCGCCCGAGAAGCAGCGCCGTGTCTCGCGTGAAACCCTCGATATCTATGCGCCCCTCGCTCATCGCCTCGGGATGTGGCAGGTGAAGTCTGAGTTGGAAGATCTTGCGTTTAAGGGGATGTATCCCGACCGCTATAAAGAGATCTCCGATGGCTTGAGTATGCGTAAGGAGACGCGTGAACGGCTGATCCAGCGGGTGACGAGTAAGCTGCGTGATGCGCTTGAAAAAGAGGGTCTGCATGCCCAAGTGAGTGGTCGCCCGAAACATATCTATTCGATCTGGCGCAAAATGGAGCGTAAGGGCGTCTCGCTTGAACAGATCTATGACCAACTTGCCGTGCGGGTGATTGTGCAAGAACCTGATCCCGATAAGGCTAAAGGTGCTTGTTACCGTGTGCTTGGTTTGGTGCATAGTACTTGGACGCCCGTCCTCAGTGAGTTTGATGATTATATCGCAGTGCCCAAAGAGAGTAGCTACCAATCACTTCATACCACGGTGATTATTCCTGGCGGCCACCACTGTGAGGTGCAGATTCGCTCCGAAGATATGCACACGGTCGCTGAACACGGCATCGCTGCCCATTGGCGCTACAAAGAGGGCTTTGGATCGCGTTCCGACCAGAATTATGAGACTAAAATTCGTTGGCTACGCGAACTGATCTCTTGGCGCATTGAACTTGCCGATGACCGTGAGTTTGTCGAGAGCCTTAAGCCTGAACTGGAAGAATTGGTCTATACCTTTACCCCCAAAGGGAAGATCATCGATCTGCCCTTGGGTTCCACGCCGGTGGATTTTGCCTATCACATCCACTCAGAGGTGGGCCATCGCTGTATTGGGGCGCGGGTGAATGGGCGCATGGTGCCGCTCGATTACCACCTGAAGAATGGCGAAATTATTGATATTATGACCGCCAAGGTGGGACGTGGGCCGAGCCGCGATTGGCTCAATTTTGTGAAGACGCCGAGCGCACGGAACCATATTAAGCGCCACTTTCGCCGCGCCGAACGTGATGAGAATGTCTCTGCTGGCCGCGATCTGCTGGAAAAAGAGCTCAAACGCCTAGGGCTTACCGTTAGCTTTGATCACCTTGTCGATCTGATTGGCGCTCGCTCCATTGAAGACATGTTCCACCAGATCGGCATTGGTGAATTGACCGCTCGTGGTGTGGCTCAAAAAGCGCTCACGCAACAGGTCGAGCAGCAACAGGCCCAAGATAATCTGCCGGTTGATCTGCTTAAGCCACCAGCCGCGCCGCGCAACCAACCCATAGGGGTGCATGTCTGTGGCGTTGGTGCAATCTACAACCGCCTCGCCCGCTGCTGCAACCCGATTATAGGGGAACCTGTGGTTGGCTTCGTCACCCGTGGGCGCGGCGTCACCGTCCATCGCGCCGATTGTCGTACCATTGTGAACGAGCGCGACCGCAACCGCCTGATTGATGTGACCTGGGGGGGCCAGCAGCCCAAAGGCTACTCGGTGCCGGTTCGTATCGAATCGTGGGATCGGGTTGGCCTCTGGCGCGACATCTCGATTGTGATTGCCGACGCTGGCATCAATATCGAACGTATCGAACAGAGCCCCACCCGCCGCTCCGGGCGCGCCGTGCTCCTGATTGTGCTCACCATCCAGAGCATCAGCCAGCTCTCCAACATCCTTGACCGCCTCAATCGGATCAATGATGTGATCGAGGCGCGCCGCGAGTCGGGTGGGAAATAGAGTTTTTGCAGCGATGTGGAGGTATTGAACCACAGAGGCACAGAGAACACCGAGAAGGGTGTGGGGTGGCACTCCCTCCGTTAGAGCAGGTTTTAGGTCACTTTACCGTTTACGCCATTAGGTAGTGCCGACTTTAGTCGGCTGAGGTCGCCGACAACCCTTGGATGCCGACTAATGGTCTTCCAGAAATTAATCCGGTGTCGCGGCACGGACTAGACCTGATAGATATGCCAGATCTGCGAGGTCTGGTTAGCGGATTATTTACTGGAAGACCATAAGTCGGCACTACGACGGTAAAGCTGAAAGCGCATTTCTGAAACCATCCCTTCCCATCTCTGTGTCTCTGTGGTTCAATCCTCAGTACCTCTATCCGGCCATGGCCATTTTCGCCTTCTCCTCTTCAATGAGGACGCGGCGCAGCACTTTGCCGACCATGGTCTTGGGCAGTTCGCTACGTAGCTCAACCTCACGCGGAATCTTATACTGTGCCAAGTGCTGCTTGCAGAATTCCTGGATCTCCGCCGTTGTGGGGGTTTCGCCGGGCTTGGGTACAATAAAGGCTTTGACCGTATCGTCGCCACGTTTGGGGTTGGGGATGCCCACCACCACCGCCTCCATGACTTTGGGGTGCATGAAGAGTACCTCTTCGACATCACGGGGCAAGACCTTATAGCCCGAAGCGATGATCATATCCTTCTTGCGGTCAACCACATAGAAATAGCCTTCGGGATCAACCTTGCAAATATCACCCGTATGCAGCCAGCCATCGGCATCAATGGTGAGCTTGGTCTCTTCGGGGCGATTCCAGTAGCCAGACATAACCTGGGGGCCGCGCACACAGAGTTCGCCTTGTGATTCGTTTTCGAAGGGCAGATCAGCGCCGGTTTCGAGGTCAACAATCTTGGCCTCGGTATCGCTGAGGGGCACGCCGATGCTCCCGGCTTTACGTTTGCCAAAGACCGGGTTAGCGTGCGAACAGGGGCTCATCTCGGTCATACCAAAGCCCTCAACGAGGCGTCCGCCGGTGAGTTCGCCAAACTTCTCTTGGACTTCAATGGGGAGCGGGGCGGAGCCGGAGAGGCATGCACGGATACTCCGCAGATCGTAGTTGGCAACATCCTTATGGTTAATAATACCGATATACATGGCGGGCACACCGGGGTAGAGGGTCGCACGCTCCTTCTGCATAATGTTCATCACATTATCAATCGGGCGCGGATTGGGCACAATGGTCAACTCAGCGCCCAGGTGGATGCCATAGATCATCGCCACGGTCATGCCATAGACGTGAAAGAAGGGGATCGCGCACATCATCTTTTCGCCGCCGCGGATCGCACTGGGCAAGAAGGCGCTAATCTGGAGGGTATTGGCCACGAGGTTACGGTGGCTCAACATGGCCGCCTTGGGCAGGCCGGTGGTGCCGCCGGTATACTGAAAGAGGGCGGTATCATCGGGCGTCACCGGAACCTTGGGCGGAGCGGGGCCATACTTTTGCAAGAGGTGATTAAAGAAGAAGACACCCTCTTCAGGGGGCACATCAACCCACTCAGGCGTCTTCTTTTGCGACATTTTAACCAACAGATTAGAGGGGAAATTTAGCGTATCGAAGACATACGCGACCACCGTTCGTTTGACTGGCGTTTCGCGCTGTACTTCACGCAGGCGCGGCCAAAAGATATTGAGCAGCACCATGGTCTCGGCACCGGCATCGGCCACCTGCTGCTGCAACTCGCGGGCGGTATAGGTCGGATTAATATTGACCACCACCGCGCCGATACGCATGGCCGCAAAGAAGGTAATGACATAGTGCGGCGAATTGGGCAGCATCATTGCCACGCGGTCGCCCTTACGCACCCCAAGCTGATAGAGCGCCGTTGCCATGCGTTCTACCAATTCATTGAGTTGTTGATAACTCAAGCGCCCACCGACCGTAAAGCGTCCACCAAGGAGATACTTCAGCACAAAATTGGTTGCGGTCTTATCGGGGTAGGTACGAGTCGTCTGCTGAAACAGGTCACTCAGGGTTATTTCCGGGTACGTCTGTGTCGCCGGGACGCCCTCTTCATAGCTCGAGAGCCAGGGCTTCTCCATAAGAGGCACCTCCTTGTGCAGGTTCAATTAACGTTGCCGCAATGATTGAATGCGGAGGGTCATGCCCTCCGCGACTCGAACCACAAGGCGCTACTCCGCCTTAGACATCATCGCGGAGCCAACCGCGCTCGCGGGCAATAAACTTGATTGTCGCATCATCGGGTGGGTAGAGTCCTGCGGCCTGGTAGGCATAGGCGAGCAGCGCTGCGCCACCCACAAGCCCAACACCCAGCCCGAGTACGAACATGAACGCACTCACTAGCTGTTTCATTATTCCTCCAGATCGTCCCTAAACGCATACGGGCAGTTATACGGGCGCATTGTACCATACCTGAAGGGCATGTTTCGATCTCATTCGTCATTGTAGCCTAGCGCATAGCCAACATAATCCGCTACAATCGGTTATAATAGCCCTGCACGCTCATGCTGAGGATGCGAGGGAACACAGTTCCCTTGTGACCCTATGACCGTTAGGATGTTGGGGGATGGCCCCCAATACGCCTCTCTATGCAAAGGAGCAGGAAACAATGGCTAAATTCCAAATGACGCGAGGCAAGTTTGCTGGTATTCAGGCATGTGCCAATGAAAACGGTATTATTGCCGCTGCTGCAATGGATCAGCGTGGTTCGCTCAAGAAGGCGATTGCGAAAGCGCGTGGTAGCGATGCGAGTAATGCTGATATGACTGCCTTTAAGACGGCGGTGACGCGGGTGCTGACGAGGCACTCGACCGCGATTCTCATGGATCCTGAGTATGGGCTGCCTGCCCTGGAGCATAAGGCTCCCGATGCGGGGGTGCTGCTTGCGTATGAGAAGACCGGCTATGATGTCAATGCCGGTGGTCGTCTGCCTGACCTGCTCGGTGAGTGGAGTGTCCATCGTATTAAGGCCGCTGGGGGCGATGCGGTGAAGATTCTGCTCTACTACAATCCCGAAGATGAGGCGCGCATCAATGAGATTAAGCATGCCTTTATTGAGCGCATCGGGGCTGAGTGTAAGGCGATTGATATTCCTTTCTTCCTTGAGCCGATCTGCTACGATGAATCGATGGATGATAAGTCGCTTGAGTTCGCTCGCATTAAGCCTAAATATGTTACCGCCTACATGGCTGAGTTCTCGAAGCCACAGTATGGTGTTGATGTCCTCAAAGTTGAGGTGCCGGTCAACATGAAGTATGTTGAGGGTACCCGTGCCCATAGTGGCGAGACGGCCTATACCCGCGAGGAGGCCAAGGAGCTCTTCCGCTCGGCGGCAGCCGTCGCGCAGAAGCCCTTCATCTACCTGAGTGCCGGTGTCACCAATGAGGTCTTTATCGAGACGCTTGAGTTGGCGGCTGAGGCCGATACCCCCTTTGCCGGTGTCCTCTGTGGGCGCGCTACCTGGCAGGAGGGTATTCCGGTCTATGGTAAGCAGGGGGCCGATGCGCTTGAGGCTTGGCTTGAGGAACACGGTGTGGCAAACATTACGAACCTCAACAACACGCTGGCCAAGGGTGCGAAACCGTGGTGGACGGTCTATGGGGGCAAGGATCAGATCGAGGTGATCTAAATTCCCTCGGTGGTTGGGTTTTGGTGGCGCAGCCGCTAAACCCAATCATCTTCATCATGGTGCTATGAGCCATCACAACCTTGCACGTTTCCTCGAACGGCTGCTGCTGGGTCATGCTGCGCCAGTTGGCCCAGTGGATGATCGGGTGACGATCCAGCAGTTGGTGTTGGCACCACCCACTGCGCTGCAACGCCTACTGGGGGCGCATGTGGATGCGCTGCTGGCGGCATGGCCTGGTGCCGCAGCGTTGCGCCCCCACAGTATCCCAAGTACGACCCTTTGGCTGGCGGCGGCGCTCAATAACCTTGCATGGGCTGCCGAACGGCCCGATCCGCGGCTCTTGGGCCTGACGATCCATCTGGCGCGGGCCTTGCCCACTGCGCGTGATGGCGCTACGGCGCTCGCCTACCATAGCCTCTTGCGCTATGTGCCTCAATTGCTGCCCCACTCCGATTGGCTGCCGGTGGTGCGCCTCCTGCTCACGAGTAGCCCCCTCAGCGAGGCATGGCTGCCCCGCCGTGCTAGGCTGCGCCCGTTGCTGCTTGAGTTGTTGGGCCAGCCCAGTATCCAGATGGCCCTGCGCGACCGCTGGTTGAGCCTGTGGCCTGACCTAGCCACGGCCCAAGCGACGGTGCCGCTTACGCAGGCAACCGCGAATGTGGAACTTGGCGGCTTGCTTGGCGATCTGTTGGAGCATGATCAGGCTTGGCAGCGCTTCATCCTCAGTTTTTATGAGGCCGATTGCTATCTACAACGCCAAGGAGACCACGCGCAACCAAGTTGGCCTGTGCTGGTCGCTTTGGGCCAGGCAGCCCAAACATCCAATGATGTGCGTCAGCGCCGCCACGCGACTCGCACGCTCACTCGCTACCAGCCCTTAGCTACGCTGCTGCAAGACGAGCGGCGCGTGCGGCCCTACCTGTACCTTGATGGGCGCTTCTTGAGCCTTGTGGCTGATCTGGTGCCGCTGTTGCGTCTGAGAGCGGTGCGGGAGGTTGCATAGATGGATGCGTACCTTGACGTTCACCTGCAATCTGCCGCTACCACCCGCATCTACCCTGTCGCAGGGCCATGGGGCCGTGCATTGGCGTGGTGGCGTAGCCTCGCCGAATTGGGCTACCATGTGCCCTTGGGGTTGGTCGCCGATCTCGGCGCACTCCTAGCCGGTGCCGAAGTTGGGCCCGAGTGCGGCGAAGACGGCTATGCGGCATTGCTGCGCAATGCGGCGGCAACCCCAGCCGTGCGTAGCGCACGCAGCCTAATGCTCAGCGATGTCGCCCTAGTCGCCCTACTAGCCCACGTCATACCATTTGCGATTGTAGATTGCAGATTGCAGATTGCCGAACATGGCATCCCAATGGGCTCTGGCGTTCTTGATAATGCGGCAGGTTCAAGGGTCATTGGTATAGCCCACGGGCTGCCCGCCGCCCCGCAGTTCGCCCTGCCGCCCCAGATACGCCCTGCCGCAGCCGCCGCAGCCTTGGCGGCAGGGTTGCGCCTAGCGGTGGCTTCGACAAGCTCAGCCACCGCTAGGCGCAACCCTGTTGAAGCCACCGCGCTGCTGGCGCAACCTGGCGACGCCACCGCGCTGCTGGCGCAACCTGACGATGCCACGGCGCTGCGCCCCCTCATCCTCGCCCGCCTCCAAGCCCTTGCGCCCAGCGATGTGCGTTTTGTGGCCGAGTTGGGGCAAGTAGCCTTGGGGCTTGCCTCGCTTGCCGATCTGCGGGCGCTGACCGAGTTGCTGCGTCTGCCGCCATTGAGCCATACGCTGATTGATGAGGTGCTTGCTTTTCTGCCCGCCTTGGCGGAGGCTGAACATGGGAGCGCGGTGCAGACCTATGCACTCAATGGCTATGGTGGCATCGCCCGCTCCGGTTGGCTCGATGCGGCGCTACCGAGCGAGTGGGCTCTGCCAGAATTGTTGCTCAACTACCGCTACCTCAACGGCGAATTGCTCTACTACGGGCGCGAACGTCCACCAGAGCGCCGTCAAACCCTGTTGCTCTTGCTGGTGCAGATGAGTGATGCGACCGCTGGCGATCTGGAGCCGCTGCTCAAGGCGAGTGCGTTGGCCTTGGCGCGCACCGGACGGGCGCGGGGGGCAGTCGTACAGGCGGCCAGTTTTGCAACGCGCCTACAGGCAGCCCAAACGCTCAATGGCCCCGCCGAGTTGGCCGCGCTGGTACGTGAACCATGTCAGGGCCGCGTTGATCTCGCCCGCGTAGTGAGCCAGGTGGCTGCACGGGTACGCGCCGAAAGCGCGTATTATCAACGTATCGAAATCTTCTGGTTGCTCCACGCCGAGGCGGGCCGCGACCAAAGCGCTGCGGTGGGCGCATTGGCCCAGCAGTTGCCGCAGCACCTGAGCCGCCGGGCGCTCTTTGTCAGCGCCGGGCCAGGCGTGAGCGAACCAGCCCTTGCCGCCAGCCTAGCCCCCCGCTGGGCCAGCATCGGCAGCAACGCCCTCTACGAGCCGGTGGCGCGCAGCCAAGCGGCTCAGGCACTACGTAATCTGATGCGTTTGTAAAGGAGGGATGATGCAAGAAGTCATTAATCTACGCGAAGCGGTGCTTGGCTTGGTCTTAGGCCGCCGTGACCGCGAAGTACTCAATCGCCACCCAGAGGATGCAGCCGCGCCAGACCAGCCGCCCCTTGACGGCCAAGCGCTAAGCGCAGCGATCAAAGCGGCGGTCAACGGCTTCAAAGCGGCGGCAATGGACGCTGAAGGCCGTACCGTCAACTATGCCCAGTTGCGTACCAGCCCGGCCTATGCCGACTATCAGACTAGGCTCACACCGCAGCTTGCACGCTACGATCCCGCCCGCCTAGCCAGTCGTAGCGAACGCTTGGCCTTTTGGATCAACCTCTACAATGCGCTGGTGATTGACGCGGTGATTGCCTACGATGTACGCACGAGCGTCACCAGCCAATGGGCCGGGCTCGGCTTCTTTCGGCGTGCCGCCTATCTCATCGGCGGGCAGCGCTGCTCGCTTGAGGACATTGAACACGGCATCCTGCGTGCCAATCGCGGGAACCCCTTCCTGCCCGGGCCGCAGTTTGGCGCGAATGACCCACGCCGAGCGTGGATGGTTGAACCGCTCGATCCGCGCATCCACTTCGCCCTCAACTGCGCCAGCCGTTCCTGTCCACCCATTGGCATCTACAGCGCCGACCTGATCGAAGACCAACTCGAGCTGGCGACGCGCAGCTTCGTAGATAGCGATGTCGTTATTGACCAAGCCCGCAACCAGGTGCAGATTTCGCAGATCTTCCGCTGGTACCGCGACGACTTTGATGGCCCGCTAGGGATTGTCGCTCTGCTCCGGCGCACATTGCCCGACGACCCACGGCGGGCCTGGCTCATGCAGGCCAACCGTGGGCAACTCGCCTACCGTGACTATGACTGGGGTTTGAATAGTGTAGGGAGTAATACCTATTACCCTTGAACATGCCGCATCATCAAGCACGCGCAAGCTCATTGGGACGCCATGTTCGGCAATCTGCAATCTGCAATCTACAATCGGAAATGGTATAAATGAGGCATGGATCAGCCCGAGTCTAACAAGGTCTGGCAGCGGCTTCAGCGAGCCACCGGCCAACTGTTTTCGCAGATTCCCGTGCTGGCCCAGGTATGGGCCAGAGGTTATCAAGCGTTGCGTTTCGATAGCATCCCCTTTACGCCGCTCACCAAGCCGCTACCGGAGTGTCGCATCGCGCTAGTGACCACTGGTGGCATTCATCGGCGCGATCAACCGCCATTCAACATGGCCGATGCGCGTGGCGATGCCTCTTACCGGCGCATCAGCACCACAACACCCGACGCAGAACTCACGGTGACGCATGATTACTACAACCATGACGATGTGCGCCGCGACTTCAACATTCTCTTCCCACGGGAATTGTTGCACAACCTAGCCCAGCAGGGTCAGATCGGCAGCCTCAGCGACTGCTACAGCTTTATGGGCCACATCGAACCGCCCCATCGTACCACCCTCATCCAGCAGACGGCACCGGAAGTTGCCGTGCAACTGCGTCAAGAGCAAGTTGACGCCGTGCTGCTCACGCCAGCCTGAGGACTCTGTAATCAGTCCGTCGGACTGATCGCACGCGCTATTGAAGCCGAGGGCATCAGCACCATGTGCCTGACCAGTCTGAAACCGATTGCTGAACAGGTACGCTCACCACGAAGCCTCTACCTTGCTTGGCCCTTCGGCCACCCGCTTGGCGAACCAGGCAACCTTGCCCAACAACTGACCGTGCTGCACGCAGCCCTGTATGGCCTCTACATCGCTGAACCTGGCGAGATCCTCGCACCCGGTTGGCGTTGGCGGCGTGAAAGCTATACGATTCCTGCAGGATGGGAGGTAAGCAGAGATTGTTAAGTATCTCAATGGCTTTGCCGCTACGTGGCCTCTGGCAGATGAGTCGCCCGGTGATCTTGCTCAGCAGTCGTCATTGCAGGCATGCTCACCCTGCCACTCGGCATCTACGTTGGATTTCGGGCAACGCGCACCGATTCAGCCGTACCGGGCGCAGCATTGATGGTGGCGCTCATGCTGGCCCATAGTGTAGCCTACTGGATGCTATAACCATGTCAAAAGCATAGCGTGAGGAATGATCTATGTTATACTCAACATAAACACTGTTTTTATCATCATTCCTTCAAACAATGATACCACAAAACGATCCAAATCCCCCCTATCTAACGCTGCGCTTTACCCCAACCCCTGATGGGGCGCGCATTAAGTGGGAGAGCAATGCTGGTGGGGTATACAGCAGTTCATTTAGTTTACCTTTTGCCCGCGAAGCGTTGCCGACATTGATCAAGGCGCTTGATGCACTGCAACATCCTGAATATCCTGACGTTGGGCCTCCCTTTAGCCCTGAAGAGGTGCAACACCTGAGCGCCCTCGGGTTCTGGGATGGCCGTCGCATAGTGCCTGAGTTGCACCGATTGGTAGGGCAACAGCTCTATGCCGCCTTAATTGCCGACCGCGCAGGGGAGTTGGCGTTGCGCCTAGCGCGTGAGGCGGCGCGTACACAGCGTCAAGCGTTGACCTACTTGCTCCGGTTTCCGCCTGCGGCGGTGGAGTTGGCGGCGCTGCCTTGGGAGGCGCTGTGGGATGATCGCCAGGCGCTGCTGCTCTCGCGCGGGGGGCGTCAGCCTGATGCCCTGGTGCGCTACATCGATCTGAACGAAGCCCTGTCGCCACCGTTGCCGGTGGGGCAGAAGTTGCACATCTTGGCCCTTGCGCCACAGGCGGGCATTCCCCCGCAGATTCGTGCCGCAGAGCGCGCCGCGCGCCATGCCAGTTGGACGGCGCTGCGCGATCAGGGGCTACTAACGTGGGACGAGCTTGCGCCGGTGACGGCGCGTGCGCTCGATGATCGCATGCGTGCCGGGCCACCGCCCGACGTGATTCACTACTATGGCCACGGGAGTTATAGCGACGGCCAGGGCTACTTGGTCTTTGACAGCGAGATCGGCGCGGGCCAGCATGAACTGGTCAGTGCAGGGCGCTTGGCGACCCTGCTCGGCGAGATACGCCTGATCATGCTCTTTGCCTGCCAGTCGGCGATGGTGCCAACCACGCCACAAGCGAGCCTCTTTACCGGCATCGCCCCCGCGCTGAGCGCCGTCTCTGAAGCGGTGGTTGCCATGCAACTGACCGTGCGCGTCACAGCGGCAACCCGCTTTAGCGAAGTCTGCTACCGCGAACTCGCTCGCGGTCGCTCGCTGCAGGCCGCCGTCGCCGAAGCGCGCCGTTCGCTCTACGTCATCGAACAGGATGGCGCAAGCTGGTACGTACCGACGCTCTACCTACGCACCCGCGAGCAGCGCCCGGTCTATCTGCTTGCGGATGGGGATGGGGATGGGCAGGGAGCGCGCCGCAGCGCGCCGCTGGCTGAGCCTGTCGAAGCCACTACCCCGTCGTTGGCTTCGACAAGCTCAGCCAACGACGGGCCGCTGGCTGAGCCTGTCGAAGCCACCATGCTGCCGCCTCAAGCTTCATCTCGTCATCTGGATCGAAAAGAGGTACAAGAGCTAGTTGAGCTACTCTTGGCATGTCCGGTGATGCAACAGAGCAACCGCCGTGCGAGCGTGTTAGAATTTATCGAGCCACATGTGCGCCATGCGATTGAGCGTGATACGCAGAACCGCAACGATGTCTTGAACATCGTTACCACCTGCAACGAATATGGCACATTGGAGGAACTTATAGCTGGGGTGCGTTTTTTTGATCGAGGTACATTTGCGTTCCAGGCGCTGGAAGCGTTTTGGCGGCAGAGGGGATGAGGGAGGAGAAACGAACTTTTCGTTTTATCGTCGTAGTGCCGACTTTAGTCGGCTGAGGTCTTTGGAAGTGATGGGAAGCCGACTAAAGTCGGCACTACCTATGGTGCAAACGGTAACGTTTCTACGAGCCTTCCCTCAAGGTGACAAAACGACGGGGCAATTAACAAAGTCCACTTCCCATAAGCAAACAGCAAGGATACAATGCAGCTTAAGCCTCCACAAATTAGCCAGATGGTTAACCTGTTGCTCGCTTGCGACTCTATCAGGGATCGCAGTATACGCGATGATGTCTTGATATTTCTAGCGGAACATGTACCTGGGGCTATTCCTCGGCGTGATCAAGATCGTGCGGATGTGTTCAGCATTGTCTGCACCTGTGCCAAGTACCCTGGTGCTCTTTGCAATCTGCTGGAGGGTGTGCGCTGCTTTGACGAGGGTAGCATCCCATTGCAGAAGCTTGAAGCATTTTGGCAGGGTCTTGTTGGCACGTCCGCCAATGCAGCGCCACCACCGCCCCAAGCAAACCCACGCCAGCTTGAGGATAGGCTCTGCTACATTGATTTCAAGCAAGCGGTGGCTACATTCGAGGCGACACGAGAGAATTTGGGCAAAGGCGGTGGTGCCGCGCTCTTTCTGACACAGCAGAGCTATGCAATGGGATCGGAGTGGTTCATGCAGCGCATGCATGGTCTGCTCAGAGAGATGACCTATCCTTTCCACAAGATTGAGATTGGATTTGAGACAGGAATGCGCCTTGATGAACATGGGATTTTACAACGTCTGGCTGAATGGCTTGCTGTTGAATATGATCAGCATGAAATAGATTAATGTATCACTAGGATTATCACCCAAATATGTGAAGTTGTACGTAGCAGAAAAATTATTCTTATTGAATTTTCAGGATGGGAACGCACCGAACAGATGTTGCTGACTTGGTTTGTGCAGCAATTCTGGAGTCGTATGGTTGATGAACTCACCAAATTCATTGCCACACATGACTTGCGCCGGGTCTATCTCTTTGCGGTGATCATGCACGCTACACGGATTCCAGATGCACTCCTGACAGAGCATCTCTGCACTGACGGAACTGCGCTTACGCTTTGGTGCCGTGAAGTTGCTGGATGTCGATCGCGCCATGCTCGATGCCAGCAGCAACCCGGTCGCTATGGTCGTGCTGTTGCACCGCGATGCCCAAGAGACACGCGGCAAGCCGGAGGAGCGCATGCAGCGCAAATTGGCGCACTTCCGTTCCTTCTTCCGCAAGGGCTACCGTGCTGAAGACTTGCGCTTGCTCTATCGGCTGTTGGATCAATTGCTACGCCTTAACGAGTACATGAATGAACAAGTTCGTGCTACAATGCATCAAATCGAACAAGAGGAGGTGGAAATGGATACCTTTGTGACCAGTATCGAGGAGCTTGCCGCAAAGGAGGGTGAGGCACGGGGCTTGGTGAAGGGCTTGACCCAGGGTCAGGCTGCTTTGCTGCTGCACCAGGTGGAGCGGCGCTTTGGCCCGCCGCCACCGGAGGTGCAGCAGCGCGTTGCGACGCTCGCTGCGGATGAATTGCTCGCGCTGGCTGAGGCGCTCTTTGTTTTTGCGTCTATGGACGATGTGAAGGCATGGTTGAAGTTATAGGGCGTGGATATTGGATATTGGATACTGGATATTGGTACGAGGCATCGTGATGCCTTGGAATCTGCTTTAGTTGTGCAGATATAGGAGAGGAGCAGTGTTGCGATGAAGCCTCGATCAGCCTATCGCTTCTATGGCGCTATGGAGCATGCGCCGGACGACCCGCACCCCGATGCGCCGACGCAGCCTGAACCCTACCTCGCGTCGCCGGAGTTGGCGCGGGCGGTCAATCTGGCGCTCCATCTGGGCCGCCCGCTGCTGCTTGAGGGGGAGGCGGGCTGTGGTAAGACGCGCCTGGCCTATGCGGTGGCCTATGAGTTGGGGCTGCCGCTCTATCGCTGGGATGTGCGTTCCACCAGTAAGGCTCAGGATGGTCTCTATAATTATGATGCGCTGCGCCGTCTGCACGATGCCCAGATGCAGCGGTTTCTGGGCGAGCGGGAGCAGGCCGCGTCGCCGTCCAATGATCCTGGCGATCCTAGAAATTATGTGCAACTGGGGCCGCTGGGGCGGGCTTTTGCATTGTGTGAGTCGCCGGCGGTGGTGCTGATTGATGAGATTGATAAGGCCGATATTGATTTCCCCAATGATCTGCTGACGGTGCTTGATGAGCCGTGGGCCTTTACGATCCAGGAGAGTGGCGAGCAGGTGCAGGCCGAGCCGGCTTGCCACCCGCTGGTGGTGATTACGAGTAATAAGGAGAAGGGCAATCTGCCGGCCCCATTTCTGCGCCGCTGTATCTACCATTTCATTAAGTTCCCGGAGGCGCAGTTGAAGCGTATTGTTGAGAGCCACTTTGCGCGGCGCGCATTGGCGATGCCCGCAGCGACCGATCTGGCAATCAGGCGCTTTCTTGCCTTGCGCCAGGGCGAGCGGCTGCACAAGAAGCCGGGTACGAGTGAGTTCCTCGATTGGCTTGAGGCGCTGGCCCACTTTACGTCGCCCGTGACCAAACTGACCACTGATGGGCCGCTACCATACCCAGAGCTGCTGATCAAGCTGCGCGCCGATTGGTACACTGTTGTTGAGCAGCGATGAGCAGCTTTACGGCGACAGATTTCTGCGTTGATCTCTTTCTGCTCCTGCGCCAACATGGTCTGGCGCTGGGCCTGAAGGATCTCTTCGCGGTGCTGAGTATCGTGGAGCAAAAGTGGCCGTGGCCTACGGATGAGCATGAGGAGTATCGCCTCCGCATCCGTCTAGTTTGGTGCCACGCGCTGGCTGAAGAGCAACTCTTTGATGATCTCTGGGCGCCTACCTTCGCTGATGCGCTGCAAGAGGAGGTGGGCGCACGCGAAGCGCCGCCCCCGCTGCCGCCTGCTCCGCCCCGGCCTGAAACTCACGATACCCTTGAGCAGCAGCAGGATGAACGCGAGCAATCCAATCTGCCGCCCAGCGATCCCAGCGCCGCCGCCGCGCAGTGGTCACCACTGCCCTTCTATGTGCCGCTGAGCTTGGTTCCCGTGGATGAGCAGTTTGAACTAGGCAGCTACTGGCCCATCGCACGCCGCCAGATGGTCTACGCCTGGCGCTACCTGCGCCGCCCCGTCGCCGATGGGCCGTGCGACCGCTTCGATCTCGACGCGACACTTGCCGCGACGATCCGCTACGGCCTCTATCGCGGGCCGCTCTACCGACGGCGCGAACGCAACCACGCCCAACTCATTCTGCTACTCGACCAGAATGGCTCGATGATGCCCTTCCACCGCTTCACCCGCGACCTGGCGACCACGGCGCAGTACGAGAGTAGCATCGAGCATGTTGAGGTCTACTACTTCCACAACGCCCCCAGTGCATACCTCTACAGTGATCCCCACCTGACCAATCCGGTTGCCTTGCAATCCATCCTCGCCACCTGCACCCCCAACACCAGCCTGCTCATCGTCAGCGACGGCGGCGCAGCGCGTGGCTACCGCCGCCCAGAGCGCATACGCGCCACCCGCACCCTCCTTCGCACCCTCGAACGCCACACCCTCCTCCACGCCTGGCTCAACCCAATGCCCCGCGAACGTTGGGCCGACTCATCAGCCCAAGTGATCGCCGCGCTCCTCCAGGGGCGCATGTTTCAGATGGATGAGGATGGTTTTAGTCAGGCTATTGATGTGATACGGATGTGATTACTTACCGCGTATGCACGAACTCCCCACCGCCCCAAGCGCACAAGACGCCCAGCAGCTAGTCGAACGCTTTGTGCGTCGCTTTGGCGAAGCCTACCGCATGCTCGCCTGCCATGCGGCGTTGCCGCTCATTCTTACGCCCGAACTGCTGCACAATCTACGCAACACCTTTTTGCGCGGGCAGGTGCCCTGGGTGAGCGAAGCCGATCTGCTCCTCTCTGAACTCTGTCGTCCGGTTGGCTACGAGCAGTATGCAATGGACGCAGCGGTGCGCGCCCACCTGATCGCCACCCTAGAGGCCCGCGTCGGCCCGCGCCGCCTGCAAGATGTGGCGCGTCTGCTGCTGCGCTACATCCACCACCTCAAACGCTCCCCCGGCCTCTTCAGCGAAACCGAACTCCAGGCGCAACAACTGGCCGCGATGGTCTGCCTCGACGAGCAGCGTGCAGCAGCGGCCCACACCCTCGTTGCAGCGCTGCGACGCAACATGAGCGCCAGCGCCAACAGCTCGCAGCCCAGCGCCATCCGCGCCGAGATCGCCCGCCTCACCCGCCTCACCGCGACCCTCGCCCCCCAACTCAGCTCCTACCCGAAGTTGATCGCCTACGCCCAGATCGTCGAGCGTATGCTGCGCGCTCCCGCTCAGACGAATGACGAGGCACCGCAGGAGGTCGCACGGCCCGTGACAATCCTGGGCCAGACGCTGCCCGCGCCAGCGGTGCTGCTCCCGCCGGAGCTGCGTGAGCAGAAGAAGAGCTTCCGCTTCACGACGAGCGCACTAGACCCCGCTTCCCCCGCGTTCTATGGGCGTCAAGCGGAGCTTGCCCGCTTACGAGGGCTTTGCTTAGACAACCAATGGGTGGTGTTGTACGGCGGGCCAAAGAGCGGCAAGACGAGCCTGTTATTGCGCCTGGAGAAGGCGCTTCGTCAAGACGCAGTGCCGGTTTGCCGGTTGGATTTTCAACTGATCAAGGGGGCCAATGGCGAGCGTGCTTTTGCCTTCATTGCTGAGCAGATTGCAGAGATGCTCCCTTTGCCCCCCGAAGCCAGTGAGCCAGCAGCCTACCAGACGGAGCAAAGCACTGAGCTATGGCCCTTGATCTCCGAAGCGAGGGATCTAGTCGGCGAGCCGGAGGTGCCTCAGAGCGAGCAGCACGATGCGACGGCACCATTCATGCCCGACCCGCGTGACGTGACTGATGGGCCAAGACTGCGCCGCTTCTTGCGCCAAGCACTCACCGAAGAGCGTGTCCCACGCCTCGTCCTCATGCTCGACGAGTGGGGTGCACTACCTGCGGCCACCCGTGAAACACTTGCCCATGCACTGCGCTCGATCTTTGAGGCCCGGCACACCATGCCCGCGTTAGGCAAGCTCCAGATCGTCTTGAGTGGCGGCATCGAACTCTACGACCTTGTTGCCTACGAAGCCTCTCCACTACACAACATCTGCGAAACAATCTACCTGAGCGACTTGAGCGAAGCCGAAGCCGTAGCCCTCGTCACTGACGGCTTGAGCGCCGCCGGCCTTGATGCAGCGCTAGCAACAGAGTTGGCTCACGCGATCTATCGCCGTGTGGCGGGCCACCCCTACCTCACCCAGCGCTTTGGCATGCTGCTTGTAGAAACTCACCAAAGCGGCCAGATCACCGACATAGAGGGGCTACTGGTAGCAGCCGAGGAAGACCATCTCAAGAACGATCCGCTGCTGCGCCGCATGCACGACGCTCTCCGCACACACAAATTGGCAGATGCCGCCCGCCTTCTGCTCAACGAGCCACCGCGCTTCACGCGCCACTACAACGCCATGGCCCGTCTCGAACTGCTTGGCTTGGCGAAGCAGGCAGGAGAGCAGTGGGCGGCACGCAACCCATTGATGGCAGAGGTCTTCAGCGAACTATTGGAACGCGAGCCATCGTCAAGCCCTGCCACCACGACGCAAGTAACCAGTCCCTCATCCCTCATCCCTCATCCCTCATCCCTCACCATCCCCCCCCTCATCCACATCCCCGCCGGCCCCTTCCTCATGGGTAGTAGTGATGCAGATGGGTTGGCTTTTGATAACGAAAAACCCCAACACACTCTCACCCTGCCCGACTACTGGATCGCTAGAACCCCGATTACCAATGCCCAGTTCCGCCCCTTTGTGGAAGCGGATGGCTATCGCAACCGTGCCTACTGGACGGAGGCGGGCTGGGCGTGGCGGGAGGAATGGCAGATCTGCCAGCCGGAGTATTGGGAAAATGCAACGTGGAACGGCGACGACTACCCGGTGGTTGGCGTGAGTTGGTATGAAGCGGTCGCCTACTGCCGCTGGCTGAGTGCCGTAACCGGCCACGAGTTCCGCCTGCCGAGCGAGGCGGAGTGGGAGAAGGCGGCGCGCGGGCCGGATGGCCGCATCTGGCCGTGGGGTGATATTTGGGAGGAGGGGCGTTGCAATAGCAAAGAGGCTGGCATCGGCAAGACCAGCCCAGTCGGCCACTACCCCAGCGGGGCCAGCCCCTACGGGGTACTCGACATGGCGGGCAATGTCTGGGAGTGGTGTGTGACGAGGTGGGAGAAAGACTACCCCTACCGACTTAAGGAGGAGTGGATGGCGGACTACCTAGCGGGCGAGGCGGCTAGAGTTAGACGTGGTGGGGCGTACTACAGCGTGGCGCAACGCGTGCGTGGGGCATCCCGTGGCGACTTCAACATCCCGCGCTCCCGCAACCTCCATGTCGGCTTGCGAATCGTCAGTCATGCTCCCGTGCGGAGCAGTGACGAGTGACGAGAGCAGCAAAGGCGCGGGGGGGCTTTCAGGTAGAGACTTTTGTTAGGGAAGCAGAAATTGTTGTTAGCGCGAAGAAGCCTTGGGTTGGCAGCCACCGCGCCGCTGGCTCGGTGGTTGAGCCTGTCGAAACCAGCCTGTCGAAGCCAAGCGGTGCGGCCCAGAACTTTTTCGCGCTAACAAATTGTTACGTACCCCAGCAGTCTGTCATGCTGAATAGTTCATGGTCGGGCATCGTAGTGCCGACGTTAGTCGGCTGAGGTCTTTGGCAGCACTGGGAGCCGACTAAGGGAAGCAGAAATTTTCAAGTACCCCAGTAGCATGTCATGCTGAATAGTCCATGGGCGGACATCGTAGTGCCGACGTTAGTCGGCTGAGGTCTTTGGCAGCGATGGGAAGCCGACTAATGGTCTTCCAGAAATTAATCCGGTGTCGCGGCACGGACTAGACCTGATAGATATGCCAGATCTGCGAGGTCTGGTTAGCGGATTATTTACTGGAAGACCATAAGTCGGCACTACCTACGGCGCAAACAAGAACGTTCCTACGAACCTTGGCTTAGGGTGGCCAAGCAACAGGGCAATCAACAACATCCGCTTCCCTAAAGTCGGCACTACCTACGGCGCAAACAGGAACGTTCCTACGAACCTTGGCTTAGGGTGGCCAAGCAACAGGGCAATCAACAACATCCGCTTCCCTTAGTCGGCTGAGGTCTTTGGCAGCACTGGGAGCCGACTAACGTCGGCACTACCTACGGCACAAACGGTAACGTGTCCTGAAACCATCCCTAAGAGGCTGTCTGAAAAGTCTATTGGTTGGCGTTGGAGTGCCGGCTTTAGCCGGCTAAAGCCGGCACTCCAACGTGTGTCCCCCAGCTTTTCAGACAGCTTCTAACAGACTTGTTTGCCCCGCCGCATTCTCTGCGGTATATTGAGACAAGGCAAGCACCTTTTGGTGTGTACGGAGTTTTTGGCGCACATCAATGAGTTGGCCGCGCTGGTACGTGAACCTTGTCAGGGCCGCGTTGATCTCGCCCACGTAGTGAGCCAGGTGGCTGCACGGGTACGTGCCAAAAGCGAGTATTATCAACGTATCGAAATCTTCTGGTTGCTCGACGCTCCGCTCCCCGCTCCCCGCTCCTCGCTCCCCGCTCCCCGCTCCCCGCTCCCCGCTCCCCGCTCCCCAATACCCTAATGCACGAACTACGCCTTGATTTTGCCAACCAAAAGACCAGTGCGCTCATCGAAGCGGCCAAATCGCCCGATCTGCCGCTACGGGCGTTCTTAGCACGCTTTCCGGCCCGCGTGGCGGCCCCGCTGCCCGCCGCATGGCTCGATCTGCCGCTCCGCGCCTTCGATCTACGTCCGTGGCACTATGGTGCTGCGGGTTTGCCTGCGCTGCCGCCCAGTGCCGCAGCCGATCCTACCTGCTCCCCCGCTTCCACAACGTGGGAGCGGATGCCGGGGAGTGAGGGCCATCCGACGCATCCCCATGACCCCTGTGTAGGGTCACAGATCCGCTCCCCCGCTTCCACAACGTGGGAGCGGATGCCGGGGAGTGAGGGCCATCCGACGCATCCCCATGACCTATCCACGGAATTGGACGCGATCCATCGCGCCTTTCACGAGACCCCGCCTCCCGCGTCGTCGCCTCCCGCGTCGTCGCCTCCCGCGTCGTCGCCTCCCGCGTCGTCGCCTCCCGCGTCGTCGCCTCCCGCTCCGCTCCGCGTCGTCGCCTCCCGCGTCGTCGCCTCCCGCGTCGTCGCCTCCCGCATCCCCGCATTCCGCCTCCCCGCCGCCCGCCTCCCCGCCTCTCGCCTCCGCGCCTCCCGCGTCGTCGCCTCCCACCTCCGCGCCGCCCCCCTTCCCCCCCACGCTCACCGATAGCGAGGCGGTGGCATGGGCCTATGCCGAAGCCATCATGAAGATTGGGCGCTACCTCAGCAATGATCTCTCGGTGCTGGTGATCTGCGATAAGGTGCTGGCAGAACATATCTACCGCCATGCGGTGCGTCAGTCCAATAAGGCACCGCTGCTGGAACACGAGATCTTTGGGCTTGAAGGGGGCGAACGCGGCCTCGCGCAGCGCGAAATGAGCGGGCTGAATATGCGGATTATGGGCATTGGACGCCACCTCGCCGGCATCAAAGCGAACCAGGTGCTGGTCTTGCGCCACCTTGATACGCTGGCCGGTAGCGGCGGTGATGGCCCGCTTTCGCCCGAGGCGCGCATGCTCACTGAGGTGCTCTACCGTAGCCAAGAGTTCACGCCGACGCTCTTGGGCTTTATTGATCCCTCCTTGGGGCTGCCGAAAGTCCTGATGGATCGCTTTGCTATCCGCATTGAACTGGCCGGGCTGGGGCGCGACGTGATTCCATCCTTGGTTACCCAACCGGAGTTTCAGCGTTTTGCCCACTTTGATGGCGAAACGCTCTTTAAGAATGTCTCTGGCTTCAATGCGATCCAGCTTCGCAACGCTATGCGCTACCTCTCGGCCAATAGCCAGCCCAACACCCCGACGGACAGTTTGATGAACCTGATCCGCGAGTTTAAGCGTGGCAATGGCGAAGATGTTGAGATTCCCGATATGAGTTTCAATGATATTGGTGGCTATGAGGCGGTGAAGGCGGAACTCTTTGAGGCTATTGAGTTGATTACCGGCAAACCACCCGCCTTTAGGCTTGATGGTAGTCCGCTTGCGCCAGTTGATGAGCAGGTGCAATTGCTTGAGAGCGAGGCCGAACGCGATCGGCGGCGCAAATTAGCGCCACGCGGCTTTATTTTCCACGGGCCGCCGGGTACGGGCAAGACGCTCTTTGCCAAGGCGATTGCCAACGCGATGAATGCCACCATTCAGATGGTGAGTGGCCCCGAAGTGATGGACATGTGGGTAGGCAAGAGCGAAAGCAACCTCCGGCGCATCTTTGCGGTGGCTCGCCGCAACGCCCCTGCGGTCATCTTCTTCGATGAATTCGATAGTATCGCCGCGCAGCGAGCCGGGCTGATGGAGGGCGGCAATCGCGCCTCCAATGCCGTTGTGGCCCAATTGCTCACCGAGTTGGACGGCTTCCGGGCTGATCAGGACATTCTTGTGATCGGCACGACCAACCGGCTCGATATTATTGACGAAGCGCTCTTACGGCCCTCGCGCTTCCAGCCCATCGAAATCCCCTTGCCCGACCACTCGGCGCGGCGCAAGATTGCGGCTATTCATGCCCGCGCCTTCGCTACGCCCAATGTGGATGCCGCACTCCTCGACATGATTGCTGCCGCAACCGAGCAGTTCAACGGCGATGAAGTGCGGGCAATCTTCCAAGCCATCGCCCGCATGGCCCGCCGTGGCGAACCGATCAGCGTCGCCACCTACAGCGCCCAGGTTGAGCAACTGCGCCAGCGCCGTGAACAGCGCTTGAAGCAAGGCTAATGCCATTGCAGATTGTAGATTGCAGATTGCAGATTGCCGAACATGGCGTCCCAATGGGCTTTCGCGTTCTTGATGATGCGGTATGTTCAAGGGTAATTGGTATTAGGGAAGCGGATGTTTTTGATTGCCCCGTTGCTTGGCCACCCTGAGCAAAGGTTTGTCGGAACGTTCCTGTTTACGCCGTAGGTAGTGCCGACGTTAGTCGGCTTCCCATCGCTGCCAAAGACCTCAGCCGACTAACGTCGGCACTACGATGCTCGCCCATGGACTATTCAGCATGACAGGCTGCTGGGATACGTAACAATTTCTGCTTCCCT
>NZ_NQWI01000259.1 GCF_002532535.1 Candidatus Viridilinea mediisalina
TTCTGTTCTTCTGTTCTTCTGTTCTTCTGTTCTTCTGTTCTTCTGTTCTTCTGTTCTTCTGTTCTTCTGTTCTTCTATTCAAACTGTACCTTACCCCCCACGATGGTCATTGCCGCAGTCAGGGCGTGCAACTCGTAGGGTTTACTGCGGAAGGGGTCGCCGGTGAGTACTGTGAAGTCGGCGAGGGCGCCGATTTGTAGTTGGCCTTTGCATTGCGCTTCGCCACTGGCAAGGGCCGGGCCACAGCAGTAGGCGCGGAGTGCCTCTTCGACGCTGAGACACTGTTCGGCGTACCAGCCCTCCTCTGGCCAGCCGTTGGGCCGCTGGCGTGTGACCGCAGCATGGATGCCGAGCCAGGGATTCATGCTTTCAACCGGCGCATCCGAGCCGAACGCAAGGGTTGCTCCGCTCTCCAAGATGCTCCGCCAGGCATAGGCGTAGGCACAACGTGCGCCCCATAACGCTTCGGCAGCCTCGATGTCGCTGGTACAGTGAATCGGTTGCATAGAGGCAATGACGCCCAATTCGGCTAAACGTGGCAGATCTTTGGGGTGAATCACCTGCACATGCTCAATGCGGTTGGGTAAGGCTAGGGGTGGGGCAGCCTCGCCTAAAGCTTCACGATCCGCTAACGCATGCTCAAGTGCTTGCAACACTTTGCGGTTTGCCGCATCACCAATGGCGTGTACCGCCACACAGATGCCATGGCTATTGGCGTAGCGAATCGTAGCATCAAGCACTTCAGGTTCAATCGTTGCAATGCCAACATGACGCCGCCCTTCGTAGTGGCTCAACATCTCGGCACTCTCGGAGCCGAGCGAGCCATCGGCGAAGAGCTTGAGCCCCCCTAAGCGCAACCAGGGATCGCCGAAGCCACTGCGTAGGCCCATGTGGATCACCCCTTCAAGATCGGGAGGGGCAAAGTAGACCAATGCACGCAGCGACAATTCCCCGCGAGCGCGGAGCGTCTGCAGGTCGCGCAGCACCTCCGGCCCTGTCGCATGGTTTGGCCCAGGCACCACATGCACACTGGTGAGCCCGTAGCTCAACGCTTCACGCAGCGCTGCTCGCAGCGCATCGAGGCGCTCCTCTTCACTCAGCGGTGGCACCACGGCACGCACAAGCTCCATTGCCGTTTCAATCAAAATGCCGGTCGGCTCACCATTGCGGTTGCGCTGAATTTGGCCCCCCTCAGGGTGCGGTGTGGTTGCCGTGACCCCCGCCAGCGCAAGGGCACGACTATTGACCCAGAGCGAGTGGCCATCTTTGCGTGTAAGCACAACCGGACGGTCGGGACAAACCGCGTCAAGATCGGCGCGGGTTGGCCAACTCTGGCCCCAGGCGAGATGGTTCCAGCCACTACCGCGCAGCCACGCATCAGGCGGCAAGGTGGCTGCCCGCTCGGCAATCAGCCGCTGCGCATCCTTGAGACTCGTGATGCCCGCAAGATTGACTTCGCGCAGCGTTAAGCCCTGTTGAATAATATGCACATGGGCATCGGTCAAACCAGGCACAAGCGCCCGTCCGCGTAGATTGATCGTTTCACCGCGCTGCCCCGCCACACTCGCCTGCACGCGGCCTTCGCTCCCAAGGGCAATAATACGCCCATGGCGTATGGCCAGCGCACGCACCACCGGCTGCTCTGGATCAAGCGTGTAGATCGGGCCGTTGTAGAAGACCATTGTTGACATAGTTGTATGGTACTGCGTTAGATTGCGGTTTGTCAACATTATCGGGGCTACGCCCCCATTCGCTTGATGTGTAGGGCTGCCGCCCTACCACCCGCTTTGGGGCTACGCCCCTATTCGCATGATGTGTAGGGCTGCCGCCCTACAACCCGCTTTGGGGCTACGCCCCAAACCCCGTTTGTTGTTCCGTGTTGGCGGCTTCGCCGCCAACACGAACGAACAAAAGTGTTAGCGCGAAGAAGCCTTGGGTTCGCCGCCACCGCGACGCTGGCTCGGTGGTTGAGCCTGCCGAAACCAGCCTGT
>NZ_NQWI01000058.1 GCF_002532535.1 Candidatus Viridilinea mediisalina
CCTCCCCGAAAACCCCTCCCACGATCCTAGAGGTTCCAGAAACATTATCTGAAAGACTATATTGCAATCTGAGGCTAACAGGGGCACAATAGATATACACCTTTGCCGACTAAAGTCGGCACTAAGACGGTAAAGCTGAAAGCGCATTTCTGAAACCTTCCCTAAACCTAAATAGATTCCATGTAACGTTTGTTAGGTGCAATACGTAAGATAAGGTACGCTAATCCTATTTTCGCACGCGGTGTAGGGGCACGGCGTCGCCGCGCCCCTACGCTCAACAGGGTGGTTTTTGCTCTATTTCCTATTTTCTATTTCCTAATTTTCTATTCTTAAACATAAGCCTACAAGCATTGTGGCAACGCTATGAGCACAACTGCTACGTATAGCGAGGCGCTTGCGCCTCATCTACCAGCCGATCTTGCAACACTTCTGGTACGTCGTGGTGAGTTGCCGCCTGAGGTGCGCGCACGTTTGGCGGCAGAACTGCGTGGGCAGTTGGCCGCATGTGCGGCCTTCGTTCCCGCACGCCTCGTGCGTACCCAGTTGACCGACCCTCAGCCGGGTCGGGTGAGTGGTGCCTTTTGGCAGGGTAGCCTGCTCTTTGCCGATCTCTCTGGTTTCACTGTACTTTCAGAAACCTTGAGTACCCTGGGGCGTCAGGGGGCCGAGGAGGTGAGCGCAGTGGTGAATGGCCTCTTTGCTGCGCTCATTGCTGAGGTGCATGCCCGCCAGGGTATGCTGCTCAAGTTTGGTGGCGATGCCCTGACCGCCTTTTTTGATACTGAGGTCTTGGGGGTTGGACATGCTGCGGCTGCCGCAGCAGCGGCCCTGGCTATGCAGCAGCGGATGGCTGAATTTGCTGAACTGCAAACCCCCGCTGGGGCCTTCACCCTGCGGTTGCGCGTGGGCGTCCACAGTGGGCGCGTCTTTGCCGCCGAGGTTGGTGATCGCTCGCATATTGAGTTGGTCGTGACCGGCCCAGAGGTTAATCGGGTGGCAATGGCTCAAGAGATTGCCGAACCCGGTCATGTGGTAATCACCGCCGCGACCGCCACCCACATCGAGGGGGTCACATTGCGCGGGGTCGGAGGCGGTTTCCACCTGCTGACGGCCATGCCGGAACCGGAGTTGCCCCCACCGCCTCCCGATCCGCTGCTTGCCACTGGCCTTGATGATCTGCCAACCCTGGCCCAGCTTGCAACCCAACTGGCAGCCCTGCAACCCTACCTGATCCACCAACTGCCACAGCGCTTCCTTGAAACGAGTGAGAGCGCCTTGGGCGAGTTTCGTCCGGTGACCGTCCTCTTTGCCAACGTCTACGATTTTAGTGCGCTACTGGCTCAACTCCAGGATGTCCCCGAAGTGGCCGCTGCGGTCTTCAATGCCTACTACCGCCGCGCCCAAGCGGTTGTACATAACTATGATGGCATCATCAACAAAGTGGATATGTACACCCATGGCGATAAACTGATGGCGCTCTTTGGTGCGCCAAGTGCCCAAGAGGATGACCCGATCCGGGCGGTGCGCTGTGCCTTGGAGTTGCGTGAGATGCTGCTTGAGGCCAATAATGAGATTGCACAGTTGTTGGCGGCGGCAAAGCAGGACAATGGGCAGAAACGTTTAGCCCAAAAGATTGGCATTAACACCGGAACGGTCTTTGCCGGGCGGGTTGGTGGCACCACGCGCTATGAGTATACGGTGATGGGTTCGGCAGTAAATTTGGCAGCACGGCTGATGTCGGCAGCAAACGAGCGCGAAATTCTGCTCTCGCCCAGTACGCGCACAGCGGTACGCCAGCAGTGTGTGCTAGAAGATGGGGCAGCGCTGAAATTGAAAGGCATCAGTGCGCCATTAACGCCCGCACGGGTACTGGGTTTGGCCGAAGTGACCTTGGCTACCCACGATACGCAACTATCCCCAGCCCCGCTGATTGGGCGTAGCACCGAGATCAGGGCCATGTTGGACGCAAGTAGCGCAGCCTTATGTGGCCATGGCGGGATCATCGCCCTCGTTGGCGATGCGGGTGCGGGCAAGAGCCGCCTTGCCGAAGAGCTCTTGCAGCGCCTGATTGAATCCAGTGTGCATCCCGGTGAGCCAGGGGTGCCCGCTTTTGACCTGCTGCTCAGCGAGTGTCAAGGCTACGAGCAGCGCACCCCCTACGCAGCCTTACGGGGGCCGCTGCGGGGGCTGTTGGGGCTGGCCGCTCGCCCGAGCAACCAAGAGGATTTGAGCGCCTTCTTGCTTGCTCGGGTGCAGCAACTGGCCCCCGAACTGGAACGCTTCACTCCGCTCCTTAGCGATGCCTTGGGCTTGCCGCTGGAAGATAGCCAGTTGACCGATGCGCTTACGCCACAACAGCGCCATGATCGCTTGCAAGAACTGATTATTGCCCTTTTTGTGGGCGCTGCGAACGAAGAGGCGCTGCTGCTGCTGCTCGAAGATATTCATTGGGCCGATCTCCCGACCCAAGAGGTGTTGGCCCAATTGAGCGAGGCGCGCCATGGCATTCCGCTGCTGCTGCTCTGCACCTACCGCATTGATCCGCCGATTGAGGCGCCCTGGGATGGGCAGCCACATACCTTGCATCTGCGTGTGGGTGAACTGACGGCGGAGCATAGTGTGGAGTTGCTGACCGCGCTGCTCGGTGCTGAACCACCAGCCGCAGTGCTACCGCTGCTCGAACGCACCCAGGGCAACCCCTTCTTCATTGAAGAGTTGGTGCGCACCCTCGTCACGGAGCAGGTATTGCAGCGTGATGCAGCAGGCACATGGCTCTTGGCGCGCAACCCAGAGGAAGTGGCGCTGCCAACCAGTATTGAAGGGCTGCTCACGGCACGCCTCGACCGTCTGGACGAACCGCGCCAAGAGTTGGTGCAGGTTGCCTCGGTGATCGGACGGCGCTTCCAGCGTCCGGTGATCGAAGGAACCTATAGCGGCACAGCCAGCCTTGATGAGGGCCTCCAGCGTCTCGTGAGTATGGAGTTGATCCAGGCGGAACAGCTCGACCGCTACCTCGACTACCTCTTCCGCCACGCGCTGCTGCGCGATGTTGCCTATGAGCGCATTCTCTACGCCCGGCGACGCCAACTCCACGGGCGTGTGGCGCGCCGCATTGAACACCTGAGCCGCGATAATCCTGATGAGCAGTTGGCAATCTTGGCTTGGCACTTCCTGCAGGCTGAAGAGCTTGAGCCGGCCTTGCACTACCACCTACGGGCAGCAGAACAGGCCGCGCAGCGCTTTGCCAACCGCGATGCCTTGGCGCTCTACGGCGGGGCGCTCGATATTACCAAGCGCCTACGTGAGCGTGCGACCAGCCCTGAACTTGAGGCCCAGCTTGGCGCTATTCATGAACATAGTGGCGAACTACGCCTGTTGCTGGGTGAAAATGACGATGCCGAAGCTCACTTTCACGCTGCATTGAGCTTGGCGACGCCCGCAAGTGAACCCTGGTTGCGCCTCCATCGCCAGTTGGCCGCAGTCGAAGAGCGCCGTTCGCGCTACGATGAAGCTTTTGTCTGGCTGCATCAAGGCATGGCCCTTGCTACCATGGAACTTCGGGGCGAAACGGCCCGCTGCTACCTGTTGGGGGCCGGCATCTACTTCCGTCAGGCTGAATACCAACGGGCCATGGAGTGGGCCCGTATGGGCTTGCGCCTAGCCGAACAGGGGGAGAGTAGCGTCGATCAGGCCCATGCCCTGAAGCTGCTTGGCAATGTCTACCGCGATCAGGGAGACAGTGATCAAGCGATTACTGCGTTTGAACGGGCCCGTCAACTCTTTGCCGAACACAATCTACTTGGTGGTCAAAGCGACGTACTGAATAATCTGGGCCAAGTCTACCTCAATCTTGGGCGCTGGGCCGAAACCATTGCGAGTTATGAGGCAAGTCTACATATCAGTGAAAGTATTGGTGACGTCCAAGCGGTTGCCCGTACATCAAATAATTTGGCGGTCGTCCTTGTCGGACGTGGACAACTTGAGCGTGCTGATGAACTCTATCAACTTAGTAGCGCCATGTTTGGGCGCATTGGCTCGGCGCTCGGAGTGGCCGTCACCACCTACAATCGCGGTGAGGTGTTACTCCTCCAGCATCGTCCTGCTGAGGCTATGCCCCTGTTTACGAGCGCCATTACGACCCTTGAACAGATCAAGGCGCGCAACTTTTTACCCGAAGTCCTTCGTTTAGCGGCTGAAGCTACCCTTGCATTGAGTGATCCAACAACCGCGCAAACGTTTGCCCAACGCTCGTTAGAAGTATCTAGTGAATTGGGTATGGCGGTCGAACAGGCAACCGCTCGGCGGGTGCTTGGTCAGGTTGCGTTGGCTCATGGCCAAATTGCTGCCGCCACACAGCACTTAGAACAGAGTTGCGCGGACCTAATCCAACTCGATCACCGTTATGAATTGGGCAAGACCCGCTACCAACAGGCGTTGTTGGCCCAAGCGTGTGGCGATGAACACATGTTTGCAATGGCCACTCGGGCGGCAAAGCAGATCTTTCGTGAGCTTGATGCTCAACGGGACGTAGGGCTTGTGGAAGCCCTAGGGGATGGTTTGTAGTTCCTTTAGAAGGTGATGAGCGAATGGTAAGGAGAAAGCCCATGCATCGGCGCATCAGTCGTCCTCTGATTGCTCTGTTGTTGCTCACGTTCTTGCTCACCCCCTTAGCGGCTCAGTCCAATGCGCCTGCAGTAGCATTAGCGCAGCAACAAACCGTGGCATCACCGGCAGCAATGCAGCTTCTGCCCAGATACACTGAGCTTGAGTTGGGTGATAGTACGCAGCGCAATGATCATCCCGAACGTGCCGAACCAATTGGGCCGCCAGATAGTGCGGTGGTGAGTTGGCAACAGGTGGTGATTGGTACGATTGATCGTCCTGCTGATATTGATTACTTTCGCTTCAATGTGCCCCATCCCGCCTCGCGGGTGCGGCTGACCCTGAGTGAGTTGCCAGCAGACTATGATCTCATCTTTGGTGGTGGGGTTGAACTCCAAGGTACGTCTTTTAGACCTTTGCCCGATTTTGATGCTGGGATGGAGGGTTTGGAGGGGATTACCCAGGTTGGCGGTAGCATCTCGGCCATTGGCGGCAGCATTTCGGCCATTGGCGGTAGCATCTCGGCCATTGGCGGCAGCATTTCGGCCATTGGCGGCAGCATCTCGGCCATTGGCGGCAGCATCTCGGCCATCAGCATCAACGTCGGCATGAGCCCCGAAGAGATCGATACCTTCGTCTGGCAGCCTGGGGTCTACTTTGTCGCCGTGGCGCCCAAGAATGGTGAGTTTAGTGCCGAACCCTACCGCCTTGAGGTGACGGTTGAGGGCAGTGCGTTGACGATGCCGCCTGCTGCACCGCGCACCATTGTGAGGCTACATGCGGCTGAGTGGATTGACCCCGAAGAGGTGACGACGCTCTACCTCTACCATCCACAACGTCTCGCCGCACGCTATGGCTTGCAACCCGATGATCCCACGATTGTCAATCTAACCGAGCAACTGCAAGATCTGGCGCATTATCCGCCAAGCCCCAACTGGTATCGCCCTGAGTATGGCGTGGTGCTTGATCTGAGTCAACTGACACCGACTGACACGGAGAGCTCGGAAACCCTGGATGCTCTCTATCGCCGCTGGGATGAGCATGCGGAAAACCCGCTCTATGCCAACTATATTGCCCACTTCCTGAACAAGATCATCAAGGCGGCAATTCATGGCTCAATCTACACCACACATGATTTCGTGTTAGGCGATCGTTATGCTAGTCCGGTACACTACCCCAATGTACGCAACATCGTGCTTGTGGGTGGCGACGAGATCTTCCCCTTCTTCCGATTGCCCGATCTGACCACAATTGCCAATGAGGCCGATTACTTGGCCTACACGGCAGCAGTGGCTGGGCAAGCTATGTTTGATCCCAATCATCCCTTGGGCGCGGCCCTGCGCTACCGCATGATTCTGAGCGATAATCCCTACGGCACCGACCGGCCTTATCGCTTCTATGGGGCACCGCTCTTCCTGCCCAACCGCGCGGTCGGGCGGCTGGTCGAGACGCCCCAAGAGATTCTGGAGTATCTGCTTACCTATGGCGGCGGTGAACGCAGGTTTGGTTATGGCTACCCTGATGCCCCGCCAAGCTTGCAATCCACACGCCATGCGCTGATTGAAGTGCGGAGTACCGATTGGCAACCGCGTGAGCAACTGGCCTTTGTGAGTGGCTACGATTTCTTGCAGGATCAGGCTCAGGCGATTGGCCAACTCGTTGAGCGGGCGGGCATTGCGCCCACTGAGTATACTGCGCTGATCAACGATGAGTGGCAGCGGCCTGAGCTTGAGCAAGCATGGTTCGTTGGGCGCCTCGATGATGATCTGCCTGCAAATGGGATCGTCTCGCCCGAATTCGATCGGCCCGTCAGCCTCAGTTCAGTTAATGCCCACTTTGACCATTGGCAGGTACTGCCCGCTCAAGAGGACGAAGGTACCTTCTTGGCCCAGCGCTTACTGCAACCAGCCTATGATCCCGAGGAATTCTTCTATTTCAATGGGCGCTACTTTGCACGTACACTTGGCTACTCGGTGGGCTGTCATAGTGGCTACAATGTGCCCGAAGCGGCGCTCTGGTCGGGCCTGAGTACGGAACAACGCGCCCTGTATGCCGCCGATTTCCCTCAAGCCAAGCTCTACCATGGCGGCAACTGGATCGGTAATACCGGCTATGGCTATGGCATCACCGATGGCATTGACTACTCGGAACGCTTGGCGGTGCTGCTGACCGAAGAGTTGGCCCGTGAGCTATTGCAGGACATTGACGGTTCTACGTTTCCTGGTTACCCCACTATCGGCGATGCGCTCATGCTCGCCAAACAGCGCTATGTGCGCAATGCGAGTAGCCTGAATGAGTATGACTACAAGATTCTCAGTGTGATGAATCTCTATGGCTTGCCCTTTATTGCGGTTGAAGTGCCTGAGCCTTTGGCACCAACGCAGGAAGACCCTGCCCCTGAGCGGCCCAATGTGCCGCTTGAGACCCCTGCGCCACTGGCGCATAGCAGCACCGGCCAGTTGACCCGTCTTATCACCTTTACAATCAATGTTGATGCGGGGGATGTTGTAACGATCCCGCGCACCAACAGCAGGCTGCTCCAGCTTGGCTCTGAGAACTTTGTCGTCACCGACAGCTTTGTCCTCGACCACAACTTCCCGGCCCAGGCACCTCGCGTGCTCAGTGATAACCAAGTTGGTGCGCCGGCGCTACCCAGTTTTGCCTACGATATTAGCGCCCTAAACCGAGCAGGCAACGAGCGCCTACAGGTACGCAATGTCACTTTCGTGGGGGGAAGCTATGGCGAAATGGCCGACTTTAAGCCCCCAATTACCCAGATTGTCACCGAGACCACGACGCCCATTATGGCAACCTCGACCCAACCGAGCTTCAACGCAGGCGTGGGCCTCTGGTTCCCGGCGAAGTTCTTTGGCCACAGCAGCGTCGGTACCGGCGACCTGCAACGCGACCAACTTATCAGCTTTGCGGCCCAGTTCCGCGCCAACGAGGATGGCAGCACGGGTCTGTTGCGCCCCTATAGCCAGATGGTCTTCCGCGTGACCTACGACGACCCGGCGGTGAACACCGCTACCACCAACAGGTTGCGCGCCGATACGCGCCCGCCCGTGATCGAAGCGGTGGTCATTCGTAGCAACGATGGCGATCGCATTCTCGCTGCCAACGAGGAGACTTCGCTCCTCTTGGTGACCGCCCGCGATCAAGATGGAGCAGGTAACGACCAGACCAACCGGCTCGAAGTTGTGGTGCTCTTCATTGAGGATGGACAGCAATGGGTCGAACTGCCACTCCAGCAAGACCACAACAACCCTGAGCGTTTCAGCACCACGCTGCCCGCCGCCGCCGCCGAGGCCCGCTTCATCGTACGCGCCACCGATCCGTCTGGCAACAGCACCTACTTCACCGCTGGGGGCCGCTTCACACCCTATACGCCCGCCGACGACAATGGGGATAACGGCGACAACGGCGACAACGGCGAAAACGGCGAAAACGGCGACAACGGCGATAACGGCGACAACGGCGACAACGGCGACAACGGCGACAACGGCGACAACGGCGATAACGGCGACAACGGCGACAACGGCGATAACGGCGACAACGGCGACAACGGCGATAACGGCGATAATGGCGACAACGGCGATAACGGCGATAACGGCGACAACGGCGAAAACGGCGATACCGGCGATAACGGCGACAACGGCGATAACGGCGATAACGGCGATAACGGCGATACCGGCGATAACGGCGATAACGGCGATAACGGCGATACCGAGAACAACATGTTCAAGCTCTACCTACCATTGGTAAGCAGGTAACCGTTCCTGATGCTTTCAGTGAAGAGTTTTTGAAGAGATGCAGAGGATTTCACCACAGAGACACGGAGAACACAGAGAAGTGGGTGGCATGGCAATCTCCATTGTTGGCACTCACTCTGTTCTAAACTCTGTGCCCTCGGTGCCTCTGTGGTGAGATTCTCTGTCCCTCTTCTGTCTGCAACATCTAAATAAAATGGCGAAAACAGAAAGGAAAGGCAGCACCATGCAACGCATGACAAGTCCACTGCTCATGCTCCTGCTGATGACCATGCTCCTTGCCCCGCTAGCTCAGCAGCCTACTGCTGTAGCGGAAGCATACGAGCAGTCAAACGTCTCTCCGTTGAACACCACCCCTACCGTCTTGCCCCCCTATGCCGAACAAGAGGCATTTGGTGCCCAACAGAACGACACGCCTGAAACGGCTGAACGAATTGGGCCCGTAAGTATGCCGCCACCAGTGAGTTGGCAGCAGGTGGTGACTGGTACGATTGGACGTTCGTCCGATATTGACTACTTCAGCTTTGTGGTGCCCAACCCCGCCTCGCGGGTGCAGATCACCCTGAGCGACCTGCCCGCCGATTATGATCTCGTCTTTGGCGGTGGCCTTGATCCGGCCAATGAGACCCTGATGCCGCCCCCTGATTTTGATGCCGGTATGGCTGGGCTAGAGGGTATCACGCAGGTTGGCGGCAGCATCTCGGCCATTGGTGGCAGCATCTCAGCCATTGGCGGCAGCATCTCGGCCATTGGTGGCAGCATCTCAGCCATTGGCGGCAGCATCTCGGCCATTGGCGGCAGCATCTCAGCCATTGGTGGCAGCATCTCAGCCATCAGCATCAATGCTGGCACCACCCCCGAAGAGATTGACACCTTCGTTTGGCAACCGGGCGTCTACTTTGTGGCCGTGGCCCCCAAGAATGGCGAGTTTAGCCAAAGCCCCTACCGCCTAGAGGTAACCGTGCTGGGGAGTGCCCTAGATGTGCCCCCCCCCGCGCCCCGCGTGCAGGTGAACCTTGCGCCCAGCGAGAGGGTTGAACCCGAAGCGATTACAACGCTCTACCTCTACCACCCGCAACGCCTTGCCGCCCGCTACGGCTTGCCGCCCGATGGTGATCTGATCAGTTCACTGACCCAGAGTTTGCAATCGTTGGCGCTCTACCCGCCCAACCCCACCAATCGCGGCGCTGAGTATGGCTTGGTCATTGATCTGAGTGAATTGCGTCCGGTAGGTGCTGGTGCGCCAACGTTGGCCGAAGTGTACGCCCGTTGGGATGCGAACCGCAACAACCCGCTCTATGCCAACTACATTGCCCGTTTCATTGACAATATCATTAAGGCGACGATTGCGGGTGAAACGCTATCCTCGCCCAATTTTGTCTTGGGTAGCCAAACTGCCCCGGTTGCCTATCCCAATGTACGCAACATCGTGCTGGTCGGCGGTGACGACATCTTCCCCTTCTTCCGCCTGCCCGACCTGACCACGATTGCCAATGAAGCTGACTATTTGGACTATACGGCTGAGGTTGCGGGACAAGCCATGTTTGACCCCAACCAGCCTTTGGGTGCGGCGCTGCGCTACCGGATGATGCTCAGTGACAACCCCTACGGCACCGACCGACCCTACCGCTTCTATGGTGCGCCGCTCTTCCTGCCCAACCGCGCGGTTGGCCGCTTGGTTGAGACTCCGGCTGAGATCTTGGCCTATCTGAACACCTATACTCATGGTGACTTCCATCATCCTGAACCCTACAACAGCGCACCGGCTACTGCAGCGCAACTCCAGTCAGCCTATCCAACCCTCATCGATTTGCGGGGTCAACAGTATTGGCATGGTGAAGAAGAACCACATTGGCATGGTGAAGAAGAACCACCAGTAGAGACCCTGGCCTTTGTCAGTGGCTACGATTTCTTGGAGGATCAGGCAGAAGCCATTGGTAGTATCTTCAGTGCCACCGGCCTGATCTCGACGGAATACACAACCCTGATCAACAATCAGTGGCAACGCCCCGACCTGGAGCGCGACTGGTTCGACCAGCGGCTCGAGCGCGACCTGCCCATCACCGGAACCGTTGCAGCGCATACGCAGCCCCAAATCCGGCTCAGTTCGGTCAATGCCCACTTTGACCACTGGCAGGTGCTGCCTGCCAACGAAGAGCGGGGCACCTTCTTAGCCCAACGCCTCTTAGGTGTCCCGTATGATCCCGATCAGTGGTACTACAGTCGCTACTTCGCCCGTACCCTGGGCTATTCGGTGGGCTGCCATAGCGGCTACAACGTCCCCGTCTCGGCGCTCAATCGCCAGTTGAATGGCCGTTCACTCTTGGAATATGCCGCCGACTTCCCCCAGGCCAAGCTGCACCATGGCGGCAACTGGATCGGTAATACCGGCTATGGCTATGGTATCACCGACGGGATTGACTACTCCGAGCGGCTGGCCGTGCTGCTGACCCAGGAGTTGGCCCGTAGGATTACCATGGGTGAGGGCGATACGACCCCTATGCTCGGCCATCCTACCATTGGCGAGGCACTGATGCTTGCCAAGCAGCGCTATGTGCGGAATGCGAGCAGCCTCAATGAGTATGACTACAAGATCCTCAGCGTGATGAACCTCTATGGGCTGCCCTTCATCGCTGTGGCGGTCAGGAATCCGCTCGATCCGCCCCAGGAAGACCCGGCGCCCGAGCGGCCCAATGTGCCGCTTGAGACCCCTGCGCCGCGAGCGAATACCAGCACTGGCCAGTTGACCCGCATCATCACTTTTACGATCAACTTCGGTGAGCGTGATTTTGTAGAGATTCCGCGCACCAACAGCAGGCTGCTCCAGCTTAACGCCGAGAACTTTGTCGTGACCGACAGCTTTGTTCTTAACCACGGCTTCCCTGAGCAAACCCCACGGGTCTTCAACGATAACCAAGTGGGTGCGCCCGCGCTACCGAGCTTCGCCTACGACATCAGCGCCTTGAACCAGGCTGGCACCGAGCGCATGCAGATCCGCGATGTGGTCTTTGTGGGAGGCAGCTACGGGGCACTCGACGAATTCAAGCCCCAGATCACCCAAATCGTCACCGAGACAGAGACGCCCATCACGGAAACCTCGAACCAGCCGGTCTTTACTGCAGGCGCAGGCATCTGGTTCCCGGCCAAGTTCTTTGGCCATAGCAGCGTAGGCACGGGCGAGTTGCAACGCGACCAATTGACCAGCTTTGCGGCCCAGTTCCGTGCTGATGAAGATGGCGTCAGTGGCGTCTTGCGCCCCTATTCGCAGATGGTCTTCCGCATCTTGTACGATGATCCGAGCATCAACACGAATATCACGAGGCGTATTCGCGCCGACGACCGCGCGCCGGTGATCGAGTCGGTGCAGATCCGCGATGCCAGTGGCGACACCCGCCCCGCCTCCGACGAACCAAGCTCACTGCTGATCGTCACAGCCCGTGATGAAGATGGTGCTGGCAACCCGCAGACCGAGCAGCTTGAGGTGGTAGCGATCTTTGCCCAAGCGGGAGAGCAATGGGTCGAGATCAGGCTCAGCCCTGATGCAAGCAACCCGGAACGCTTTACCGCCACACTTACAGAGGAAGCCGCAGAGGCCCGCTTCATCGTGCGCGCCACCGACCCAGCGGGCAACAGCACCTACTTCACCGCTGGCGGGCGCTTCACCACGTTTGTCGAAGAGGAAGAGGAAGAAGAGGAGGAAGAGACACCAAACCGCATCTTCTTGCCCCTAGTGCGGCGGTGACATTCACATGACCCCAATGGGCTGTTGTGCTGCCGTCTGGCAGCGAAGCCACCAGACAGCAGCACAACAGCCCATTGGCACGCCATGTTCGGCAATCTCCAATCTCCAATCTCCAATCTCCAATCTCCAATCTCCAATCTCCAATCTCCAATCTCCAATCTCCAATCTCCAATCTCCAATCTCCAATCTCCAATCTCCAATCTGCAATGGTATCAGCCCAAGCCATGCTGACTAGCCCACAACGCCGCTTGTGTCCGGTCGCGCACATCGAGCTTACTGAAGATATTGCTGATATGATTTTTGACCGTGCCGACACTCAACACCAACTGTTCGCTAATCTCCTGATTGGAGCGTCCTTGGGCCAACATGGTGAGGATAGCACGTTCGCGTTCAGTAAGCAGGGCGAGGCGTTCAGATTGACGCGGGGCGGCATGGGCTGAATTGCCAGTGCTTGCGTTGGCAATGCGCCCCAAGTGGGGCAACAGTTGCGCAGTGATCTCAGGGTTAAGCAGCGCCCCACCCGCTGCCACCGTGCGTACCGCCTCGGCCAACGCCTTGTGATCCATATCTTTCAGCAGATAGCCGCGTGCGCCCGCAGCAATGCCATGCAACACATGCTCATCATCACGGAAGGTAGTCAGAATCACCACCGCAGGCCGTGGCCCTTTGGCTGTTAGGCGGCGGGTAGCCTCAACCCCATCGAGTACCGGCATCATCAAATCCATCAGTACCACATCAGGATCGAAGGCCGCCACCTGTTCAAGCGCCTCGACTCCGTTACTCGCTTGACCTACTACCTCAATATCGGCTTTGCGTCCGAGTAATGTAGCAATTCCGGTGCGAATCAGGACTTGATCATCAACGATCAGTACGCGAATTTTCATACATCCTCAACCGGGATGACCACATGCAAGCGCCAACCCTGTTCATCCGTGGGGCCAACCTCAATGCTCCCGCCAAGCGCTTCGGCGCGCTCCCGCAGGCCCAAGAGCCCAAAACTACTCCGCTGCTTGCTACATTCCCCTACAGCTTCAGCCGTCACGCAGCTATCATTGGTTACTGTGATCGTCACATACCCAGGAACCGCCGCTACCTGCACGCTGATCAGGTTTGGTTGGGCATGGCGCCGGGCATTGGTGACGCCCTCCTGCACCGTGCGATAGGCGGCACTTGCGACGGAGGACGCAAGCCCCTCAAGCGCCCCAGTACACTGCAAGTGTACCAAACCACCGAGAGGCGCAACCAAGGCATTCAGGGCAACCACCAGCCCCGCGTCACCCAAAGGCAGTTCGGCGTCGGCAACGGCCAGCACCCCGCGCCACGCGGCTTGGAGCTGTTCACGGCTTGATTCAAGCTGCTCTAGGGCAGCAGTGGCATCCTCAGCGGCCAACTCTTCTGCCAATTGCAACTGGAGACTGACGAGCATCAAGCGCGACCCCAGATCATCGTGAACCTCACGGGCCAAGCGGGTTCGTTCAGCCGAAACGGCGAGTATCTGCACCTCAGCAGACTGCTGTTCAATCTCGGCGGCAAGCAGAGCCAAGCGCAACTCAGCCTGTTTGCGCCGCTCAAACTGGTAGCGCGCCAACAGCAAGGGCAGCCCCACCGCCATACTCGAGACAACACCAACCATGAATGCTTCGATGCTCAACCCCGCCGGACTCAGGCGATTGGCAAGCGTAACTAGTGCCGCCGAGATGCCAATCAGATAGGGCAACACCAATGCAAGCGGCAGGCGCATCAACAACTGCCAGAGTACCAGCAGCAACCCCAGCAGCAGCGACAGCATCTGAACCAGCATGCTCATCGTCAGAATGAGGAGTGCCTGACCGAGCAAACCTGCCTGAAGCAGCAACGGGTGGCGCGTAGCCTGGGTCGCCACATATGCCAGCAGCAGTAGCAATAAGTGGCCGATCAGCGCCAGTGGCACCAAGCCATGTTGGATCAGATTGAGCCCCAGGGCAAACAGAATGAAGGTAGTGGGCAAGACCCACATCTGCACAAATTGCAAACGGGCCGCCATAACCTCCTCATCATCGAGCCGCAGCAGCAAAGACAACGAAGGTATCGTGGGCAGTTCGCCACGCCGAAGCGTATCGAGGGCCCCACGCAGCCGCTCAACCGTCTGAGCCGCCGTCAGGCGCGCTTGGGCCACCGTTGATTGCAGGCGATGCAGGTTGCTCTGAGCGCTGGACAGAGCAGCACTGAGGCTCTGCTCGGTACGTGTGAGCGCCTGCTGCACTTCACCAATGATCGTCTGTGCCAAACGGTGGCGCTCTTCGATCATCGCATGCTGTTGCAACTCGCGTAGACCCGCAGCAAGCTGATCGTAGCGCTGCTGCATCTGCTGAAGCATCTGTTGTACCTGCTCATTGCGTCGCTGCTGACGCGCATAGACAATCGCAGCAATAATGGCACATGTAGCAGGAAAAGCCAGCGCAAGGTGATCCTGAAGCCAAGCCGCCAGATTGGCCGTCGCCAACAGCATCAGGCCACTCCAAACCATATAATTCAGCAGGGCAAAGGGCACCCAAAGCCAGAGGGGCAAGAGGACAATCGCCTGGATTACAATCGCCAAATAGACATAGGCAAGGGGCGCGGCAGGCGCAAAAACCTGCACCACACTTGCCAGCAGCGCCTGCGTTAACAGATAGAACACCTGCGCCCACGGGGGTAAACGGCGCACAGGCACAAGCGTCACTGCCACAAGATGCAGCCCACATAAGCCCACCAACAGAGTGAACGCATCGGGTGTCAGATCAAGGTGTAGCGCACTAATCACTGTCGCCAACACCGCCAACACCGCCACACTCTGAATCGCAAGCGTATCAGGAGCAAACCACCTTGAAAGCCTTGGCTGTGGTGTGACGTGGTTCATAGTTCTAAGTGTAGCACACTCAGCCCATGTTGCTGCAAGGTGCAGTCCTACCCATGAACGGGCAACAGGATTGTAAACGCGGTACCTTGGCCTTGGGCGCTCTCGACTGTAATCCGTCCGCCATGCTGAGTGACAATATGGGCACTAATCGCAAGGCCCAGACCCGTACCCTGTGCTTTGGTGGTATAAAAAGGTTCAAAGAGGTGAGGTAAATGTTCAGGAGGTATACCCAGTCCAGTATCGGTGATATAGACCCCAATGGTAGCCGGTGCTTCAGGGCGAGCTTGGAGTAATTGTGTCGTTACCCGCAGATCACCACCATACGGCATGGCATCGCAGGCATTAAGGATAATATTAAGAAAGACTTGACGCAACTGGTCGGCATGCGCGACGGTACAAGGCAGCTCCGGGTTAAGCGTAGCAATAGCGTGGATGTGGCCATGGCGCAGATGGGTCTGCACCAATTCCAGCGTTTCGCGCAGAAGCGTATTGACATTCGTGGCTGCTAATTCGGCCTTAGCGGGACGATAGAAGTCGCGCATGCGGGTAATAATTCGTGCAATACGTCCAAGCTCTTGTTGGGCAATGGCGAGAAAGGCATGTTGCGGAGCATCAGGGGCAATGTCTTGTTCCACAAGATAGAGGCTATTACGAGCAGCATAGAGCGGATTGTTGATCTCGTGGGCAACAGAGGCAGAGAGTTCGCCTACTGCGGCCAATTTGGCGCTTTGCAGCAGTTGCGCCTGGGCCGTATTGAGCCGCGCTTGGGCTTCGGCATGAAGTGACTGAGTAATTGCCAGATCGCGCTGCAGCGTTGCGGCGTGTACACGCTGCATAACCTCATCAATCGCTACCGCTGTCAGATCAGCAAGCGCTTGCACAAAAGGCAGATCACGAGGATAGTAACGCTTGTTTGGATGGTAGCCATACAGCACAATTGCCCCCATGCGCATACTCTCGACCCGCAACGGCCCCAGCAAGGCACTCGCAGGCGGGCAAACATGAGCATTGGCACACCCCTGTGCTTGGTTGGCGTGTTGCTGATGGCAATGCGCCAAGGCATGCTCAAGCTCTGGGCCCACCAGCAGCATCGCCCGTGGCGCAAGCACCGCTAATTTTGCAAGGACATAACCACATTGGCTATCGCCATTCCCCGACGATGCCCGTAGATCGATCCGTTCACTCTCTTGGTCAAGCAAAAAGAGTTGCACAGCATGCGTGCCAGCAAAGAGACAACCCGCTTCACGCACGACCAGTTGAACAATCGCATTCACATCACGACTAATCAGCAGGGCCGCCGAAATGGAAAGAATAGCACTCAGGCGGGCACTTAAATCCAGCGCACGGCTCTGCTGAAGTTCAGCCTCACGCGCCACGTTGGCAGCATGAGCCTCTGCGGCACGCAACCGTTCCTCAAGCTCACCAATGTAGCCCCGGAGTTGCTCAATTTCATCCATAGCAGATTCTCCGCCTCCGGTGGGGGGTGTGGGCGATAACCCTAAACCGTCACCCCAATTACATTGACACTACAAAGTGCAGCACAGTATAATGAAATATAACGCTCACCGCCCAAACTATAGTGCTTTTTGGCACGGAGCGCAAACGCATGACCCAGCCCGCCCAAATTTTGGTTATAGACGACGAGCAAAATATTCGCTTAACCCTATCAGCACTGCTTAGTCGCGCTGGCCATACCGTCATGGTCGCCGCTAGTGGCGAAGAAGCCGTGGCGATGTTTGATCGCCAACGTTTTGACCTGATGCTGGTTGATCTGCAAATGCCCGGCATCAACGGTATCCAGGTTGTAGAGGCGCTACGCCAACGCTCAATCGATACCGTTGTCATTGTGCTTACCGGCCATGGCTCGCTCGAGACCGCGATTGAAGGCATTCACTACGGCATTTTCGATTATATGCTCAAGACCAGCGAACCAGCCCAAATTCTGGATCGCGTTACGGCTGGTCTCAGCGATCGCCAACGCCGCCAGCGCCAAAGCGCCCTGCTTAGCGCCATCGGGGCTGCTGCTCAAGAGCTTGCCGGTAATAATCCATCCGACGACGATGCCCATATCGCCCTGCTCGCCGCCCAAGCCGCAGCATCCGCAGCACCACAGCCTACCCCACAGCCCATCAACGAACGCCAAGTCCAGATCGGTCAACTCCAACTCGATACCTGGCATCAAACCGCGATCCTCGACGGACGTTCACTCAACCTTACCCCCACCGAGTTTCGTCTGCTGCTCTGCTTGGCTGAACACGCCGGCCAGATGCTCTCCTATACCCAATTGGTGCGCTGCGCCCAAGGCTATGAAGCAAACGATATGGAAGCCGGTGAACTGATTAAACCCCATATTCACCATCTGCGCCAAAAGATCGAACCCGACCCTAGCGCACCACGCTACCTGCTCAATGTGCGCGGCAAAGGTTATATTTTGCAGATTGAAGCGTGAGACGTGAGGCGAGGAGGCAAGGAGGCGAGGACGCGAGGACGCGAAGCCCTCGCCTCACGCCTCCTCGCCTCCTCGCGCCTTCGCGCCCTTTAAAGCCAACGCTTGACGCTTCATGTACGCAAGCAAGGCACTAATCCCGTGCAGCCGCTGTGGACTCAAGACCTGGTGTAGACCCATGGCTTGGAAGAAGTCATTCGGTACGGCAAGCACCATCTGCGGCGTAGCCCCCGCTAAGCCCTCCATCAGCAGCGCGGCGTAGCCGCGAACCGTGGGCGCTTCCGGGGGTACATCAATGTAAAAGACGATCGCGTGATCGATCAGTTCCGCCTGGAGAAAGACGGGACTCATGCATTCGTGAACCTGCTCCATGCCGCTGTGCCCCTCAAGCTGGGCCGGGAGCGGCGGTAGACGATCAGCATACTCCAGCATTAGTTCCAGCTTCTCGCTCCGATCACAAGCTTGGAACTCTTCAATGATCGCTTGGAGCCGCGGTGGAATAGCCGTGCTTTGGCTCATGGCTTCCTTACTTTTTGTTGCGTGTTGACAGCAAAGCTGTCAACACGCAACAAGATTCATGGAACCTATTCCCTCACATCCTTACCATAATACCAATTACTATTGGGACGCCATGTTCGGCAATCTACAATCCACAATCTACAATCTGCAATGGTAAAGCTACTCTTGGGGCAAACGGCGCGTCTGCCCTTCGTAGCCAGTCGGCTCTTGGGGCAGTGCTGGCACCGGGTCTACCGGAATCCGCACGACGTCAATGTCCCCAAAGAGCCCTTCAACACTCAGGTAGAGCCGTACACTCGCTTGGGCGAAGTTTTCGCTCTGCCAGTTTGTGCCCGGCTTCTCGTCAAGCCCACTCGAGCGCGTCTCTACCTCAAAGTCCGAGAAGAGCGTGCGTGCATTGATGGACAACCCGATGTGTTCAGGAATACGCACCTTGATGTCACCAAAGAGCGTTAAGAGGTGCATATCATGATCGCCTGCCTGCAACGGTGCCTTGGTCAAGTCGAGTTTCACATCACCAAAGATGGTCTTGACGCTCTCCTCCTCCAATCGCGCACCACGAACGATCCGCTTGATGTCGCTGAAGATAGCAAAGTTTCCCATGAGTATTCTCCTTAATTACGTTAAGCCTTTCGGCGAAAGAACCTAAAGTTCTGTTCTTCTGCCCCTCTGTTCTTCTGTTCTTCTGTCCCTCTGTTCCTAAAGAACCTAAAACCCTCCGACCGCTTCACGGAAGATTAAGCCATCAATGAGCCATTCGACCGGGGCCCAATCGTCGGTGAAGGGGGCGAAGCGCGCTTCGGCTGGGCTAAAGGGCCGTACTGGCCCGAAGCGCCCTTCGTTGAGTGACCAGTACATGACGAGTTGCAACGCTCGGTAGCGCGGTTCCTCTGCGGCTAGGATAGCCATGTTGGCGCTGTTGTGGACAAAGTTGGCTACTCCATCACCAACAGGTTGGTTAACACCAACAAGGATCGCGTTCGAGAAACGGGTGTCAATGATGTACACTTCGGGAAAGACAGCCAGCATCGTGGAAGCCAACGCATTGACCAGGCGGTCGTCGCCACTGGCGGGACGGCCCGCATTGACCACCGCTACCCCCCGGGGGGTGAGCCGTTCGCGCACTTGTTGAAAGAATTCGACAGTGGTGAGATGGAAGGGAATGTAGGGCTGGTGGTAGGCATCCATGCCGATCACGTCGTAGCGTCCCTCATTGGTGGCAAGCCAGTAGCGTGCATCTTGGGCGTAGGTCTGGTAGTTGGGAAAGGCTGGATCGAGGTCTTCCAGATCGAAATATTGGCGGCCTTTGGCAATGATCACGGGGTCAATTTCGACCGCATCAATGCGCGTTTCGGGGCCATAAATAGCCAAGAACTGCTTGGGAATACTGCCAGCCGCCGAACCCAACATTGCCATACTCTGCACCTCGTCGGGATGCAGCGCCGGGTAGAAGTAGGGCGCAACCGCGAAGTAATCCCAAGGGCCACCATCGGTCAAGAGGTCGAGGGGATCGCCGGTTGCACGAAACTTGAGCCGATAGACCGAATGGATCGCCTGGCCCTCATTGAGAATCAACACCCGCCGCTGATCAATCGTTCCATCGTGATAGTGAACCTCCTGGTCGGCCACTTGGATATAGTTGTAGCTCGATTCAGCCTCGGCCACCAAGCGGCAACCACGACAATCGGCGCTCTTGATGCCGCTGTCGAAGCGACCGTGAAGCACAAAGAGGCCCGCAACCGCCAATAAGAGTAATCCCACCCGCCAATCACGTAGGCCCACGAGGGCCAGTCCAACCAGAAAGGCCGCAAAGAGGAACAGGGTCGCACTCGTGCCAATCAGTGGAATAAAGAGCAGGACGGTCAAGAAGGTACCAAGAATCGAGCCAACGGTAGAGAGGGCCGAGATGGTGCCAACGGTGCGGCCTGCGACCTCGATGCCCGCAGCCATGCGCCGCAGTTGCAGCCGGATCGCAAAGGGACCAACCATGGCCATCATGGTAACCGGCGCGGCGAAGAGCAGCACAACCACAATCAGCGCACCCAGGAAACTTCCGGCAGCCACATGGCGCAAGCCCATCTGCGCCCAGAGCAGCACAGGGCGGGCAATCAGCGGAATGATCGCGCACAAAAAGCCCGCCCACGCAATCAGCCAGAAGAGTAAACGCTCATCGGGGCGGCGGTCGGCCAGACGCCCACCGAGCCAATAGCCCGCCGCCAAATAGGCGAGGGTCATGCCGATCACTACCGCCCAGATCGGCTGCGAGGTACCAAAAAAGGGGGCCATGAGGCGCGGCATCACCATCTCGATGCCCAAGGTACCTACACCCGAAAGAAAGACCACCAGCAAAAGGAAGCGTTCGTTCCAAGTAGAAGAAGCATGCATACAAATTGCTACTGATCTCAGTAGATCGCCCCCATAATCAGTCGCTGGATCATGTTGAGCAACAACATGGCCACGAGGGGCGAAAGATCAAGCATCCCAAAGGGCGGCAGCACGCTCCGTATCGGGGCCAAAATAGGCTCGGTGATGTCGCGTAGCACTTGAGTTGCGCGCATATTGCCCATTGGATCAACCCACGAGGCCAGCACACGGCCCAAGATGGCAAAGAAGAAGGCTTGAAAGAGCAAGTTGATAAAAGTTACAAAGAAGCCTGACATGGAGATAGCCTTTCGCAATGTGTTGTTAGCACGAAAAAGCCCTGGGCTCGTGGGGGGCGTCGCGTTGGCTCGTTGGCTGAGCTTGTCGAAGCCAACGAGCCAACGCGACGGTGGCTTCGACAGGCTCAGCCAACGTCGCAGCCCAGAATTTTTTCGCGCTAACAATACTTTTTGTGTGCTGCGTGTTGGCAACTTCGCCGCCAACACGCAGCACACATGAGGGTTTGGAGCGTAGCCTAGAGGGTTTAGGACAACCGCACAGCGACCGCCGCCGCGTGAGCAAGGAGCCCTTCGGCTTCGGCAATCCGGCGGGCGGCAGGGCCGATACGGGCCAGGGCTTGGGCATTGAGCCCAACCAGCGAAATGACCTTACGGAAGTCGTCCACATTCACGGGCGAGGCATAGCGAGCGGTGCCCTCAGTGGGCATAATGTGCGAAGGGCCAGCGCAGTAGTCGCCCAAGACTTCAAAGGATTGTTCTCCCAAGAAGATGCCCCCAGCATTGCGTACCTTACCCACATAGGGCCAGGGATCGTTCAAGAGCAGACAGAGATGTTCAGGTGCATACTCATTGGCGAGATCGAAAGCGACCGCCAGATCAGGCACAATCACGATGCCCCCACGGGTACTGACAGCCTCACTGGCGGCTTGGGCATTGCTCGCTGGCAGGGCCTCCAGTTGACGCCCAACTTCAGCTTGAACCGCCTGAGCCAGTGCTGCTGAGGGAGTAAGCAGGATCGCACTAGCATCAACATGTTCAGCCTGAGCCAAGAGATCAGCGGCGGCAAAACGCGGCTCAGCATGAGCATCAGCGATCACGAGCGTCTCGGTGGGGCCAGGCAGGCTCTCGATCCCGCAGGTACCATAGACCAGCCGTTTGGCCTGGATGACAAAGCGATTACCGGGGCCTGCAATCTTGTCTACACGGGGTATGCTGGCGGTACCATAGGCCATTGCGGCAATCGCTTGGGCACCACCGACACTAAAGACACGATCCACCCCAACGATCTGGGCCGCCGCCAAGACGACGGGCGCGGGCAGACCAGTACTGCGCTGAGGTGGCGAGCAGACGATCAACTCTTCAACCCCGGCCACTTGGGCCGGTACTGCCGCGTGGATCAATGAAGAGGGCAGGGGGGCTGCCCCACCAGGCACATAGAGGCCAACCCGTTGCAGTGGCACAACCAATTGGCCGCGTGCTCCTTCGACGCTGAAGTCAACCCAAGAGTTGCGCGCCTGACGCTCATGGAAGCGGCGCAATTCCTCAGTTGCAACCATCAGGGCGTTACAGAGATCCGCTGGGAGCTCCTCTAGCGCAGCAACCCAAGCTTCATGCGGCACCTCAAGCGCAGCCGGGGCCACGCCATCAAAGCGCTCACTGAGATCACGCAGCGCCGCATCGCCACCGGCCCGCACCTCAGCGATAATCGCCGCCACCGCAGCCGCCGTCGTCGTATCCTCATCGAGCGGCGCACGGCGCAACACGCCTGCTCGCGCCACGTCCAAGTCGGTAATAATTGGAATAGTCATGCCACCATTATACCATTTACGATTGTAGATTGCAGATTGCCGATTGCAGAACATGGCGTCCCAATGGGCTTTAGTGTTCTTGATGATGCAGCATGTTCTAAAGATAATTGGTATTATACCAAAAGCGCACCCCGCGTTGAGCCGCAAGACTTGCCTTGACACTGCTGATTCGATGGCGTATCATGGCCTAAAATTGGCAGACGCAGCAATATAAGGATCAGCCATGAGCCACAGACGTTGGAGCGGAGTATTGCTACTCCTCGCGGTGTTGTTGGTGCTTGGTGCCCTCCCGAGTGCGCCCGCTCAAGCCCAAGGGCAACACTATTTCCCGCAGACTGGGCACTTCCTTGGGGGGGCGTTCCGTTCCTTCTGGGAGCGTAATGGTGGACTCGATATCTTTGGCTATCCGATTTCACCCGAGTTTGTGCAGAACAGCGATGGGCGTATCGTACAATACTTTGAACGCGCCCGCTTCGAGCTTGATGTGGTTAACGATCAAGCCTTCATCAGTCTGGGCCTCGTGGGGCGTGAGTATCTCGCTGCAACTGGCCAAGGCTTTCCCCGGGTTGGCCCCGTCAGTGCGCCGGGGGTGCGTTACTTCCCCGAAACCGGGCATACCCTCCGTGGGCAATTCCTTACCTTTTGGCAGCAGCGTGGCGGCGCGGAGATTTTTGGCTTGCCTATAAGCGAAGAGGTTGTCCAGCAATTGCCTGACGGCCAGAACTATCTGGTGCAATATTTTGAGCGTGGCCGCTTTGAACTCGTAGGCAATAGTGTACGGCTCGGCACTCTCGCCAGCATCTTGGTTCCCTGTCAACTGCGCCCCGGCATGGCCCCCTATCCTCCGCCCGCAGGCCCGGTTCCCGAAGGCGATTCAAGTGCTTGTGTGCAGCAGCCCAACCTTCAAGCCCGCGTCTTCCCCAATCCAGCCCCAATTGCCACGACACTCGGCTTTGAGGCCCATGGCTACAAACCGGGCGAACGGGTGGCTATCTGGCTCAACCTGCCCAATGGCGAAGCCCGCACGTTCCCCTTTCGCGCCTATGCCAATGCTGATGGCTTGTTGCTGATTGGCTTCTTTACCGAAACGAGCGACCCACTTGGCCATTGGAGCATCGTCGGCCAAGGTCTTGAGAGCGATACCGTGCGGGTGGCGACGTTTACCTTGGTGCGGTGACTTTACCTCTGGAGGCTTCGCCTCTCCCCATAAAACTCTTTTTGTTGCGAGTTGGCGGCTTCGCCGCCAACTCGCAACAAAAAATGGGGTTTGGGGCACCGCCACCGCCCCCCCTCAGCTTAACGCAGTGCGCACCAGCGCTTCGGGTACGTCGTCGCGTACAACGACATTGCCAATTGCTGTGGGTAGCACCCAGCGCACGTTGCGCGCCTCGACCTTTTTGTCGCGCAGAGTCGTGGCGATGATCGCGTCATGCTCCAACGCAGCCGGTAACGCGGTGGGTAGCCCATAGGCATGCAGCAGCGCCCGCTGGCTCTTGACTAAGCCTAGATCGCAGAGGCCCATACAGGCAGCAATGCGGGCCGCAGCGTGCATGCCGATGGCAACCGCCTCGCCGTGGAGCAGGGTGCCATAGCCGGTGAGCGCCTCGATTGCGTGGCCAATGGTGTGCCCATAGTTCAAGGTGATGCGCTCGCCCTGCTCGCGCTCGTCGCGGATCACGACGCCCACCTTGACCGCAACGGCCCGCCGGATGATCGCCGTCAAGCGTGGATCGCCGGGTGTCCAGTTGATCCCTTCGCTCGAATCGGGCAGCGCCGGGTGGCGCAGATCGGCGGCGAGGTTTTGCAGTTCGGCATAGAGCCGTGCGTCGCTGATGACGCCATGCTTGATCACTTCGGCCCAACCTGCACGCAACTCCCGGGGCGGCAAGGAGGCCAGGGTAGCAGTATCGGCCAAAACCAGGCGCGGCTGATGGAAGGCACCGATCAGATTTTTGCCCAACGCATGGTTAATGCCGGTCTTGCCACCAACGGCAGCATCAACCATTGCGAGCAGCGTTGTGGGCAGTTGCACCAGTGCAATCCCGCGCAGGACACTCGCCGCCGCAAAGCCCGCCAGATCGCCGACCACCCCACCGCCAAGGGCCAACACAATATCGCGGCGCTCGACCGCACCGCCAAGCATCCAATCGTAGAGTTGGCCAAGCTGGGCCCCGTTCTTACTCGCCTCACCCGCCGGCAGCGCAAAGCTCTCGACCGTATAGCCAGCGGCGCGCAAGCGTTCACACAAAGCTAGGCCATGCAACGGGAAGACGGTGGTATCACTAATCAGCCAGACCCGCCCTTTGATAGCGAGGTTGGCCAGATGTTGCGGTAGATCGTGCAGCGCCCCCTCAGCCACAATGACCGGGTAGCTACTGGTGGAGGTGGTGACTGTGAGCGTATCGTTTGGCATAAGCAATTCCTGAGAAACTGGTTGGGTGCAATGCTAAGCAATAGTGTAGCACAAACCCGTTGGGTTATACCATTTACGATTGTAGATTGCAGATTGTAGATTGCCGAACACGGCGTTCCAATGGGCTTTCGCGTTCTTGATAATGCGGCATGTTCAAGGGTAAACGGTAAAGCTACAAGCGCCTTTCTGACCCCTTCCCCTACCACAAAAAGGGGATGCGCGGGAACCAGGTTCCCGCGCATCCCCTTGTGCCTGCACCGGAGGCGCTTCCGAAGCAACCCGTTAGTCAGTGATCGTGATGGTATACTCCAGCGTCGTATCACTCGTATTATTACTACTCGAGTGGGCTACAATCCTAATCGTGTAGGTATCGGCGGGCCACTGGAAGCCCAAAGGATCACAGGGGGTTCCATCACCGTTATTGGCATCACCGTTAAAGCAGTAGGGGCGTAAACCCTCACGCTGGGAATTCATAGTGGTACCATCGGAGCGGATGATATAGAACATGAGGTGGCTCACCCCACTGCCATTCGTGCCCGTAAGATTGTCTGGATTGAAGTTGTTGGATGCGACAGCAAAAGCATCGGCGCGCACCACAATGTTGGAGGATTGGGCTCGGGTGAAGGTGCTACCCGGTTGGGCCGAGACGGGCGAGAGCGCAATCACTACCATACGATCTTCCTCGACCAGCGAGATGTTGGAGTCGCAGGCAACTTCGCTTGCCGCTGCGAGGGATTGACTCGCAATAATGTGATCATCCTTCGGGTTATGTTTGCTGAAACTCGGTGTGGTAGTAAAGCCTGCTGCAGCCCAACTGGCGCGCGCCCCGCTCACGGTCTGATTGACCATTTGCGGTACGGTGCAGGTGGTCTGGGCCGGAGTGACCGTCATCGAAGCAGTCTGGCAGTCCACCGTGGTGCCTACCACGAGCGATTGGCTGCTAATTTCAAAATTCGTAGGGTTAGCCGGGTCTGTCGTCAGTTGTGACGCACCGAAGCCTGCATTGCCCCACACAGTATGCGCGACACTCGTCCCGCTCGTGTTGAAATTGCGTCCAACCAGGTTGGGAACCGTACAGGTGCCGGGCGTCAAGGTTACACTCTGGCGGCAACCATTGACCACCGAGCCAGCAGCGACGCTCTGGCTGCCCACCACAAAATCGGAGTCGGCGTCCGCTGGGCGCTGCAACTGGTCATCAGCAAAGCCCGCCCCTGTCCAAGCCGACAACGCGTCGCTCCAGGTCATATTGACCATGTTGGGTATGGTACACGAGCCTGACTGCACGGTCATGGAGGAGTCGCAATCAACCATCGAACCGGCCTCGATTGATTGTTGGCCGATGATCATATTGTTGTTACCACCAGATCTGTTCAGCTTGCTCGTATCAAAGCCTTCTCGTGCCCAAACAATATCACGCGCATCGGTAAACTTGATCCCACGCAGGTCGGGTACATAGCAGAGCCAAGCAGAAGGTTCCTGCGAGTCGGGCAACGGCGTCATTGTGGGTGGGGGTGGGGGCAGGTTGGGGCGTTGCGGGGGGGTGTTGCTACCACCACCGCTGTTATTATTGCCACCGCCGCTGTTATTATTGTTGTTGCCGCCGCTGTTATTATCATTGTTGCCGCCGCTGTTATTATCGTTGTTGCCTTGTCCAGCCCCAGCCCCGGGCGGCAACCCATCCTCAAGCTCGCCGGCAAAGCCAGCGCGTGCCGTCTCGACAATCGAGACAAAGCTATTCATGATGGTGCCAAGGGTACCACGGGCCAAGAGAAAAATAAGAACAAGCGTGAGTGCGTACTCAACAATGGATTGACCACGTACAGCCCGTCTGAGGTGCTTTTTTGGTGGTGGTGTAGTCGCTACTTGAGTCTTCATAGTGTCCCCCGATGCAGGTTGGAAGATGCACAGTTACCCTCCCGTTGGAGGGCGTGACGTTGCTGCTATCATTATATAAGAGGGGTGCGGGGGGTGTCTATAGTTCTATAGGGCTATCTTTTGGGGCTACGCCGAAGTGAGGAGGCGTGAGGCGAAGCGGCGAGAGCTCCGCCGCTCCGCATCCTCACATCCTCGCCTCATACCATTTACGATTGTAGATTGCAGATTGTAGATTGCAGATTGCAGATTGCCGAACATAGTGTCCCAATGGGCTTTCGCGTTCTTGATCATGCGGCAGGTTCAAGGGTAATTGGTATCACACGCAGATCATTTGACCGCCACCACAATGCCAAAGATGCCACGGAGCGAGACGACGCGCCCTGCATCTGCAACAATGGCGAAGCGTTCACGCATGTGGGCGGGGGCGGCGAGGAGCCAGCGTTCAAGTGCCGCGCACTCGCGGGCGGGCATGCGCATGCGTGCGGTCCACGCGGCAAACTGATAGGGCTCACGCGGATCTTCCTCGCTATGGGTGATGGTCAAGCCCGCCGCAGCGCAGAAACTGTGCCATTCTGCAAAGGAGTAGGCCCGCACATGGCTGGGATCGCGCCAGCGCTCGAAACGGTCCATAAAAGCATCCTCCTCGGGATCGGCAAGGCCAATATGGTCGGCAATAATCAGCCGTCCGCCGGGGCGCAGGGCCGCCGCACTAGCCTTGAGGAAGGCGCGTACATCGGCGAAATGGTGGGCAGCCACGCGGCAGGTTATCAGATCGAGGCTGGCAGGGGCACAGGGCAACGCCTCTGCGGCAGCGCGTAGGTAGCTCACGTTGCTTATCCCTTGCGCCGCGATCTGCGTGCGGGCAGCGTGCAGCATCGTGAGCGTGAGATCGCTGGCAACCACATGGCGCACCACGGGGGCCAAAGCGAGGGCCATATGCCCACCGCCCGTCGCCACATCAAGGGCCAATTCGTGGCCTTGAGCATCGGCTAACGCCACCACACGGGCCAAATCGGCCCCAGAGGCGTGCATGCTACTCGTCACATAAGCCTGGGCCACCGGGCCAAACTGCGCCTGAGCGCGTGCCCTGATGGCATCATGGTCAGTTTGATCCATGCAAGCTGCTCCTAACTGTGGCACACGCTGGAGTGCCGGCTTTAGCCGGCTGAAGCCGACACCGGCTTTAGCCGGCTGAAGCCGACACCGGCTTTAGCCGGCTGAAGCCGACACCGGCTTTAGCCGGCTGAAGCCGACACCGGCTTTAGCCGGCTGAAGCCGACACCGGCTTTAGCCGGCTGAAGCCGACACTCCAACGGCCAGTTCATAAACCTTTCAGACAGCCTCTTTAGACAGAAGATCCATATCAGTGTGCAAAGATTTTGTACTGCGTGCCTCTTGTTCTTCGCCATAGGTTTGATACTATACATCTTATCAGCAAGATGAAAAAGTAAATTGAAGCACGGGCCTAGCATGCCCACATGTAAGGGGGTGAATACACGTTCGCTGCCCACTCTGCGCCGTTGCAGCGTTGGGGGTGAGCCGCTTCCGGTGCGACGCTGTCGTCTATCCAAAATATCTCTGTAGCTTTGGGAATGGTCGAATCGATCCGCACAATATTGTAGACACCGCATCTACCGTGGTACACCCGCGTTACGCTGTACTCAAAGGAGCGCTCGGAATGAAGTACAAAGTAGGTTTGGCAATTGCTGGGGCATTCGGACTCTGGTTGGCGAATAGTGGTACGGCCTTTGCACAAGAAGAGATTAGCACCGCCGAGCTTGCGGTGGCGATGGACACCTTCTTTCTGTTGATTGCAGCCTGTCTGGTCTTTTTCATGCAGGCTGGTTTTGCCATGCTTACGGCTGGCCTGACCCGCTCGAAGAACACGGCTAACATCCTGTTTAAGAACCTGATGGACTTTGTGATGTGTTCTATCGCCTTCTGGGCGGTGGGTTGGGGTTTGGCCTATGGTACTTCGGCTGGCGGCTTTATTGGTACCGACCAATTCTTCCTGGGCAATGTCACGGCTGAGGGTGAAGTGCCAATTTTGGCAAGCTGGTTCTTCCAGGTGGTCTTTGCGGGTACCGCTGCAACGATTGTGGCTGGTGCCATGGCTGAGCGCACCAAGTTCGTTGCGTACCTCACCTACAGCTTCATCCTCTCGCTCTTCATCTACCCCGTGGTTGTCCACTGGGTCTGGAGCGGCTACGGCTGGCTCAACGGTGGCGACGGAACCTGGGGCTTCACCGACTTCGCGGGCAGCACGGTTGTCCACAGTGTTGGCGGTTGGGCTGCGTTGATGGGTGCGATCATCTTGGGGCCGCGCCTCGGACGCTTCAGCTCCGACGGCAAGCCGAAGACCATTTCGGGTCACAGTATGGCGCTGGCGATGCTTGGTGCCTTCATCCTCTGGCTCGGCTGGTTCGGCTTCAACCCCGGTAGCGAGCTGGCGATTGGTTCGCAGGGTAGCGCCGATGCGGTCGCCCTGATCGCGGTCAACACCAACCTTGCGGCGGCGGCTGGTGCTGTTGGTGCCCTCGTTACTGCCTGGCTGCGCTACGGCAAGCCCGACCTGCCCCAGACGATCAATGGTGTGCTGGCTGGCCTTGTGGCCATCACCGCTGGCTGCGCCTACGTCACGCCGGTCTTCGCCGTACTCATCGGCTTCATCGGCGGCCCGTTGGTTGTCCTCGCGGCTGAGATGCTCGAGAAGCTCAAGATTGACGATCCGGTGGGTGCAGTGCCCGTCCACCTCGTGGTTGGCATCTGGGGCACGCTGGCGGTTGGTCTCTTCGCGGCCTACGAGGGTAACACCGGCACGACTGGGCTCTTCTTCGGCGGCGGTGCCACCCTGCTGATCGCCCAGATCGTCGGCATCCTCGCAATCGGCCTCTGGACCGCTGGGCTCGCTGGTGCGATGTTCTTCGCCATCAAGGCCACCATCGGCCTGCGCGTCAGCAAGGAAGAGGAAGAGGCTGGGCTCGACATCGGCGAGCACGGTGCGGTTGCCTACCCCGACCTCAGCCCCTCGCGCCCCTACATGCCCGGCGCTTCGGCAGATTAGGTTTTCTCTTTACCGTTCGTGTTAGTGGCTGCGCCGCCAACACGAACGGTAAGGTAACGTGAGGGCGGTAGCCCTACGAATGTCCCGTGTTTGCGGCGAAGCCGCAAACACGGGACATTCGTATTTCAGACCAGCGCAACCACAAAGACAAACAAGAAAAAGCAGAAAAAGAGAACCATGAGCGCCATTTGGGCATAGCCAAGTACCAGACCAAACACGGCCAAGCCATCGCCACTGAGGTTGCCACCAGCGTTGCGGATCTCGCTCCGGGCCATGTGGCCCGCAATGATCGCTGCTAATGCACCCAAGAGGGGCAGGATCGTCCAAGCAAGGATGCCCGATACGATGCTGGCAATCGCAAGGGTGCTGTTGGGAATGACATGGGGCTGGGGTTGCCCATACTGCTGGTGCTGGTGGGGTTGGTGCTGGCCACCATACTGAAGCGGGGCTTGGGGCGGGGGGACGGGAATGGTTGGTGCTGAGGGCGCAGGGGGTGCGTAGGTTGGCTCAAGGCGGGCACCGCAGTTGTAGCAGAAGCGTTGATCAGCTTCGCTCTGGGCACCACACTGTTTGCAATGTTGCATGTATCTCTCCGATTTAAGCTATGACTGTTCCTGCACCAGCGAGAGCGGCGCTGATGCAACCACTGCGCCGAGCGTCGCCCAGAATAACACGCTTAACGCCAGCGATGAGCGCTTCTTGGGCTCCCAGCACCTTCTTCTTCATGCGCCCTTCAGCGAAGGGCAGGTAGTCTTCGAGTTCGGCTTGGGGGATGTTGCTAATCAGTGAGGTCTCGTCGGGGAAGTTACGGAGCAGGCCGGGGACATTGGAGAGCAGCAGGAGTGCATCGGCATTGAGGGCGGCTGCAAGGGCCGCTGCGGCCCGGTCGCCATCCACATTGAGCGCCTCACCCGCCTCGGAGCAGGCGAGGGGCGCAACCACTGGTAGGTAGTTGGCCTCAAGCAGCATGCGCAGTAGAGTCGTATTGACCTGCTCAATCGTGCCGGTCCAATCATCGCGTAGCATGCGCTGGCGGCCCTGTTCAACGATTCTGATGGTAGCTTTGCGTTTGCCGGTAAGCAGACGGCCATCAAGACCACTGAGGCCAAAGGCATTGCAGCCCCGCGCTTGCAGGCGCTCAACTAGGGCTTTGTTGACCAGGCCACCCGTTGCCATCATAAAAAACTCAAGTGTACGTCGGTCGGTGTAGCGACTGGTATAGCCACTTGGCGAAGTGACAAAACGGGGCGGATGGCCGAGGGCCTCACCGAGGCGGTTGGTCTCGTCGGAGCCACCGTGAACCAAAACCACCCGCTCACCCTGGGCAAAGCGGGCCGCGAGATCATCACAGAGAGCATCATAGTTATTGCCAGCGCTGCCGCCGACTTTGATCACATACATGGTATATTCCTCGTGGTAAATGCAAGAGGGTTCAAGGGCCAACTCGATCATAGCCGATGAGATTAAAAATGTCTACTTGGGACGCCATGTTCGGCAATCTGCAATCTGCAATGGTATTAGAGGCTGTCTGAAAAGTCTATGAACTGGCGTTGGAGTGCCGGCTTCAGCCGGCTAAAGCCGGCACTCCAACGCGTG